>CAZIJO010000221.1:0-10134 GCA_964539515.1 uncultured Bifidobacterium sp. | reverse complement strand
GGCGGCGGCAGTCGCACCAGCAACAACCACTTCACCCGCGACGTGCCGCGCCCGGACGGTTCGCCCGCCTATGTTGGGTACGGCGTGGACAGTATCATTGCCGGGTTGGTGGCGATTTGCCGGATGAAGTTCTTGCATGAAACGCGTGACGCTGTGGCGGGGATTTACCCCACTGCGGAGGACGCACGCATCGTGGTGGCCATCGTCCACGCCGCCCGCCTTGTCCGGGATTTGAATTTCAAATACCTCAGCGAGGGCAAGGGCGCGCCTGTGACTGCGCGGTTTGGCCCGGAAGGCATTACGATTATTGACCCGTATCGCGCTGGCGGCGGCGTGTTCCAGCGGATTTACGAGCGGGCGCTTTGATCCGCCGGGCGGTGGATCGCCCGCGTCGTCCAGGGCCTTTGATAACGGCTGGCCGGGACGGAATCCCGTTTTTGACATGTTTCCGGGGAATCGCCCCACCCGGAGAAAGCAGATCCGGCCGGCCACCAGATTTCACCAACCACCGCGGTGGCAATGCTATCCAGCCACTTCCGGCTTTCCCTGCGTGTTCACTCCGGTTCATCATTGGGCCGACGTTTATGGGCAAAGAATTCAACTTCACGCCGTGCGCCGTGCCGCGCGTGGAAACCGCGTTTCGCCGCATCGTCACCCCGCTGCCCCATCCGGACTCCGTGCGGACGCTGGAGCAGCTGCGGCAGTTCGAACCGCAATCCATGCGGGGCCAACCGCCGATTGTGTGGGATTGCGCCGAAGATATTTTCGTCTTCGACAAATACGGAAACCGCTGGCTCGACTGGTCGTCGGGGGTGCTGGTCACGAATGCCGGCCACGGCGCGCCCGAGGTGCGCCAGGCCATCCTCGACCAGGTCAACAGCGGGTTGCTGCACAATTATGTTTTTCCGAGCGAAGAGCGCGCCGCGTTGGCGGAGGAACTCGTGCAGGTTGCGCCCAAGGGGCTGGAAAAAGTTTTTTTGCTGACGACCGGATCAGAGGCCACCGAGTGCGCCATCAAGTTGAGCCGGGCCCACGGCATCAAGGTGGGTGGCAAGCATAAGATCGGCATCGTCGGGTTCGAACGCGGCTTTCACGGCCGGACCTTGGGCGCCCAGCAAGCCGGCGGCATGGCCGGGCAGAAGGCCTGGATCGTCAACGAAGACCCCGCCATCCTGAACGCCCCGTTCCCGGATGGTTACTGGCAAACTGATAGGCGCTTTGAAACTTTCCTTGCCACCATTGACCGCGCCGGCTTGAAACCGGAAAACATTGCGGGGGTCATGATGGAGACTTACCAGGGCGTCGGACCGGACTTTGCACCCGTGGAATACGTCCGCCGCCTCGCCGACTGGTGTCGTCAGCATCAGGTCGTGTTGATTTTTGACGAAGTGCAGGCGGGCTTTGGGCGCACCGGGAAGTTCTGGGCGTTTGAGCATTACGGCGTAACCCCCGATTTGATCTGCTGCGGCAAAGGCATCAGCAGTTCGCTGCCGCTCTCGGCAGTGATCGGCCGGACCGCGATTATGGATCAATTTCCGCCCGGCTCGATGACGAGCACGCACACGGGCAATCCCGTCTGCTGCGCCGCCGCCCTGGCCAGCGTGCGGAAAATCGTCAGCGCCAAACTAACGGAGAATGCCGCCCAGCTCGGCCCCGTTCTGCTTGCCGGGTTGAAGCAGATTCAAGCCCGGCATCCAACGGTAGTCGGCCACGTCACCGCCGTCGGCTTGGTCGCGGGAATGCAATTGGTAAAGCCCGGCCAGAAAGAGCCGAACCACGATCTGGCCCACCGAATCATCGAGCTCTGTTTCCAAAAAGGCCTCCTGCTTTTCGCTCCGGTGGGCGCTTGGGGCCAAACCGTGAAGATCGCGCCCCCCCTGACCATCCCCCGCGCTGCGGTGGAAGAAGGACTCGCCGTCTTGAGCCAGGCCACGGATGAAGCGGTCAACGATCTTGTCGCCCAATAGCCCGGTCGCATGAACCCGCTCTGCTACGGCAAATTTGTTGCGGCAATCGCCTTGCTGGTTAACGGCTTTTCTGTCCCCGCCGCCACCTTGGAACGCATCAAGTACAATCACCCCGGGCTGGTGGTGGACCTCGGTGTCGGCTTGTGGGCGTGGCCGCTGCCGATGGATTTCGATGGCGACGGCGACCTGGACCTGGTGGTGAATTGCCCGGACAAACCGTACAACGGCGTTTACTTTTTTGAAAATGCGACCGGGGACACCGCCAAATACAAGCTGCCGGTCTTCAAACCCGGTTGCCGCATCAGCCGCGGATTGCAGGATGTGCAGGTCAGTCACATTGCCGGCCGGCCCCGGGTCCTCACCCCCGGCAACGAATATCCCGATTTTCTCAAGACCGGACTGGAGCGGCCAAGTCCCCTGCCCCTCCCGGCAAATGTGCATCCCAAAAAAATCCGCGCCAACATGTGGCGTTATGTGGATTACGATGGCGACGGCGCGGTGGACATGGTCGTCGGAATCGGCGACGGCAATGATTACGGCTGGGATAACGCGTACGATGCGTCCGGCCGCTGGACGAATGGGCCGATCCACGGATACGTCTATTTCGTGCGCAACACCGGGACGACCGCGACACCGGTGTACGGTCCGCCCACCAAAGTGATGGCCGGTAACCAACCCGTGGAGGTATATGGCTGGCCGTCCCCCAACTTTGCTGATTTCGACGGCGACACGGATCTGGATCTCCTCTGTGGCGAGTTCCTCGACGGCTTCACGTATTTTCAAAACATTGGCAGCCGCACCGAACCGAAATATGCACCCGGTATCCGCCTCACAACTGCCGCGGGCCAGCCCTTGGCGATGGATTTGCAAATGATCACGCCGACGGCCATTGACTGGGACCAGGATGGGGATTTCGATCTCATCGTCGGCGATGAGGACGGACGCGTGGCGTTCATCGAAAACACGGGCAAGCTCGCCGGTGACCGGACGCCACAGTTTCTCGCACCCCGCTACTTTCAACAGGAAGCCAGCGAGGTGAAGTGCGGCGCGCTGGCGACCCCGGTCGGGTTTGATTGGGATGGCGATGGCGACACGGACATCGTCAGCGGCAATACGGCCGGCTACATCGTCGTTTTTGAAAACCTCAGCGGCCCCGGCGTTGAGCAACCCCGCTGGGCTGCCCCGAAGTTTTTGGAGAGCGACGGCAAAGTGATCCGGATCATGGCCGGACCGAACGGGTCCATCCAAGGCCCCTGTGAGGCGAAGTGGGGTTATACCACCTTGAATGTTGCCGACTGGGACGGCGACGGGTTGCCGGACCTCCTCGTTAACTCCATCTGGGGCAAGGTGCATTGGTATCGGAATATCGGCACGCGCCAGCAGCCCAGGCTCGCGACGGCCCGCCCAATCGAAATCGAATGGGCCACCCCGCAACCCACCCTCGCCTGGGGTTGGTTGCGGCCGGCGGGCAATGAATTGCTGACGCAATGGCGCACGACCCCCGTCGCCGTGGATTGGAATCGTGACGGCTTGCCGGATCTGGTGATGCTCGATCATGAAGGCTTCCTTGCCTTCTACGAACGCCGCCACCGGGATGGAAAACTCGAGCTGCTGCCCCCGCAGCGCGTTCTGTGTGATGAAGCCGGCAAACCGCTCCAACTCAACTCCGGTCGGGCGGGCAAAAGCGGTCGGCGAAAACTCTGCGTCACGGATTGGGATGGCGACGGCAAACTCGATGTCCTGGCGAATAGCGTGAACGCCACCTGGCTCCGGCAGACGGCGGCGCGCGAGGGCAAATACTTCTTCAAGGACATGGGGCCGGTAAGCACGCGCAACATCGAAGGTCACGATACCAGCCCCACCCCGGTGGACTGGAGCAACGACCGCATCCCCGACCTGCTCATTGGTGCGGAGGACGGCTATTTGTATTACCTGCGCAATCCGCGCGCTGATTGAACCTCCCAGGTCCAACGGTGATGCTGCCGGGATTCGGCGGGAATTTTTCGAGATAACTTCACCTCGTGTTCAATATCAAGACCGCTTTCCGGCCCGAGCGGGGGGGGCCGCACGGAGCGGAACGCGGGCAACTTCACGGTGCGGGCGCGCGTGGCGAGGTTCGGTCAGGGCGGCGAGCCAAAAGCAAAAGGCAAGGCCGCGCAAACCAAGCAGCGCAGGACATCCAGCGCTGCCAACTTGGATTGCGAAGTATCCGCTGTTCGAGCGCGGGATTCTACGCGGCAAGCCATAATAGCTCTCAGTCCTCTGTCAATCGCGGCGAGGGTAAGAAGATGCTCTGCATCAACCAAGTTATGACGGTCATAACACTTGAAGCCTCATCCCTCGACTACCTTCTGACTCTCGCCAGACTTAATGCGTGAAATGGCCTGCACAATGACGACGGCGATAAATGATTCCGACGAAGCCAACGCCAACTAATCCCAATGCCAGGCTTGTCGGTTCGGGCACTGCGGTGTAAGTGCCGGCAAGAATGCCGCCACCCATGGCAGTCGCACTATCCGCTATCACCACTCCCGACACCTGTCTCGTCAGGCGGAACCAGCCATATGCGTCGGTCGAATCTGGTATGTTAGGCGTTCCCCCGGGCAGGGGACTTCCACCAGACACAGCGTCATCCCAATAACCAAAAAGCATGCTCTGTCCGAGACCCAGCGAGAATTGATAGGAGCCGGGCATGTTATTGTTGTTGAGCAAAGGTGCATTGCCAGCGACATAAGCCGGAGTAAAAGCCGCACCAAAACTTGCTGCATGCACTGAGTATAGTTCTGCAATCCCATAGTAGCTTAGCCGATAATTTCCGGCACTGATGGTTGCAAGATTTAAGACGAAAAACCCGCCGTTCGGCCCCGAGGGATAGGCATTCGCCATAAGATAAGTTCCCGGCGGCGCAGCAGCGGGCTGCCCAAATGCAATGCTGTGCGGAACAATTGTCCCTTGCCCCCACAATGAACCAGCACTGATGGCCAGCAAACCCAAGTAAACCAACGCCTTATTCTGATACCCGGTCGTGATTTTCATAATTTGACCTCTTGTTTGATCGCAAACCCGTTAAGGACAGTACTCACGTTTGTAGCACTTGATCAAGGTGCGTCAACGGGGAAAATGAAAGAATCCTGAGGAGAACTGACTGTCCAACTCGAAATGTTTAGTACTGCCGCAACGTGATCCGTTCCTTGCCGAGATACTACGGGGACATCCGGACCTTAATTTTGTCGCCGACTTTGATTCGGATCCAGTTTTGCCGCAGCTTGCACAGAAATGTGCGCGAGGACTTCGTGTCCTTCGGGTATTGCGCACTGCGAGATGTCGCCTAACCGATGACGGACCGGACAGAGGGCATCGCAAGGATCTCGTGGAGATGACACCTGGACGGGAGCGGGCTTTGGATGGGTGCGAATTGGTATCCCCTTGCTCCGGTTTCCGGCCAACGGATACGATTGCGCGGTGATGAACCTGCCCGAACATGTTGAGCAATCCATCCGCGCGCGGCAATTGTTCCGCCGGGGCGAGCGAATTGCCGTCGCGGTTTCGGGCGGGCTCGATTCGATGGTTTTGCTGCATCTGCTGCACTGCCTCGCTCCACGGTTCGGTTGGAAGCTGCATGTCGCGCATTTTAATCACCAGCTGCGCGGCCGGGCGAGCGAGGCGGATGAACGGTTCGTGGGGAAAACCGCGGCGGCTCTGGGACTGCCATTTCGCGCAGGCCGGGGGTCGGTGAGGCATTTCGCCCGCCAACAAGGGCTCTCGCTCGAAATGGCCGCGCGGCAACTGCGCCACGACTTTCTGGCGCGCATGGCGGTCCGCTGGCGCTGCCGCGCCGTGGCCGTGGCGCATCACGCGGACGACCAGGTGGAGCTGTTCTTTCTGCGTTTGCTGCGCGGTGCGGGCGGGGAAGGCCTGGCCGGGATGAAATGGCGCTCGCCATCACCGGCCAACCAAAGCCGCGAACTCGTGCGGCCGCTGCTTGACGTCCGCAAGGCCGAGCTCGCCGACATGGCCGAAGCGCAGGGCATCCGGTTTCGCGAGGACGCGAGCAATGCTTCGACCGACATCCTGCGCAACCGGGTGCGCGGCGAACTGTTGCCATTGCTGCGCGACCGCTTTCAACCTGCCCTCGACCGGACAATCCGGCGGCTGATGGACATTGTCGGTGCGGATGCCGAGGTCGCCGAGGAAGCCGCCCGGGCGTGGCTTGAACTCAAAGCAGATTCCCGACTTCGCCGGTTGTGCGACTGGCCGGTGGGTCTTCAACGCCGTGTCATCCAGTCCCAGCTGCAGGATCAAAAGATTGAAACAGGCTTTGACCTGATCGAATCGCTCCGCCAACGGCCGGACGAACCGATAATGGTTCGGCCGGGTCTGCGGGTGGCCTGCGATCCGACCGGACGGGTCTTCAAGGTGACCGCCGCCAACGATGAATTCTGCCGGAATCGTGCGGTCATCCGGCTGGCCAGCAAACAAGGGAAGGCTCAATTCGCGGGCGTCATTTTTAACTGGCGACGACAAGCCCAAGCCGGGGCAAGACTCGCGACGACCGCGCCCGGCCAGGAAGTGTTTGATGCGGGCCGGGTGGGCGCCAAAATCATCCTGCGTCACTGGCGGCCGGGGGACCGATTCCAGCCGATCGGGATGTCTGCGGCGGTGAAACTCCAGGATTGGTTCACCAATCAAAAAGTTCCGCGCGCCCAACGGCGAAAGCTGGTTGTGGCGACAACGGCGGACGGGGAAATCTTCTGGGTGGAAGCGCAACGCATCGGCGAGCAATTCAAACTGACGGCGGCGACGCGACAGCGCCTGATCTGGGGCTGGTGCCGCTTGCCGGTGGACGACGTTCCGTGAACCGGGCGAAGACGTGGGCCGCCGGAGCGAGAGCGGCCGTTGCGCCACCGTGCCATCAAGCATTCACCGGATCCAGTCGTCTTCCCCCACCAACGGCGAAGATCCTCGAAGATCGCCGAGGAAGCAGCATTGCGTTTCAGGCATGACGATCTACCTTGGCCCAAGCCTTGGGGAGCCGGGCGGCACCCGCCGCGGTTTTCCGCCCGGGCCAGGGCTGCTTACGCAATGAACCTTCAGGAACAATACGACGACGCACTGTTTGATTTCAGCACCGGCAATTTCGACAGTGCCATCGGGAAGTTGACGGCCATCCTGGCCGCCGACCCGACCCACTTCGACGCGCAGCTATCGTTGGGGATGGCCTATTATCGCAAAGGCGACCTGGCCACCGCGATTGCCGAGGGGCACAAGGCGGAAAAACTCAAGCCCCGGGAGCAACTCGTCCACACGAACCTGTCGCTTTTCTACATGAAATCCGGTAACAAAGCGGTGGCCGAGCATCACGGCCTGCAAGCACGGATCGCCTCATGGCGCGAGGATGCCGCGCGCCCCGGCCAACCGGCCGCCGCGGGGAGCGATCCCGATCTGGCGCTGGCGAAGCCGCCGCCACCCCCGATGAAGCCGCCGGAATCATTTCCGGTCATGCCTTGGAAAAAGAAGTAGGATTGGTTTGCCGCCGGGATGGTGATAGCCTGCCGCCATGAAGAGCTCGTATGAACTCGCGATGGAGCGGTTGAACAAGACCGCGCCCACGACCAAACTTTCCGCCGGGCAAAAAAAGCAAATCGCGGAACTCGAAATGAAGTCCAAAGCCAAGGTCGCCGAGCGCGAGCTGGCGTTGCAGGACGAAATCACCAAGGCCGCCGGGGCCGGGGAATTCGAAAAGGTTGAGCAGCTGCGGCAGCAACTCGCGCACGAACGCAAGACGTTGCAGGCGGAACTGGAAGCGAAGAAGGAAGCCATCCACCGCCCCACCCCGTAGGCCGCCCGCGGGACGGTTCAACCAGCGCGCGATCGTGGGGGCCGCACCAGCAAGGATTTCCGCTTGCACACCGGCGTTTGCTTGACCCCGGCGCCTTGACTCGAACATGCTGCACCGGCGGACTGTTTATGCCTTGCGGAACTGATACGCTCACCCAACTCCGGGGAATCCTCGGCCCTGAGAACGTTCTCACCTCCCGCGAGGATCTCATTGCCTATTCGTTCGATGGCACGGCCGCGATGCAGCAACTGCCCGGCTGTGTTGTCTTTGCCCAAACCACGGCGCAAGTTACCCAAATCCTCCAGCTCGCCAATGCCACCAAGACTCCCGTGGTGACGCGCGGTTCGGGCACCGGCTTGAGCGGCGGCAGCCTCCCCTGCCCGGACGGCATTGTGCTTTGCCTGGTCAAGATGGACCGCATCCTGGAACTGGACCGGGCGAACTTGACGCTGCTGGCGGAACCCGGCGTTACGACCCTCGCCCTCGCCGATGCCGCCAGTGCGGCGGGACTGTTCTATCCGCCCGACCCTGGTTCGATGAAGATATCCACGATCGGCGGCAACGTGGCGGAAAATTCCGGCGGCTTGCGCGGGCTCAAATACGGCGTCACCCGCAATTATGTCATGGGCCTGGAAGTAGTCCTGCCCAATGGCGAGGTCCTATGGACCGGTAACAAGTGCGTCAAGGACGTGGCCGGTTATTCGTTGCGCGACCTGTTCATTGGCTCGGAGGGCACGCTGGGGGTCATAACGAAGGTATTGCTTCGACTTATCCCGAAGCCGGCCACGAAGAAAACCATGGTGGCCACGTTTGCGCAAATGGATGCCGCCGCACAGACGGTATCCGACCTCATCGCCGCGCAGATCATTCCCTGCACCTTGGAGTTTCTGGATCGCACGACGATTCATTGCGTCGAGGATTTCGCCAAGGTCGGCCTGCCGCTGGATTGTGAGGCGTTGCTGCTCATGGAAACCGACGGCCACCCCGCCGCCGTGGCCGAGGAAGCCGCCAAGATGGAGGAACTGGCGCGCAAGAATGGCGCGGTGGAAGTGCGCGTAGCCAAGGATGACGCCGAAGCCACCAAGCTCGCCACCGCCCGGCGAAGCGCATTCTCGGCGCTGGCCCGACTGGCGCCCACCACCATTCTCGAAGATGCCACGGTGCCCCGCAGCGAGCTGGCAAAGATGATCCGCTTTGTGGAGACCGTGGCCCGGAAATACCAATTGCGCGTCGGCACGTTCGGTCACATGGGCGACGGCAATTTGCATCCGACCTTTCTCACCGATGAGCGGAACCAGGACGAAATGCACCGCGTCGAGGAGGCCTTCAAGGAGATTTTTGCCGAAGCCATCCGGCTCGGCGGCACGATTACGGGCGAGCACGGCATCGGGCTGGCCAAAAAAAGTTTTCTTCCCAAGTTTGCCGGCGACGCCCAGATGCGGGTGATGCGGGAACTCCGCCGCGTGCTCGACCCGAGCGGGATTTTGAATCCGGGGAAGATCTTTGACTGACGCGGGCCCATGTCCATCCGTCATTCCCATCTCGCAACGCTCGACTACTCCGTCCTGCAACAATGCATGCATTGCGGGTTGTGCCTGCCGACCTGCCCAACCTACGACGCGACGAAGTTGGAGCGCAACAGTCCGCGCGGTCGCATCGCCCTGATGCGCGCGATTGCGGATGACAAACTGGACGTCACCAAGGCGTTCGGCGACGAAATGTATTTCTGCCTTGGCTGTCTGGCCTGCCAGACGGCGTGCCCCGCGGGGGTGAACTACGCGGAACTGTTCGAGCACGCCCGCGCCGAAATCGAAACGCAGCGCGTGCTCAAGTCGCCCCGGCGTGATTTCATCCGGGGGTTCACGGTGCACTGGCTGTTCATGGACCTGGCCCGGCTGCAACTCGTCGGCCGGGCGATCCGGCTCTATCAGCAACTGGGCCTGCAAACCCTTTTGCGCCGCAGCGGTGTCCTGAAACTGCTGCCCCGGAGGTTGCAAGAACTGGAAGCGATGACACCGACAGTGCAACCGCAGTTCTCGGCGGAATTGATTTCACCCGTAACGCGCGCCGCTGGCACCAGGCGGTATCGCGTCGCGATGCTGATTGGTTGTGCGCAGGATTTGATTTTCAGCGACGTGAACCGCGACACGGTTGAAGTGCTGGTGGCAAACGGCTGCGAAGTCGTCACCCCACTGGAACAGAGCTGCTGCGGATCGCTCCACGCGCACAACGGCGAGTGGATGCTCGCCCAACAACTCGCCCGCCGGCACCTGGACCAGTTTCCGCCGGAGCAATTCGACGCGATCATCACGAACGCCGGCGGCTGCG
>CAZIJO010000220.1:0-10240 GCA_964539515.1 uncultured Bifidobacterium sp. | reverse complement strand
TTACTCCGGAGAACAGACACCGCTTGCGCTTTCATGCAAAGCCATATTGTCTAGGCGGCTACCACCTCTCGTGAAACGCATCGCTCCCATCCTCGCTTTGATAGCCCTCCTTGCGGCGTATCACACGGCTGGAGTTCTGTGGGGACGAGACGCGAAGCTCTACGTCCTCATCGGGATGCTCTCGCTTTACGCTGTGCTTACGCTCGCGCTGTTCGTCGTGCGCCGCCGGTTGCGGAGAGAGCAGCCAGAGCTTGCGGCAGAGTTGGACGCGGACGCCAGTGCTCCTTGGTATTGGCGACTCTTGGACGGGGTGCTCGGAGTGAGTTTTGCCTTTGGTCCTCCATTGATTGTGTCGCTGGTGCGTCGTCAGCCTTTGTCGTGGGAGAGCGAGTTCACCGGCTACCATCTGCTTGCGATGGCGGGCGGTGTCGGCGTTTACTTGCTCGGTCGAGCCTGCGTTATCAGGCGTTATCATCACAGACACGGAGTTACAAATGACGCCGTCTAACCTTAAAGGGTGTATTGCTGCGGAGCGAAGCGGAGCCAGCAAATACGCCATTGGTTGAACAAGCCCGGTCGAAGGTTCGGAAGGGCGCTATCGGCGCTTGTGTTGGCGCCTCCTTGGTCCGGCCAAGCGGAACCGGAAGTTTTCGCTCCGCATTTTCATTGTCCGCCCCACGCCACGCCACGTCCTTGGTCGGACGCCACGGTCTGCGGGCCGCCGCCGTTCGCGCAACTGGGGCGATTGCACCCCCGCACCGCGGCTTGGCCCGCCGGAGCACCCTGTCACGACAATGCCGTCCCCCTGGCCAGCGGCTTTCAAAATGGCGGCGGCGAGATGCATGTGGCACGGATTGGAGTTCTCCGCGGAAGTGAGGTCGCGGCGGCGGTTGGGGATTGCGGCTGGACAGGGTTGGGCTGGCGGAGTATGTAGGTTTTCATGGTGTCTGTGCTTCGCTCATTCATTGTTTGGGGCGTGCGTCCCACAGCTGGTGGCTCGGCCCCGCACGTGCGCGGCAACCCACGCTTACTCCGGAGAACAGACACCGCTTGCGCTTTCATGCAAAGCCATATTGTCTAGGCCGCTTCGCACTCATGGAATACATCGCCATCATTTTGATTTGTTTGCTAATCGCCGGCGGAGTGCTCGGTGTGTTGTGGCGCTGGCGATTTCTTTACCTTTTCGGCGCATCAGTCGCACTTGCCATCGTTCTTTTTGTCGCGCTTCGAGGTTGGGCTGACCTCGACTTTGCAGCCGTCATTCGCAGCGGCTCTGCCATCATATCGTGGGTTGGGCATCTCGCTTTCGAGTTCCTGTGGGCGGTTGTGCCAGTTGTTCTCGGAGCGCTTTCGGGTTGGCTCATTCGTCGGAGATACTGTGCGCATGACAACGCGGCCTCATGGCCAAAGGATTGAAATGACCGGAGCGCAGCGGAGCGTCATTCCAATCCGTGGTTTGAACCCGCCCCGTAAAAGCCTGCGGCTCACGGGGCAGGCACCCGTAAAAGCCTGCGGCTCCCGGGTCAGCGCCGGGAAAGTTTTGGAAGCCGTCCCCCGCTCCTTGCCTTTTGCTTTTGGCCCGCCGCCCTGGCCGGGCCCCGCTTCCGCGGAGCAACCCACACGCTGGCTGCGGAGAACAGCTGCCGCTTTGGCGCTCTTGCACGGACATATTGTCCAGCCGGTGGGCCGTTCGAAACCACGTGCGCAGCCGGGGATGAAGGCAGGTGTTTCGAATGATTCCGGTTTGCAAACGCTTGGTTAGAGACTCCTCACGTCGTCTCCTACTTCCTGAACGAGCGTTTGCGGAGCGCCACCTGATGCGGATTGATGAAGCAGCCGATCCGTTTACGGCGGTCGTCGGGCTTGAGGGATCATTCGAATGCAGTGGCACTTACAGTTCCCGAGGTGAGTAAAACCAGCCGCCCGCGTCCGGCTTGGCCCGGGACAATGATAAACGCGTTCATTCCGGTCGGATTCGAGATCGCGGCGAGCTTCTCCCCTTCGCCCGTCGCGACCACCAAATCGCCCGACGCCTCGACGAATGCCCATTCCTGGCTTCCGTCGGCGTTGAGGTCCCCGCTTGCGAACGTCGCGCTTCGCCACGCCGCATTGTCCTTGATGGCGGGTGTTGACCATGCGACGCGGCCCACCGCGTCGAAGGCAATGGCACTTCCACCTCCGATGGCGATTGCCTGGATGGTGTTCGACTGATCAATAACGGTGGCCGTCATTTGCGAGCAGTACTGGCCATTTGGACGGAGCGTCCGAAGAAGTTTGCCTTTCGCATCATAAACCCGAACCGTGCCCCCGGCTTCGGTCGCAAAGACCAGGGCCGGACGATCCTTGCCCGCCGGAACCACCGCTTGGTTCCACACGTTCCCGATGTTCATTACGGCCCATAGTTCCTTGCCATCCGCCGAGAGGGCATGAAGCCCGCCGCCGCCGTTCAGACCCACGATCATCTCGTCGGTGCCATCGCCATCCAGGTCGCCCCAATGCGCCCCGTCCACGCCGTTGGCGGCCGGGTAAGACCAGATTTCCTTCCCCGTCCGGTCCATCACGCTCACCGAATGCCCCCAGTTGGAGTAGCCCAGCAGACGCGGACCTTGCGTTTGGTGCCGGCCGCATTCGATCAGTGTGAAATTATCTGGCAGGGTGATGGTCTTCAATTCCGTGCCGTCCGCTGCCAGCACGTGCAGTTGGCGGCCCGCGGCGACCAGGATTTCGCTGACGCCATCACCATTCCAATCGCCCGGACAGAGCGCTTGCGCGCCGGGCAGGGGTTTGGCCCACAACGCCACCGGCTTTAGTGGGATGGAACCGGTTTTCAATCCGCTGGCGGGGCGCGCCGGGGCGGACTTGGGTTCGTCCGTCACATCATCCGCCAGCGCCTGCGCCTTTAGATCGGCGAACTCGTGGTAGCCGACCAGAATTGACTGAATGATGCCACGGCGATCGATGAAGAAAGTGGTGGGAATGGACCGGATATCATCGTAGGGCGAGGGCAGATCGTCTGCGGCGGCAATCGGATAATTGACGGCGTGCTTCTTGACGAACGGTTTCAGCTTGCTCGCATCCTCGGAACTGATGCCGACGACGACAAGGTCGTCCCGCGAAGTTTCGTTGTGCAGCTGGATGAAGTGCGGAATCTCCTTTACGCATGGCGGACACCAGGTCGCCCAGAAGTCGAGCACGACGCGTTTTCCCCGCAGTTCACTCAGCTTGATCGTCCGGCCTTCGAGGGTGGTGACGGAGAAATCCGGCGCCAGCACACCTTCCCATTGCTCCACGCCCATGCCGCCGCCGGCGCGTTGCGCCGCCATCGTTTGTTTGAGTTGTTTGAATCCCTGAAAATAGACGAATCCCAATCCGATGCTGGCGAGGATGCCCAGCACGGAGAGGCCCATGCCCCACCAGGCCATGCCGTTGCGCCCAGTGCGCTGACGCAAATGCAGCCAGCCGAAACCCACGCCAACCAGGCCCAAAAGCAAACCGATCACCAGCAGGCTCAAGATGAGTGCCAGGATGCCTATCGCCAGACAGGCGATCGCGAGGCCCAGCTGGTTACTGGCATTTGGAATGACGGGTGGCGGTGGCGGATTTGAGTTCATGGCAGTACGCCTTCGGTGGCGATCCCCATCCGCAGCCCGCAGCTTCCGGTAGCCATCACCGGGAAATCCGCGCTGGCTGGGTTGTGGACGTTCATGGTGGTCTCTGTCCAGAAGCTTCCATGTTCCGTTTCGCTGGTCGAGTCAATTTCTGGCTCGAAGTCCGAGTGCCGATTTCGCCCCCGCACGGTCCGGCACCAGCCCGGATTGGCGTTCCCCGAAAGAGTTGTTCGGATCACGACAATCATCGGGCCGGTGCCGTTTGACGCTGCCCCGGGACGCCGGTCTCCGACCCGGCCGGTGTTGAGCCATGCCCGGAAACGCGCCGGATCGGAGAGCGGCGGTCCGCAATGACGGCCATTTCTGGAAACCTCTAAACATGCGCCCTCATCTGGCGGGCAGGTTGACAAGTCATTGACAAGGGGAGGCGGCCGAGATTATTCCACTCGTCATGAACTACGAATGCCATCGAGCGCATTTACCGATCGGGCGGCGTACGTTTCTAACGCAGACGGCGCTGTTTCTGGGTGGCGCGGGAATCGCGTTGCACGCCCAGGAAGGAACCAACACCCAGCTTCGCGCCGCGATTATTGGCCACACCGGGCGCGGAGATTACGGGCACGGACTGGATTTGATTTTCAATGGCGTACCCGGGGTCGAAGTGGTTGCGGTCGCTGACCCCGATAGCGCCGGCCGGGCGGCGACGGCAAAAAGGGCGAAGGCGGCACGGCAATACGCGGATTGCCGCGAGCTCCTCGCCCAGGAAAAGCCGCAATTGGTGGCCATCGCCCCGCGGTGGACTGATCAACATCATGCCATGGCGCTGGCCGCATTGAAATCGGGTGCGCATATCTGCCTCGAAAAACCATTCATGCCGACGCTCGCCGAGGCGGACGAGGTTCTGGCCGTCGCGGACGCAGCGGGATTGAAGATTGCCGTTGCGCATCAAGTGCGACTGGCCCCCAGCATCGTGCAGTTGCAGCGCGCGCTGAGCGCCGGTTTGATTGGCGACATGGTGCAGGTTCGCAGTTGGGGCAAGCAGGACGACCGCGCCGGGGGGGAGGACATGCTGGTCCTCGGAACGCATCTGTTCGATTTGATGCGCAGTCTCTTCGGCGATCCGGCCTGGTGCACGGCGCGGGTTTTGCACCAGGGACGGGATCTCCAACGGAGTGACGCGCGAACGGTCAAGGAACAAATTGGACCGGTCGGCGGGAATGAGGTGGAAGCGCAGTTCGCGTTCCCCAGCGGGCTCTTCGCAACCTTTACGAGCCGAGCGAAACTTCGCGAGACGGTGTCCCGTTGGGGGCTCGAACTGGTTGGGAGCACGGGGTCAGTCCGGATTCTGATGGATGTTTTTCCCGCCATCTACGTTTTGCAATCCGGCGTCTGGTCGCCGGAGGGGAAATCGGATACCTGGGTTCGCTGGCCGGAGGATCCGGGGCTGAAGCTCAGTGCCGAGGAAAGGAGCTTTGGGCCGGCAAACCGCCGATTGGTGGATGACTGGCTCGAGGCCATTCGCAACCGGCGCGAGCCGATTTGCAGCGGGCTTGCCGGGATGAAGGCGCTGGAAATGGTGATGGCCGTTTACCAGGCGGCGTTGTCGGGCAACCGGGTCCGGTTTCCGCTGGCTGATCGCCGCCACCCGTTGGCCGGTTGATCCTTTGTTTCGTGTCGCCCGCCGCGGCGTGACAGAATCTATACCCCCGTGGGCACGGCCCAGTGATTTTCCCGGTAAGTGCGGCGCACAAGTTTGGCCGCCTCCGCGTCGCCCAGAATCTGTTCCGTTGCCGGATCAAAATGCAGCTGCCGGCCGACGCGCGTGGCGATGTTGCCCAAATGCACGAGCGTGGCCGACAAGTGCCCGATTTCAATGTCGGCATGCGGTCGTGCCCCGGTCTTGATGCAATCCAGGAAATCGCGATGATGCGCCGGACCGTTTGCGGCGCCGGTCATTTTTTCGCGCAGCTCGTTCTTCGGCCCAAAGAGCTGCCACCCGCCGCCTTTGCCCAGAATCATCATTCCTTTCGTGCCATAGAACGCGTTGCCATTCTCGTGGCCTTCCTGGACATACGGCGACCAAATCCGTTGCTCGAAGATGAGCTGCCGCTTTCGCGCGCCGGCATACTCAAAAACGACATACTGCGTATCCGGGAATTGCTGATCGTCGTCGAAGAAATATTTGCCACCCAACCCCGCGACCGACGATGGGTGGGTTTCCATTCCCAGCCCCCAACGCGCAATGTCGATGTCATGGACCCCATCATTGCCCATGTCGCCCGCCCCGAACGCATGCCACCACCGCCACTTCCCGGGCAGCAGGTTGGACTGATACGCGACCATCGGCGCCGGGCCCACCCACAGATCAAAATCGAGATTTTCCGGCGGCGGCGCGGGCTGAGCATGGCCGATGGAGCCGCGCAGTTGACTGTTCCAAGCCTTCGCGACCAGGACTTCCCCAATCGCACCGCCGCGCAGCAATTCGATCGCTTTGGTAACGTGCTCCGTGCTCCGGCTTTGGGTGCCCACCTGCACCACGCGCTTGTGTCGGCGCGCCGCTTCTATCATGAGCCGCCCCTCCCGAATATTGTGGGAACATGGTTTCTCGACGTAAACATGCTTGCCGGCGTCGCACGCCAGAATCGTTGCCGGGGCGTGCCAATGGTCCGGGGTGGCAATCACAACCGCATCTACCGCTTTGTCTTCGAGCACGCGGCGAAGGTCTTTCACCGTTTGCGGACGTCGGCCGGTAATGTCCGCCACCGTTTGCGCCGCCAGGTTCATGCGGTTGGCATCGGGATCGCAGACGTAGGCAATCGCCACGTCCTTTTGCGCCGCGAAGGACTTCAGCAAATTCATCCCCATTCCGCCCGGCCCAATGATGCCCAGGACAATTTTGTCATTGGCGCCCGGAGAAGGCTGCGCGCCCAAGGGCAGCCCAAAGGCCGCGGTGGTGGCAGCGAGGGCGCTGCCTTGCTTGAGAAATTCTCGGCGGTTTGGCTTACGCATAACGTGATGACCGTTTCAGGTTTTGGTTCCTCTCCGTCAGGCGACGCCCCGAGCCCGAATTGACTTGGTTAAGCCTATCCACATTGCGGTGCGTCGGCGGATCATGACTCACACCCATGGCTAATCTGCCGGAACTTTCTTGTCCATTGCTTTCTTTCCAGCCGAACTTCTCCGCGGCGACCCGCGGTGCGTTTGGGTTTACTTCGGCAGCGGCACCTGTTGCGGGTGCATGAGGTAGGCAATGAGATCGCGCTGGTCGTCGGCCGGCAGCCCCTCGAGCAGCCCTTCCGGCATCACGGACAAAGCCGAGTCCTGCAGTGATTCAATCTCCGTTCGCTCCAGTCTCGTTACCCCGGTTTGACTCAGAATGGTCACCGTGCGGGCGGTTTGTTCGCGCAGCACCCCGTTCAGCACGCGATCATCCTTCAACGTGGCAATCGTCATCCGATAATCAGCCGACACCACGGCGCTCGGGTCCACGATGTTCTCGAGGAGATAATCGAGTTGCGTGCGTCCGGAACCGGTCAGATCGGGGCCGACGCTGCCGCCTTCGCCATAGAGTTTGTGGCAAGCCGCGCAAACCTGGGTGAACAGCTGGCGGCCACGGCCAAGGTCGGCGGTCTGGAGGCGGGCGCTGGTAAGTTGCTGACGCAAGCGGGCGCTGGTGGCGCGCTTCTCGGCGTCGCTGGTGCGAACCGAACCCCAAACCTCGCCAAGCCGCTTGGTAAGGGCGGCGTTGTCCAGACTGGCAATTTGCCGGGCGTGAAACGGCGTGAGCTCCGTGCGCGCAATTCGGCCATTGGCGAGGGCTTCAAGCACTGCGTTGGCGCCGGCTGACCGGCTGACCAGCGCGCCCAGCAATTGCGCCTGTTGGCTGGCAACGGCGGATTGGTAGCGGGTCACTGCCAGGGCCGGGCCATCCGGATCCCCGAGCTCCAGCAATCCAATGACCGCATCCGTGCGGAAGGCTTCTTCCTTCAGCAACTGTTTGAGCAGCGGCGCGAGGTTCTCGGTGCGGCTGTCGAGCATCGTTCGCAGGGCGTTGCGGCGGACGAGAACATCAGCCATGGGATCCGCCAGAATATGGCGGAGATCGCCGAGTGCGCGGCCATCCCCGAAAACCACGCTTAAATCCCGCACGCGTTCCTTGACTTCAGGGTCGTTGATCGTGGAAGTCCGGTTGGCAAAACCAACCCAGGTCTCCGGTGGTCGGGCCTTCCGCCAGCCGCGCAAGGCTTCGCTCATGCCGCGGAGAATGTCCTGGGCCTGCGAGGTGATGTTGCCGCCGGGATCTTGAACCGACGCCAGCAGCCGCTCCAACCCGGCGGGCTTCGCTTCGATGTCCTCCGCCAAGCGCCGGGCAATGTACTGCCGAACGATGCGATGCTGGCTTGCGCTAGCCAACTCGACGCCGGTCAGTGGCTGCGCGCCAACGAGCGGCTCGATGCCGAACCAAAGCATCAGGCCAAGGTTGTGGTCGTTGACGTCTTCGGAATGTTGGACGAGGGCCAGCGCCAGCTCGCGCCGCGAAGCGAGCGGCAGTTGCTGCAGCGCCGAAGCGAGGTAAAGCCGGACGAATGGCGAGGGATCAGTGCGGGCGAGTTCGGCAAACCTGGCAGCAACCGCTGGGCGGAGGCTCTGACTTTTCGCGGTAGATTGCCCGCCTAAAGTTGCATCCGATGAGATGGAATTGAGCCGGCTGACGTCGGCGGCTACGAGATCGGCGAGCAGCCGCACGGCCCAGCTTCGAATGTACTCATCCGGGTCGTGGGTTCGTTGGAGCAGCCAAGCGCTCGACAACGCGCCGATGGCGTCCAGCGCCCAGAGGGCTCGCAGCTTTTGTGGGGTTTCTGGTTGCCGTGAAAAGGCGTGCCGCAACTCCTGGGTTACGCCGGGCGCTTTTCCGGTTTCCACGAAGCGATCGGCCAGCACGCGTCGCGCTTGACGCGCCACCCATTCGTTTTTCTCGAAAAAAAGCGGGATGAGCTTTTTGTCCGCGAGTTTCGTCAGGTCCCCAAATGCGGGCGGCTTCGGGACTCCGTAGGTCACTTTGTAAACCCGCCCGGAACTGCGGTGCACGCCGTCGTTGTCGTGACATTCACTGGTATCGGACCAGTCCGCGATGTACACGCCCCCGTCCGGACCCGCGATCAGGTCCATGCCGCGAAACCAGGGATCGCCGACGGTCAAAAAATTCTGGTCATGTTTGCCCACGTAGCCGGAACCCTGCCGTTCGAGGCGTTCCACATTGATGCGGCGTCCGTGGAAATTCAGCGTAAACAGCCGGCCGCGATATTCGTCCGGCCAGTTGTTGCCCTGGTAGATCAGCAGCCCGGTGTGCGCGTGGCCGCCGCCCAGCGAATCACTGCCCGCCGCGAAAGAACTGCCATCCGCCGCCGCGCGCGATTTCGTCCAGCCGGCGCCGGTGTCGAAGTGATAATGATCGGCGTGCTGATCAATCAAACCGTAAGTGTGCGGGTTCACATCATCGCCGTACATCAGTTTGAAGTGCGCGCCGGGAATCGCGTGCCAGAGGTGGCCGATCACGGTGTTGATGAAGAAAGGCTCGCCGACGGCATTCCAATCGTGGCCCCAGGGATTGGTCGTGCCATGAGCGACCGCCTCGATGATCCGCCGCGTTGGATGGTAGCGCCAGAGGCCGCCGTTCATCCGGATGCGTTCGGCTTCCGGGGTGCCCGGCCGGCCGATGCGCGGGGTGTTCGAGATCCCGACGCGGCCCCAAAGCCACCCGTCCGGTCCCCAGCGGAGGCCATTGGCGAAGGTGTGATAATTGCCACCCGTGACCTCAAAGCCATCCAGCAGCACCTCGGGTTCGCCATCCGGAATATCGTCGTGATTGCGATCGGGGACGAACAGCAGTTGCGGCGGACACATCAGGAACACGCCGCCCAGTCCCACCTCGACGCTGGTGAGCACCCGGGCGCGATCATAGAACACGGTGCGCTGATCGAAGCGGCCATCGTGATTGGTATCCGCGAAAATCAAGACGCGGTCGGCGAGATTGGTGTCGTAACGAATCTTTGCCTCGGCGTACGTGTAATTCTCCGCGACCCAAAGGCGACCGCGCGGGTCAAACGTCATCGCGATGGGCTGGCGCACATCCGGTTCGCTGGCGAACACGGTGACCTGAAACCCGGGCGGCATTTTGAAACTGCGCGCGGCATCCGCGGCGGACATGGGCTGGCCACGAGGCTCGGAATCGTATGGTTTGGGGAAGTTCTCGGCGACCAGCCGCGGGATCAAACATGTGGCCAGGAGCGCGATGAGGGCGCGGCGCATGGGCAGGATTTTAGCGCGTTTTGACCTCTTTTTCTGCCCGCCGCAAATTTTCCTCCATCTCGTCCGCGTCATCCATCACCGGGGAGGGGAGCAGCCGGGCCTTGCCGTAATCCGGGTCTTTTGGATCGATGGCTTTCTCGGGGTCAAAAATGCGCGGGTCCACCGCGGCGCATCGGTACGGGCGATAATCCGGTTTCGTGGTGAAGCAATCGGAGAAATCATTGGCCAGGGCATCGAACATGTTCAACGGGGGAAGCCCGAAAATCTGGTAGAGCGTGGGATGCATGCTGACGATGGTGGTGTGGCGGTGCGAGACATAACCG
>CAZIJO010000219.1:0-10254 GCA_964539515.1 uncultured Bifidobacterium sp. | reverse complement strand
TCAAGAACAGTACGTGGCGCAACGGGAAAGGCGATGTGGTCAAAGAGATTTCCCAGGCCTGCCGCCGGCACGGTCTGCGGTTCGGGGTTTATCTCTCCCCGTGGGATCGCAACCACGCCGACTACGCCCGTCCGGAATACCTCACCTATTACCGCAATCAACTGCGCGAATTGCTGACCAACTACGGGGACGTTTTCACCGTTTGGTTCGATGGCGCTAACGGCGGCGACGGTTTCTACGGCGGCGCGAAGGAGAAACGTAACATCGACAATCGCACCTATTACGACTGGGAAAACACCCGGAAGATTGTCCGTGAACTGATGCCCATGGCCGTGATGTTCAGCGATGCCGGACCAGACATGCGCTGGGTTGGCAACGAACGCGGCATCGCCGGCGATCCGTGCTGGGCGACCCTCAACGCCGCCAACCGTTATCCCGGCGGCACAAGCGATGGCCTCAACTCCGGCGAACGTCCCGGCACGGACTGGATTCCCGCCGAGTGCGATGTCTCCATCCGCCCCGGCTGGTTTTATCACGCCAAGGAGGATGCCCGCGTCAAGACCCCGGCGCAGTTGCTCGACATTTACTATCAGTCGGTCGGCCGCGGCGCGGACCTCAACCTGAACCTCCCACCGGATCGGCGCGGGCAGATTCACGCGAACGACATTGCCTCGTTGCGGGAATTCCGTCGCATCCTGGACGCCACGTTCGCGAAGGACCTCGCCCGGGCCGCGAAACTAATCGCCAGCAACACGCGTGGCGGGGCCAAGCAGTTCGCGCCAAAGAACCTGCTCGACCACAAGCGCGACACCTATTGGTCAACCGACGACAACGTCACCACACCCGAACTCGTGCTCGATCTTGGCAAGCCCACGACCTTCAATGTCGTCAGCCTTCGGGAATACCTGCCGCTCGGCCAACGCATCGATGCCTTTGCGTTGGACCAGTGGAAGGACGGACAATGGGTCGAGTTCGCCAAAGGCACGAGCATCGGCAATCGGCGGTTGGTGCGCGGCGACAACGTCACGACGGAAAAGGTCCGCCTGCGCATTTCGCAAGCGGCTGTTTGTCCCGCGTTATCGGAGATTGGTTTGTATGCTGAACCTGGTTTGCCAAAACACTAAAGCCTGAAGCCTAAAGAATGAACGTTTACAGGATAAGCACCTTCGCAAAGCCGAGTGATGGTAAATTCAGGAATTTCGCGTCATTAGACTGCAAAGAGTGCGACGACAAGTTTCTCGCATTTGACAATTTTAGAGGCCGGCCATTTCCCAAGAAGTGGCGGCGCATAGAATTGCATTTTAGCGAGCCGCTTTGGCCTCGCGCGGATTTTTATACATTTGGGAGAGGTAAGTTTGTTTGCAACGAACGAGCAAAGAAAGCGGCCTGGCCGGTTATGAAGGACGCTGGGGAATTCCTTCCCGTGTCAATTGAGGGCGAAAAAGAAGCTCATTTCATATTCAATGTCACTCGTTGCGGGCCTTATATCGATCCAACAAAGTCAATTTGGGAATGTGGAGCTGATGAAACGGCAGACTTGGACATGCGGATATTGGCAGCGCCAGCTTTCAATCCTGATAGTTTCGGAAAGGAAACAGTGTTCAAAATCCCAGAAAGCAGTGGAGCGATGTATTGCTTGGAGCGGAATCGTGACTCAAAGGAATTCAAAGCGTTGATTGAAGACCATGGACTCACTGGTCTCAAGTTTGAACTGGCCTGGAGCAAGCAATGTGGCCCGTTACCGCTTGAGTCACCGCCAGCGATCAAGGAATTGGTTTGGATCACGGGTGATGGGAAGAAATACAAAGCGGCTAAACGCAAATGAAAATCTGTAGAATACGCCCCAAGACCACGCTGGTTTGCCAACCCAAAGACGCAAAGCTCCTGGCTGACGAGAATTTCAGTGGCTGCCCTTATCCCGGCAAATGGAAGCGCATCGAATTATTGTTTGAGAACGGAACGGAGACGAAGGCTGACTTCTTTGGCTTTGGCTCGAAAGTCTTGGTCTGTAGCGAGCAAGTCAGACTATGGTGCGGCCCGTTCGAGGACGAAGGCGAGTTCTTGCCGGTCAAAATCAAAGGTTTGAAGGGAGAGTATTACCTCTACAACGTCACCCATTGCGCCAGCCACTTGAACCCCAGGAAAACCAAATGGGCAACCGATAAACGCACTGGATTGCGAACCATCGAGTCGCCCGCGTTCCACGCCGAACGATTGGGCGAAGATTGTGTATTCAAAATCCCCGAGGACGGCGCCACCGCCATTTACGCCCTGGAGCGCGACGACTTTGACCATGAGAGCTTAAAAAAGCTGGTCAAACGCCACGGCTTGACCGGACTGGAATTCAAGCTGGTGTGGTCGGACAACAAATCCAGGCGGCGGTCAAAAAAGTAGCGGCGGGCCTCCGGCCTGCCGTAGAGGGCGCGCGTCCCGCCGCCCGGAAAAACCTCCACATCACCGATCCGCTCGAATCATCCCGGGCCGCAATCAACTACGACGTCTGTTCCGCCGGGCTGCCCGTCCTCCGCAGTAACTCTGCTACGGAGGATGGAGAAGCCCGGCTCTACGTCAGCCAGGATGGCCGACGCTACACCGCTTGCTCCCGCCAGTCCGGCGCAAGGGGCTTTCTCGTCATGTCAGAACCTCTACCAGGCTGCGGCGCGCGAATCCGCGGTGCCGCTGCCCGCTGTCGGAGCGCGGCTGTGTGCGGAAGCACCAGCCGCAGCAGTTCCTAGTTCTCTACACCTTCCGAACATTTCAAGCGCTGCGGCTGGTCTTGCAGACACAGCCACGCTCCATCCGCGTTCCGCCGCGCCCCAGAAAATCCCGCTCCCCGGACAGCGAAGTTGCTGTTGAATTGCGTGGTTCACTGTGGTCAGACAACAAGCCCAGGCGACGGTCAAGAAAGTAGCGGCGGGCCTCCGGCCTGCCGTAGAGGGCGCGCATCTTGCCGCCCGGAAAAACCTCCGCTTCACCAATCCGCTCGAGTCATTTCGAGTCGCCATCGACTACGACGTCTTTTCCGCCGGGCTGCCCGTCCTCCGCAGTAGCTCTGCTACGGAGGATGGAGAAGCCCGGCTCTACGTCAGCCAAGATGGCCGACGCTACATCCCTCGCTTCCGCCCGCTCTGCGCGGGCGGAGTTCTCGCAGCGCGAGAACTTCCACCAGGCTGTTGCCGGTTTCGATCGAATTGCGGAGTTGACTATCCCCCGGACCGGGAATCCAATTTGCCCATCATGAAACTGATGCGGCGCACATTGTGGGTCTGCGGATTCCTCGGCATGCTTTCCCCCGTCGCGGCCGTGGGGGCGGCCAGTCAACCCAACATCGTTTTCATCCTCGCCGACGACCTGGGCTATGGCGATTTGAGCTGTTACAGCCAGAAGCAGTTCACCACCCCGAACATTGACCGGCTCGCCGCCGAAGGCATGAAGTTCACGGCGCATTATTCGGGAAACAACGTCTGCGCGCCGTCGCGCTGCACCCTCATGACGGGCAAACATCCCGGCCACGCCTACATCCGGGATAACCGCGGCGGCCTCGGCCCTGAGGGCGAAGGCCAGGAGCCGGTGCCCGCCGGTGAACTCAAGCTCCCGCTCACCCTCAAGCAACTGGGCTACACGCTCGGCGGTTTCGGCAAGTGGGGGCTCGGCGCCGTCGGCACGAGTGGCGAGCCGTCCCGGCAGGGTTTCGACACCTTCTATGGCTACAACTGCCAGGCCGTGGCGCACAATTATTATCCGACGCACCTGTGGTCGAACTCGACGCGCGTCGCGCTCGACAATCCCAAGTTCGGTGCGCACCAGAAACTCCCGGCCGGTGCGGATCCCAACGCCGCCGCCAGCTACGCACAGTTCAGCGGCAACGATTACGCCCCCGACCTGATCGGCCGCCAGGCGCTGCAATTCATCCGCGACAACCAAAAGCGGCCGTTCTTCCTCTATTATCCCACCACTGTTCCGCACCTCGCGCTGCAAGTGCCGGCGGATTCGCTCGAGGAGTTTGCCGGTCGTTATCCCGAAACGCCCTACCCCGGCGGCCGCGGTTATCTTCCGCAGCGCATGCCGCGCGCAGCCTACGCGGCAATGATCACACGGATGGATCGCGAAGTCGGCCGGGTGCTGCAACTGGTCCAGGACCTCGGCCTCGACGAGCGAACCATCTTCGTTTTCACCAGCGACAACGGCCCGCTTTACGACCAGCTCGGCGGCACGGATACGGAATTTTTCAACAGCGCCGGCGGATTGCGTGGTCGCAAAGGTTCATACTACGAGGGCGGCTTCCGCGTGCCGGGCCTGGTTCGTTGGCCGGGCAAGATTGCTCCCGGCTCGGTCAGCGACCGCGTGACCGGCTTCGAGGACTGGCTGCCCACGTTGCTCGAGTTGATCGGCGAACGAGAACGGATACCCGCAGGCATTGATGGCATCAGCTTCGCACCCACCTTGCGCGGCGAAAAACAGCCGCCCCGCCCCTTCCTTTATCGTGAGGCGCCCGGCTACGGTGGACAGCAATGCGTCCGGGTGGGCGATTGGAAAGCCATTCGCACCCGGCTGAATCCAAACAAATCCGTCGCCACCGTGGAGCCAACCGCGATTGAAATCTACGACCTCGCCACCGATCCCGGCGAAACTCGCGATGTGGCCGGGCAACACCCCGACATCGTGGCCCAACTTGGCGCGATCATGAAACAACAGCACGTCAAATCGGACCTTTTTCCCATCCGCGCGCTGGATGGCAACGCAACTTCAACCGGCCAATGAACACCGCATTCCAACAACACCTCTCGACCCAACTGGCTGCGGTGCGCGCCGCAGGCACGTACAAGAACGAGCGCGTGATCACGACGCCGCAGGGCACCATGATCCGCGTGGCCGACGGCCAGCCGGTGCTCAATTTGTGCGCCAATAACTACCTCGGGCTCGCGCAACATCCCGCCGTGGCCGCGGCCGCCAAGGCGGCAATTGACCAATGGGGTTACGGTTGCGCCAGCGTGCGGTTCATCTGCGGCACGCAGGGCGTCCACCAGCAGTTGGAACAAAAACTCAGCGCGTTCCTCGGCACGGCGGACACGATTCTTTATTCCTCGTGCTTCGACGCGAACGGCGGCTTGTTCGAAACGCTGCTCGGCCCGGAAGACGCGATCATCAGCGACGAGTTGAATCACGCCAGCATCATCGACGGGGTCCGCCTGTGCAAAGCGCAACGCCTTCGCTATCTGAACAACAACATGGCCGACCTCGAGGCGAAGCTGCAGGAGGCCGACGCCAACAAAGCGCGGTTCAAAATGATCGCCACCGACGGCGTGTTCTCGATGGACGGCTACATCGCCAACCTGACCGCGATCTGCGATCTCGCCGACAAATACGGTGCGCTCGTGATGGTGGACGATTCGCACGCCGTGGGTTTCATGGGCCCAACCGGGCGCGGCACGCATGAACATTGCGATGTGATGGGGCGGGTGGACATTCTCACCGGCACGCTCGGCAAAGCACTGGGCGGCGCCAGCGGCGGCTACACGAGCGGCCGCAAGGAAATCATCGAACTGCTCCGCCAGCGGTCGCGGCCTTATTTGTTTTCCAACACGCTCGCCCCGAGCATCGCCGGCGCTTCGCTGAAGGTCCTGGAACTGCTGACGGAATCCACCGCGCTGCGTGACCAGCTGGAGACGAACACGAAATTCTTCCGCGACGGCATGACGAAACTTGGTTTCACCATTCTGCCCGGGACGCATCCGATTTGCCCGGTGATGCTCGGCGACGCCGCGCTCGCGACGCGCTTCGCCGACGCCATGCTGGCGGAGGGCGTCTATGTGATCGGCTTCTCCTATCCCGTCGTGCCAAAGGACAAGGCGCGCATCCGGACACAGATTTCCGCCGCGCATTCGCGCGCCGATCTGGAGTTTGCGCTCGAGAAGTTCGGCGCGGTGAAACGCGAGCTGGGTTTACAATAGATTCGCAAGGCGTGTAGCCTCCAGATGCCTGCCGCTACGTGAACCGGAGCGCCGATCTCCGATCCGGCGCGTTGGTACCCGCCGACTTGAACCACGCCGGGTCGGAGACCGGCGCTCCAATCGCGCGGTTCATAGTCCCGTGCGCGTTCAATTACTGGAGGTCACACCAGCATTAATCCAGGCTGCACTGGGGGAGTGGGGTCATTTCTGCTCAGCCGGGGGATTTGGGCGGGACATTTCCCGCCACGCGGCAATGGAACGCCGCAGGTTTTCCTCCGGGTCACCCTTGAGATTGTAGCATTGCAGGCCGATGGGGCCGGTGTAACCAAGGGTGCGCAAGGCGCGCACAAGGCCGGCCACATCATAACGGCCCTCCCCCAGGGGCCGGATCAATTCGTTCCAGCCGCCGCTCGGGTCCGCGCCGTTGATGGCGACGAGGAACAGCTGCGGGCCGCAAGCTTTGGCGATGGCTTCCATCCGGCTGCCATTTCCCGCCGCCAGCTCGTGGCACAAATTCAAGGACACCCCCAAGTTGGACAACCCAACCTGACGGACAAGGCGCAACGCGTCCTCCGCCGTGGCGACGAAGAAACCTTTGTGCGGATAAAGTGCGACGCGCACTCCGGCGGCGCTGGCCAGTTCGGCAATCTCCCGCACAATCCGCACGGCGTTCGTGTCGTTGGCGGCCTGGCCTTGCACGGTCAACCACACGATGGCGTCCGTGCCTTTGAGCTCCTGAATCGCCACCTTGAGTTGCGGGGCGTAGGGCTCGGGTTGGTCCACGTAACACGCCACGTAAAGGCTGAAGATTTTCAGACCCTGATCGCGAAAAGCCTGCTGTCGTGCGGCCAAACCTTCTGTGCCCGTGTAACCGATGCCGTCGTAACCCAGCGCCTTGAGCACGGCGGCTTGTTGGGCGGGCGACCATTTGAGATCACGGCCCACCCCATTGTCGAAGGCGAAGAACGGATTGGGCGGGCGGGTGCCGGTTGCGGGCCCAGCCGCAGTTGCCGCCACACCCAGGAGGCAAAGCGCCGGGATGGCCAGGAGTTGAAAAAGCCAGGCAGTCTTAATCTTCATGGCTTAACCCGCCGGCGCCAACTTGTTCCAAGGCGCGTGCCAGGCGATGGGCTTGAGACGGGAATTGGCTTCGGCGTCGCCAATGAAGCGCTCTTTCGCCGGATCCCATTTGAGCTTCCGCCCAAGATCAATCGCGATCAGGCTCAAGTGGGCAAGGGAGTTGTTGCGATGGCCGGCTTCGCAATCGTACAACACCGGGCCACGGCTTTTCACGCCATCGAGGAAGTCCCGCTTCTCCGAAGTCTTGTAGGTGAGGTTGACATCGTTCGGCCCCGGGTTCCAGCTCAGGATGGATTCGGTCTGCGCTTCGATGTCGTTGGGATACTTCACTTGCAGCCAGCCCTCCGTGCCCTCCCAGCGGATGATTGGTTCGTCCGTCTTGCACTGGAGCGTCACGCCGTTGGCGTACCGGAAGGTCACGTCGAACTCCGCGATGACATCCCAAAGATTGCCCGCCGGCGGATACTTGCCCGTGCCTTCGATCTCAACGGGCCCGGCGTGGTCCAGATCGGCGGCCCAAAGGGCGATGTCGTTGAGGTGGGCGCCCCAGTTGGCCATCATGCCATCGGCGTAATCGCGGATGCACAACCAGCCGGGCCGGCCCTTCGCGTCGTGGTGTGGATGGACGCGGTGCACGGTATAGGGGCGGCGCGACGCCGGTCCCTGCCACATCTCATAATCCAGTTCCGCCGGCACGGGCATTTCCGGCTGCGCGGCGAGCGTGGGATCCTTGGGCGTCATGGTGATGATGCGCTGGAGTTTGCCGAGCTTGCCATTGCGGACCAGTTGCGCGGCGCGATGCATGACCTTGCTCGAACGAAACTCGCTGTCGGTGCGGAATACGCGGCGGGTCTTCGTCACCACCTCGCTCAGCAACCGCCCCTCGGCGATGCAGCGGGTCAACGGCTTCTCACACGCCACATCCTTGCCCGCGCGCAGCGCGGTGATGGCCATTGGTACGTGCCAGTGATCGGGCGTGGAAATCATGACCGCGTCAATGTCCTTGCGGTCGAGCAATTCCCGCCAGTCGCGAAACGTGGCACAACCCTTGAACCCGCCGAACGACTTATTCTTGGCGTAGTGATCCTCAATCGTCAGGCGGGCGTTTTCCATGCGCCACGAATCCACATCGCACACCGCCACGCATTGCGCGTCCGGCTCGCGCAGAAAGCCGGGGATGTTCGCGTAGGTCGCCTGCCGGCCGGTGCCGATGAACCCGACGGTGATACGGTTGCTGGGGGCGACCGTGCCGTCCGCACCGAAGACGGACGACGGCACAATCAACGGCATCGCGAACGCCGCGCTGGCACCGGTTGCGGCGCGCTGGAGGAAGCGGCGGCGGGAGAATGCACCCGATGCTTCAACTCTGAGAGCGCCTTGGCCGCTTGCCCGCGAGCCCTCCACCTCGTAGCCGCCGAGGTAACGAGGCGGACGCTGTTGAGTGGCTGTCTGGTCCGCCTCCTCACGTCGGCGGCTACGGTTCCCGGGTTCAGCGTGCGAACCAAGGCCCTGCGAACTCTCCCCCTGCCCGCTCCTCGCCTGCGAAACGATCGGAGCCGGCGATTGCAGGCCGGGAGCGGTGCGCTTCAGGAACAACCTCCGGGAACTGATTTTCATAAACTCATTTTGGTTGCCGTGCTGCCGCCCGGAACCCTTGTGACTCCACCCTTGGTGTCGCCACTATTTGTCCCGAGCCTTGTTTATCGTGGTCCAACCCGGAGGGCAGGTTTGGTCATGGCGTGCCGTCGACTTTAATATGGTAATTCATTTTGCGCGGCTTGGAGTTGTCGTACTGCGCACAGATCAGATCCCACACATTATGAATGCCGCTCGAACCCGACCGTGCTTTTGAAAGTTCGTACCCGGAATAAAACTGTTTCACATGCTCCTTCAACTCGTCATAGGCGGCATTGAAGTCCTTCGCCGTGACGATGTCCTGGGTCTTGGAATAGTCCGGCGGGGCGCCGAAAAGCCGGCCCGTGTACCCGGTGTTATACTGGTATGGATAGGCATCCTTGCTCCAAAGGGTCAGCTGAGACTTCACGCTGTTGACCAGTTCGTCTTTGCTAATCGGCATAGGGATTGATTTGTTGCGAGGATTAGTGGCATTGGTCTTTGCATGGTCGGTTCGCGAAGGCCAAACGATTCCGGAGCCAGCCCCGACGCAATTCACGGAAAATGGCTTTTCTTCGGGAATTCATGTGCGCCCACTCTACTCCGCCGGAGGCAGCCGCCAAGCAATTTATTGTCGCCGACATTGCGCACGCCCCCAAAGCAAGCAACGGAGTTGACGCAATTGGAACGCCAGCGAAAGGCCGAGGCGCTGAGGTCGCCGGCCCCCGCTACTGGCGGCGGTCCATTGTGTAGTCGGGATTCGCCCAGACGCCCATTCGAAACGGCACGAAGGCCGCATGACCATCGGCGAACTGGGCATTGAAACGGTAATCGTTGATCCGGGTGTGGCGAAACTCGATGGGGTTGGGCGGTCCGCCATAAACAAACGTGCCGGCGGCATTCGCGTTCCAGACCGGGAAATAGGCGCCGTTTTCCGCAAGGGTGACCATCCGGGTGACCGATTTGATCGCGCTCATTTTGACGCTCTGCTCCGTGCCGGCAATGCTGATGGTGTATTGCGCCTCGGGCGGGGTGGCGCCGCCATGGATGTTGGCGCTGTAGGAGGCACCGTAGGTGTAATAGCTGTTGTTGGTAGTCCCCGGCAGGGCCCGATCACTGGGACAAAGGGCGGAAGGCACCTCGGAATTGGTCTGAAACTTCCCCAGATACTGGTTGAGCGGACGCAGGGTCGCGTTGAGCGCGAGATAGCCGCCGGCGGCCCCGCTGCGCCCCAGCCAGCCGAACATCGTGCCGTTGAGCTTGGGTGGAAAGGTGTCGTTGTTTTCGTGGAGGTACAGGTTGGAAGCCAGGCCCACCTGTTTGAGATTGTTGAGACACGCGATCCGCTTCGCGCGCTCTTTGGCTTTGGCCAGCGCAGGGAGCAACATCGCCGCAAGAATGGCGATGATGGCGATCACCACCAGGAGTTCGATGAGGGTGAAAGCCGCGCTGTAATCTAATTTCCGGTCCGCCGGACGTTGGTTCATGACCCGAGATCAATCTGCACGACGAGACATTATCCCCAAGGCCGTCAGCGCCCAAGTTCGTAATGCGCGACAAATTGAAAATCCAATGCCTCAGCGCACGGACGGCCAAAGCAGGCGGCGCC
>CAZIJO010000218.1:0-10284 GCA_964539515.1 uncultured Bifidobacterium sp. | reverse complement strand
CTTCCGATGGGGAGAGGGTCGGGGTGAGGGGAGATCCGTCCATCGCTTCACCCCTTCTGACAGACCACTTTCCCATTCTGCAAAACGAGAATCCTGTCCGCCAGTTGTTCGGCTTCGTCGCGGTTGTGGGTCACATGCAGAATGGTGACACCCGTGTTCTGCTGCACCTCCGCCAGTAATTGGTGCATTCCCTGGCGCGTCTCGTCATCCAGGGCGTTTAACGGTTCGTCCAGACAGAGAATGCCGGGGCGGACCGAAAGCGCACGGCCCAAAGCCACCCGTTGCGCTTCTCCCCCGCTCAAGCCCTGCGGCCGGCGCTCCAGCAAATATTCGATACTCAGCAAGCGGGCCAATTCCGCCACGCGCTGTTGAATGACCTGTTGATCCGCCTTTCGAATCACAAGGGCAAAGGCCAGATGCTCGTGCACGGTCATGGTTTGAAACAGCGCGCGATCCTGCGGCACGTAACCGATGCCGCGCTCGGCGGGCTTGAGCCGCGTGACGTCCTGTTCATTGAGCCGGATCGTTCCCCTGGTCACTGGCTTGAGACCGCAGAGCGCTTCCAGCAGCGTGGTTTTGCCCGCACCCGTCCGACCCATCAACACCGCGTATTGTCCCGTGGGAACATCAAAGCTGACGTCCTCCAGCACAAAACCGCCGACGCGCACTTCGAGATGTTCCACGGCAATCATGGTTACAGCACCCGCTCCAATGGGGCGCGCAAGCCGAACACGCGCGCGATCGTCAACACCGCCAGCGCGGCGACGATCATGATGAGGGACACCGCCACCGCGGCTTCGATGTTGCCGATGCTCAATTCCAGGAACACGGTCGTCGGTAGCACTTCGGTCCGCATTCGGGTGGCGCCCGAAAAAATCAGAATCGGTCCGAACTCGCCCAGCGCCCGCGCCCAGGCCAGCGTTGCCGCCGTCAACACCCCGCGTCGCGCCTCCGGCAACGCCACGCGCCAGAACGCCTGACTGCGATTGCAACCCAGCGTGAGCGCGACTTGCTCGCAGCGCGGGCTGATCTGGTCGAAGGTCACCAGCATGGTCCGCACGGCAAAGGCGCAGGCCACGGCGAATTGGGCGAGGATGACACTGGGGATTGCATACGTCACCGGCACAAATTCCTGAATGACGCGCCCAACGCGGGTTTGAAACAGGATCAACAGGCTCAAACCAATCACCAGCGGCGGTAGCACGATCGGAATGTCGAGGATCGCGTCCATGAGCCGCTTGCCCGGAAACCGGAAGCGCGACATGAGATAACCCGTCGGCACCGCGATCCACAGCGACAGTAACGTGGTCAGCGTGCAGGTAATCAGGCTGAGCTTGATTGAATACCGAATCTCGGGACTCGCCAGTGCTCGGAGCAAATGATGCGGGGTCGTGAAGGAAAGATCGGCCACGAGCATGGCTACGATCAGCAGGAGGTAAACGCTGCTCAGGATGGCCAGGCCCGTGAAGAAGGGCCAATCGGGGCGGCTCTTCGGAATAAAATGTTGCGGCCGGGCGTCGCGGATCATGGGAAGCTTCGACCTCCTAGAATGAAGGCGACAAAGGGCCAGCAGTCGTGGCGTAGCGGCGGCTCGGCAGAGCGCCGCCGTTCTTGGCCAGTGGAGATTGCGGCGCTTTTCCGAGCCGCCGCTACGATGAGCAAGTTCATGGCGTGGAAGTCGGTTGGTGACGCCAGCCAAAACCCTCAGCCTCGAAACGCTCGCGGGAGGCGGCGGTCGTGAGCGCGTCCTGCAGGCGGGACAGCAGGTGCGGGTAGCGCGTGTTGCGACCCACGGCGTACGGTTGCGTCATGCGCGCCAGAGGATGATCAATCGGAACGGCATCGAGGTGCTCGCGCACACCCATCCAGTTGCTGCGGCAGGCGATGATGGCGTCGAGCGAGCCGGTACGAATCTGGTTGACCAGAAAATCGCCCGTCGGCGATTCCACACTCAAGTTTGGGGTCAGCGCATCATAGACGTTCATTTGCATCAGCATCTTCCAGGCGATGTTGCCCATTGCCGACTTCTCGTGATGGGGCAGCCCGACGCGCAATCCGGGCTTGGTCAAATCCCGGACCGTCTGAATGCCTTTCGGATTTCCCTTGGCCACGATGATCATCAACTGGTTGTCCACCACATCCACCGGATCCAAGTAAAGGTCGGCCACGCTGTTCATGAACGAAGTGTCACAGGAAAAATAAGCATCCGGCCGCTGGCCCGCACGCATCTGGGCCACCAGCACCCCACAGCCGTTGTAAACCGTGGTGAACCGGCAGCCCTCGCGTACCTCGAATTCCTTCAAAGTCTTTTCCAGCCCTGGCCGCAACATCGCGCCACTGAACAACACGATCTCGGGGTGCTCGGCCCAATCGTCGCCGGCCACCGGTTCATAGTGAAATTTGGCGAATTGTTTCAGCCCTTGGTCGCGCGCGCCGAGATACCGGGCGAACCGCAAGGCGGCGGCCGGATGCGCCGAATGTTTTAGCACACCAATGCTGATCGTTTCCGTCGCCTGGTCGAACAACGGCACCGGCACCGACTCCAGCTCGGGATACTGCCGGGCCGTGGCGTCCCAAACGATGCCCGCATCGACGGCCGCAAGCTTCACATCATTGGCGACATCATTGACCGTTGGTTTGAAAACGGTGACGTGCTTTTCCAACCCGGTCCATTGTCCGGCCTGCTGCAACAAGGCGCGCACGGTCCGCCCGATGGACGCCGCGTCCGGGTTCGCCATGGCCACCCGCACCTCCGGGCGTTGCAGATCCTCCAGGGTGTGAATGTTCTTTGGGTTGCCCTTGGTTACCGCGATGACGGGCCGCAATCGCGCCAGCGGCACGGTTTCCGCCAGCAAACCAAACTCGCGTGCCGACTTCATGTAACTCTCGTCCGCCGCCAGGAACAGATCACCGGCGTCAGCAACGCGGAGGTTGCTCAGGAGCGTGCCGGACCCGCCATATTGAAGTTGCACCCGCACCCCGAAGGCCTGCTCGTATTCGCGGGCGACCGCTTCGACGGGCGGCTTGATGCCGGCCGCGCAGAAGACGAGCAGCGGCTTCTCCATCGCAACTTTTGCGGGCAATGAACTTCGCGATTGCCACAGCAGGAGCGCAACCAATCCACCGGCCACCGCCAACGATCCCATGACCACCAGCCAGGGAGTTTTCATTGAATCCTGCCTCCCTCCATCCGGACGCTGCGGCTGGCATGCTCTCCCGCACGCGGCTCGTGCGTCACCAGCAACACGGCCCCGCCGTCGCGCGCGAACTGCGCCAGGCAGCGCAGCACGGCCTGGCCATTTTGCTCGTCAAGATTGCCGGTGGGCTCGTCGGCGAGCAACAGCTTGGGCCGGTTCAACAAGGCCCGGGCGAGCGCCACGCGCTGGCGTTCGCCCGTGCTCAGTTCCGCCGGAACGTGGCCCAGCCGGTCCGTCAAACCGAACTGCTCCACCAATGCGAGGGCCCGGGTGCGGGCGCAACGATCGTCGCCGCCGACTTGCGGAGGCGAACTCTTTGCGCCGCGAGTAAAATCCGCCTCCTCACGTCGGCGGCTACCCTCCGTCGGCGATTCATGCGCGAGGGGAGATCTCCGGGTTAACGCGAGCGTGGCCGCCAGAATATTGTCGAGCACATCGAGATACGGCACCAGATGAAATTGCTGGAAAACGAAACCGATGTTCCGCGCCCGGAACTGCGCCCGTTCCCCGGAGGAAAGGCGGTACGGATCCTGGCCGTCAATCAACACCCGACCCTGCGTCGGTTGCAACAGCGCGCCCGCCGCCAAAAGCACGGTGGTTTTACCACAACCGCTGGGCCCTTGCACCGCCACAAATTCGCCGGCCTCGACTCTCAACGACACCGCGTTCACGGCATTGATCTCCCCTTTCGGTCCCGTGTAGGCCCGGCTCAAGTTTTCAATTTGGAGCCGCGCGCTCATTCCTCCCTCAACACCACCGCCGGGTCTTGTTGCGTCGCGGACATGGCCGGCAACCAACTGGCCAACGCCGCCAGCACGGGGGCGGTGACCAACACCAACCCCAGCAACCGCGGCTCAACAAATGCCATGGGAAGCGGCGCAGCCCCCGGCGCATCGCGCCAGAGCATACCAATCGTACGCCCGACAATGTAACCGAAACCCGCGCCGCCCATGCCGATGAGCACGGCCTTGCCGAGAAAAATCAACAGGATCTGGCGCGCCTGCAAACCGAGCGCGCGGAGAATGCCAATCTCGCTGCGGCGATCGCGGACATTGGCCAGCGCGAGCAGCCCGATCCAAATGGCGCTGCCGGCCACGACCACGGGGACTAATACGGCGGCCAGTGCTTCCCGTTCGCGGCGAAGCTTGGCGCGCCCTTCCTTCTCGCGCAGGATGCTGGTTTGCGCTTCGGTCGTGGCGCGCTGCCGGGCTTCGGCGCGGGTCAGCGCTTGGGAGGCATACTCGATGATCTGGGTGTCCGGCAGGATGCGGGCAATCTCCGAGCGAATGCGGCTGAGGCGGTCCACCGTGTCGCAGGTGCAATCCAAGGCCAGGATGCCGTTGATCAACCCGCGCTTGTCGAGCAGTTCCTGCGCTTCGGGCAGGTTGATCCAAACCGTGATGTCGTCCTTGTTTCCGCGCTCCGGATTGACTTTGGCCACGGTGAACTCCCGGCCCAGGAGTTTGGTTTTGTCGCCGACCTTGAGTGGGAGGCTGCGGGCCAGTTCCTGGCCAAGAATCATGGTGCCCGGCGCCACCGCATCCAGCAACGGCTTCTGTTGCGGGCTTTGCAAGTACACTTCGCCCCGCACGCCCATCAGCAACACCGTGCGCTGATATTCCGGCCACTTCACTTTCTGCTGCAACGACGGCAAGAGGTGGTTGATGGTGGCCACGCGGCTTTTCGCGAGCCGCGTCGCGTATTCCTCCGGCATGTACTTGGAAGCGAAATCATCGGCGTAAAGGTCGCTGAGATTTTGGTCCTTCGGCAGGATCATGACGTTGAACCCCATCTTCAACATGAGCTTGCGGTAATCGTCCTCCAGTTTGGCCATCTGCTGCTGGGTTTCAGCCGCTTTCGCCGCGATGATCTGCTCGGTGCGAGCATCGTATTTCTCGAGGATCGCCAGGGAGGCCACCAGGAAGGCAACGGCCACGGAAGCGGAAACCACCCCCAGCGCGAAGCTCAGCTTGCGATGGCGGATCTCGCGGAACACGAGCCGGGAGAGGTTCATATCAGCGTGGACTTCGGTTGGCTCGCAATTTGAGCAGAAACGTCATGCTCGCCAGGAAAAACACCCCGATCCCCAGAACGACGGTGAGGTTGCGCATCAAAGAACTGGGTTCGACCGGCGCCGGCGACGGACTCGCGGTGGCAGGCGCAACCTCGCTCCGGATGGTTGCCGCCGTGGCGTTGCTCGCCGCGGTGGCCGCGAATTGCGACATGCTCACCAGCGGCGGCGGCTCCGGCAGCATCACTTCCGAGTAACCGGACAGCGCGCTCCAATTGCCGACCAGCAATAGGTCATAGCCCGGGTTCAATTCCTTGACCTGACAGGAGCAGGGACCGGTCAGGAACTCGGCCACTTCACGAATCGCTTCCGCGCGAATCTCCGCCCCCACGGCGGGTGGAATCACGCGCCCACGGCCGAAGACCGGAAACAACATTGGGGCTTTGGCAGCGATCAGCAGCGGGTCGCGATTGAGCAGCATTCCCACCAGCAAGCGCTCGGAGGGATCGGCCCGCGCCACGCGAACGGTTGAAAACGCGATCTTCAAGGGCAGTTCGGCGCTGATCGGTGGATCCTCGGGCGAAGGCTCGGGAAGTTTCAACGTCTGCTGCAGTTTTCGGGTTTCGGCCTCGATGAGTTGCCCGGCGTCATCGTCCTGCTTTTTGTCGCCGCTCTCCAGCAGCAGCCAGACAACCGAATCACCACTCAACAGCTTTTGGGCAATGTCCCGCCGGGCGGGGGAGTCGAGCAATGCCCCGACGGCTTCGGCGCTCAGCGGCCCGGCCCAAACCGGCTTCTCAATCCGCAATTGGCGCGGATACCGCACGACCATCCAAGGGAGCGTCGGATTCGCTTGTTCCTCCAACAACGAACGCAAAGGCGGCGGCACTTCTGCCGTAAGCTCAACCCGGCTCACGGCCAGATTGGCGCTCCGGTTTTGCCCGGCTTCCTCCAGCGGCTCCACGAACCCTCGTTGGTCCGCAGTGAGCGGTCCCCGGTGGAACACGAACACCTCGTACGGATCCGCCTCCCACCGCTCCAACGCGTAGCGAAAGACCGGCACGTTGCAGGCCATCGCCGCCAACGCCCAAAGCATGGCCGTTCCAATCACGGCGGGTCGGAGGAATCTGGGGCCAATCTTGAACATGCTCGACATCCCACGATGTCCCGCCGGTGATGGAAACTCAATCGAATTTCAAGAGGTGACCTTTCCCGCACCGCGCATCCCGAAGTTGTTCGTGATCGTGCGGGCGGGTCATCCCGCGCATCAGCGTCTTGGACTGCGGCCGCCCTCTGCCGCTTTCTCGCGCCCCGAGCAGAGCGCCGGCCCCGCGTCGGTCGTCATCCCCGGAATGTCGGCCAACGCTCTAAGGTCTGATCGGTGAATGAACCGCGCCCGATCGACCAGCAAATTTCCCATTTTTCAAGTTGTCAATGGGCGGCAATGGGAGTCAACTGGGATCCATGAAATCAGGATGCTCCGTCCCGATATCGTCACCCTCCCCTGCCCGTCTGCGTTTTCGCCACCTCGCCGTCGCCAGCCTCATTTTTTGGCTGCCGCTGGTCGCCCCGTCTGCCGAACAATCACGGGCGCAAACCGTGCTCCAACGAATCGGAGTCACCAAAGGCATCTGCGCACTGCCCGGCGACCGCGATTGCAACCTGGCGCTCCGCCTCGCCCGCGAAAGCGAGTTGATGCTCTACGTGCAACTGCCCGATGCCGCCGAGGTCGAAGCCGCACGGCGACGAGCATTTGACGCCGGGCTTTACGGCACGCGCATTTTTGTCGAACAAGGGCCGCTGCAACGGCTCCACCTCGCGGACAACATTGCCGACGCCATCATTGCCACCGGCGCAGCCGAGATGATGCCGGTTGCCGAAGCTTTCCGTGTGGTGCGCCCCCAAGGCCGCGTGATCCTCGGCGCACGCCAGGAAACCAAGCCGCTGCCCGCCGGCATCGACGACTGGAGTCATCCGTATCACGGGCCGGACAACAACCCGGTGTCCAACGACAAAGTCGCGCGCGGTCCGTACCTGACCCAGTTTTTGTCCGATCCGCGTTACGCGCCGCTGCCTCAAGTGGCCGTGAGTGCCGCGGGAAGGATGTTCAAAGCCTTTGGCCATATTGCGTTCAAGGAACGGGAGGAACCCTGGTTGAATACCCTCGCGGCGTTCAACGGCTACAACGGCACGCTGCTGTGGCGCCGGGAAATCGCGCCGGCCTTGATGGTGCATCGCAACACGCTGATTGCCACCGTCACGAAGGTGTACTTTGGCGACGACCATTCGTGCAAAGTCTTCGACGCCGTCACCGGCGATTTGAAGGAAGAGATCGCGCCCTCCGTTGACGAAGCGGGCGGCACGTTTTGGAAATGGATGGCCCTCGAAGGCAATGTCCTCTACGCCTTGATCGGCGAACAGGAGAAGCGCGATCCGACCATCCGGGCCCGCCGCGACAGCCATGGCTGGCCGTGGGATCCGCTGTCGCCGGGATTCAATCAGGCCGAGCAACCCTGGGGATACGGGAAAACGCTGCTGGCAATCGACCTCGCGACCAAGCGAATCCTGTGGCGTTACCGCGAGGATCAGCCGATGGACGCGCGGGCGGTGTGCATGAAGAACGGCCGGCTCTACGCGTTCAGCTTCGGGAATTACCTGACCTGCCTGGATGCAAAAACCGGTAGTCAGTTATACCGGCATACCAAGGCGAACGCCCCGGAGCTGTTCGCCACGCTGGGCGAATATCAGAACCGCCAGGACTGGCGCTCCAACTGGCGGACCACCGCGCTGTTGCGGTGCAGCGACCAGGCGCTTTATTTTGCCGGACCGGCCATGCCCCGGCTCGTGGCGCTAGCCGCCGACAGCGGCAAGCCGTTATGGTCGCATCCCTACAGCAATTACCAGCTCATTCTCCAGGACAACAGCCTCTACGCCATCAGCGGCCAGATCGATGGCGAGATGAGCCGCCGGTTCAACCCATTGACCGGTGAAATCCTGGCGGAACTCAAGATCAACCGCCGCGCCTGCACCCGGCCCACCGCGGCCTGCGACGCCATTTTCTTCCGCGCGGACGAAGGTTCGGTGCGCCTGGATTTGCAGAACGACGAATCGCAACTGGTGTCGCCGATGCGCCCGAACTGCCATGACGGCGTCACGATCGCCAACGGTTTGCTCTATTGGTGGCCTTCCGTGTGCGACTGCAATCTGACGCTCTATGGCATCACCTGTCTCGGACCGGCGGGGGATTTCGCTTTCAACCAGGCGGCGACCGAAAGCGATCGACTCGAAACCAGTTCCGGCAGGAAGCCAGCCGCGGACTTGTCCGTTGACGCCAGCGACTGGCCCACGTTCCGCGCCAATAACCAAGGGACCGTGACCGCCTCCGTGCCGCTGCGCGCGCAACCCAAGTTGCTGTGGGAATACGCTCCCAAGACGGACTACACTCCGTCTGCGCCCACAACGGCCGGCGCGCTGGCCTTGGTCAGCGGATCGGACGGCGTCATCCGTGCGCTCGACGTGCGAAACGGCAAGGAAGTGTGGACCGCGTTCACGGGTGGTGACGTGCGGCTGCCACCCACCATTTCGCAAGGGCGCGCGTTGATCGGCTCTGGCGACGGGTGGGTTTATTCACTGGACGCCAAAACCGGAAAAACGGTCTGGCGCTTCCGTGCCGCCCCAATCGAACGCCGCATGCCCGTTTACGGCACGCTGCAATCCACATGGCCGGCCGCCAGCGGAATCCTTGTGGAAAATGGGGTCGCATATGTCGCGGCCGGCCTGGCGAATTATGACGGCACGCACGTGTATGCTTTGGATGCGGACACGGGAAAGATTCGCTGGCAGAACAACCGCTCCGGTCACCTCGACGCCGCCTCCCGCACCGGCGTGGGCGTGCAAGGTCACATGTTGATCCATGACGGCAAATTGTTCCTCGCCGGCGGCAATGCGGTGTCGCCCGCGGCGTACGATCTGACCAGCGGCGAATGCCTCAACCAACAGGCCGTCGGCCAGGGCAAAGGCGGCAAATACCTGATCGGATCGCTCCGCCCGCGCGGGTCGGAGCTGTACGTTTCGGGCAACGAAATCCGGGTGTCCGGCAAACCCTACTATTCGCATCCGAAATATTCGGTGATTGATTCATCCGTGCTGAACAAAACCCTGTTCGTGAAGGTGGCTGACACCGAACTTGCGTGGGCGAACAACACCAAGCTCATGTCGTTTGCCGGGTTGCGCGGTGACCACGTCGAGTTCCAGAAAGCCGTCTGGGGGAAGACGCAGTCGAAAGATCCGAAACCAAGCTGGGAATTCGACTGTCCGAAAAGCACCGCCCTGGCGGTCGGCGCCAACGCGGTCGTCATTGCCACACCGGGCGAAGTCGTCGCGCTGAACCTGAATGACGGCCGCCCGCTCTGGCGGCAGCCATTGCCCGCAGCGCCGGTCCCGTGGGGGCTCGCCATCAATCGCGAAGGCAAAGTCATCGTCACGCTCGAAGGCGGACGGGTGCTTTGCTTCGGATAGCGGAGGAGGATGCGAGGAGGAGTTCAGGTCGTCACCATGTGGCGGGCCGGGCAGAGGCTGGCCTGGGCATGCCGCCAATAACAACCGCGCAGCGCGCGGATTGGAGTGACGCCCCGGTGCGCTCCGGGCATTCCAATCCCTTGGCGGCTGGGTTTTGTGGTTTCGATTCCCTTCACCCGCTCCACTTCTTCAGCTTTCTAAGGATTTGCTAGGGAGTGGTTCGCCGCGAGGTTGATCGGCTTGCCGGGGCTTTACGCAGCCCTGGGCGATGCGCTACGCGGCATCGGATGATCGGCCAAGGGTGGTGACGTGGAGGCCTTCGCGGAAGCACTCCAGCTATTCGGATTTTGGACCTTGCATTAATCTCGCGACAGGCAGATTACCGCAGACGCGTGCTGGACAGCCTGGACGAGTTGGTTGGAAATCGCGCCACACGCGGTTTCAACGCGAGTGCCGCTGGTTTCGGTCAAGGAAGCCCACTGAACTGATGTTTCGCTCAGACCGCGCAGCCGCAGCCCAGTTCCCACAGGCGTCCGTCAGCACCGAAAACCGGGGTGT
>CAZIJO010000217.1:0-10424 GCA_964539515.1 uncultured Bifidobacterium sp. | reverse complement strand
CGCCAGTCCGGTTCTGAGAGAGGGGCGGTCGTGCAAACGACCGTCCCTACTCGACTACGCCCTTGGTTGAACAAGCCCGGTCGAAGATTCGGAACGACGCTATTGGCGCTGGTGTTCGCGCCTCCTTGGTCCGGCCAAGCGGAACCGGAAGTTTTCGCTCCGCATTTTCATTGTCCGCCCCACGCCACGCCACGTCCTTGGTCGGACGCCACGGTCTGCGGGCCGCCGCCGTTCGCGCAACTGGGGCGATTGCACCCCCGCACCGCGGCTTGGCCCGCCGGAGCACCCTGTCACGACAATGCCGTCCCCCTGGCCAGCGGCTTTCAAAATGGCGGCGGCGAGATGCATGTGGCACGGATTGGAGTTCTCCGCGGAAGTGAGGTCGCGGCGGCGGTTGGGGATTGCGGCTGGACAGGGTTGGGCTGGCGGAGTATGTAGGTTTTCATGGTGTCTGTGCTTCGCTCATTCATTGTTTGGGGCGTGCGTCCCACAGCTGGTGGCTCGGCCCCGCACGTGCGCGGCAACCCACGCTTACTCCGGAGAACAGACACCGCTTGCGCTTTCATGCAAAGCCATATTGTCTAGGTGCTCCGCACTCACGTCATGCAAGATCTGAGTCTGCAACATCAAGTCTTGAACTTAGTTCGTGCTGAGTTCCGCCGTGAAAGAGACAGCGACTTTGTTACGTTGCGACGTATCCCGAGCGCCAGCGTCCGTCGCTTTGTTGATTACTTCAGTGATCTTCGGTGTGATGATGCAGACCTTCTTGCAGAGGCTTCGGCTCATTGGGGACTTGCGACCTTTTTTCCATATGATGCACTTCAGCCGCCAGAAGAGGTAAAGAGAGCATTTGAGTTATACGTCCATGCTCCGACTGATTGGCGACGGCAGGCAGAAGCCACGAAGCCAGCAAAGTCCACCGAAACTCGCAGAGTGGTGAAGCTGGCAATCACTCAAGTCATTTCGCCATTGCAGACAAGTCATCGGGGAGGTTTGTGGCAATATACCGGACTCATGAAGGGAAGGGACATCACGATAAATATCGATTACCAACAGAAATATGCGCAGTTCCAATATGGCATCACACATCCATTGCAAAGCCAAGAGGTCGGCAAGGCTAGCGTCGATTTGAGCTACGAGCGGCTTTTGGGCGTTGGTGGTGGTGCTTGGGACATTGTTGAGCAGTCGCACCTTGACCAAGACATTGCGCTGTTGCGCGACCTCATCATTCACTGCCACGATTTTCTGCAGTTGTTACCAACGCGACATGAGGACACCAAACGCACCTAACCTTAAAGGGTGTATTGCTGCGGAGCGAAGCGGGTGCGTTGGGCATGGTGATGAACTAGGGGGTGAAAGACCCCTGTGGGGCCTTCGGAAGGCAACCACGAGTCGAAGGCAACTGCATGAGCCGTGAGGCCGTGTGGGGAGGAAGCTGGATGACGAAACGGAGTCCTGAACGAAAGTGAAGCCTCGTAAGGCAGGTCGGGCGGGTGAGTGTGCTTTGGAACATGACACCCGGTATTCCGAGCAGCCCGGCACGTAGTGAGGACAGGAGGACGCGAAAGTTCATCGCCTTACCCCAAGAGATCTCTGCCGATCCTTGGCGACAAGGTAATGCTGAGTGAAGGCAACGACACCGGCATGAAGTTGGCAGAGAAGTCGGATGGTCTCGTAGTAGCGATGAAACGGCTAATCACCGTGGAGCCAAGGGGACCATGAAGATGAGAACATGAAACACGAACAACTGAACTGGATGTTCGCCGAAGCCCCCCAAGGGAGCGGTGACAACGAGATGCCTGACTTATGGGCGTCGCCTTCGTCGCGGCTGCATAAAGTCCAGGTCAAGGAGTTCGAGCGTTTCGTGACCGGAACGTAATCCCACCGGTCTTGGAGCCGCAGCTTGCGCTGTTTGCTACCGAGATAACATCCAAAGAGCCGGATGCGTGACCCGCCAGTCCGGTTCTGAGAGAGGGGCGGTCGTGCAAACGACCGTCCCTACTCGACTACGCCATTGGTTGAACAAACCCGGTCGAAGGTTCGGAACGACGCTATTGGCGCTGGTGTTCGCGCATGGTTGATCCGGCCAAGCAGAAGCGGAAGTTTTCGCTCTGCATTTTCATTGTCCGCCCCACCTCTCCACCAAAGCCAGCGCTTGCTCGCGGCGGCCTGCGGGATACACTGCTTCAAATTAGGTGCTGCGCCACCATTTTATGAAAAGCAACCGCAACATTGTCCGTCACTTCGTCACGGAAGTCCTGAACCAAGGCAAGATCGAGTCCGCGGGCGAGTTCTTTTGGGAAGACATGGTGGAGCAAGTTCCGCTGCCGGGCCAGGGCCCGGGCCTCAGCGGTTTGCAGGATGTCTTGCGTGGGATGCGTGCGGCGTTCCCGGACATGCACTGGACGATCGAGGAACAGATTGCCGAAGGCGACAAGGTGGTGACACGCTTTGAGTGGACCGGCACGCACAAGGCGGAGTTTTTTGGCGTGCCCGCCACCGGACGCCCGGTCAGGGTGTGGGGTGTTGTCATTGACCGGCTTGAAGGCGGCAAGATCAAAGACACGCGCATCATTATGGATGCTCTTGGCTTGATGATGCAGCTTGGCGCATTTCCACCACCGCAACCGTGAGTTTGAGGCCGCCTCGTTTTTCGTCTCGGGCATGCGACGCAACCGGGCTCATAAGAATTGGCCCTCCAGCTTCTTCAGTCGCCGGCTCGCATCGCGATGGGCCGCGGATCCTGCGGGGACCACCTGCAATATCCGACGCAGCCACAACTTCGCCATGGCCAGATCGCACGGGACGCCGAGGCCTTCCGAATACTGCCGGGCGATGGCCAGCATGGCGCGCGAGTGAGTGCCTTCGGAGAATTCGGCAACGACGCGAAACCATTTGTGGGCCTCGACCGGATCATACACCGGCGATTTTTTATCATCGTAGAGGTCGGCCAACTCGATGAAGCTCTCCGAAAGTCCGGCTTTGGCGGCGCGAAGAAACCACGCCACCGCTTCCGCCGGGGATTTTAGGTGGTGAGCATACAGGCCGCCCACTTGGATCATCGAGCGCGTGTCGCCAGCCGCCACCGCCTGAATAAACCAGCGAACTGCTTTGGAATAGTTGCGCCGGACTCCCTTGCCCTCGCGATAAGCGTAGCCGAGAAAAATCATCCCGCCGGAGTCACCCTTTTCGGCGGCTTTTTGCAGCCATTGGATTGCGGCGGCTTGGTCGCGGGCTGGTTCGGGATTTTGGAGGCGAAGGGCCAGACTCACCATTGATCGAGCGTGACCAGCGTCCGCAGCGCGCTGATACCAACGGATTGCTTCATCGACATCACGAGGGACACCTCGGGCGCAATCAAATGCGTTTCCGAGCGCGTGCCAGACTGCTGGGTCGTGGGAGTCGGCCGCCTGAAGAAGCCGCGCAACGCATGACTGAAACACCAACTGCTGTGCTTGGCGCTTTTGATGAAGCAAGGGTGACTCGCTGAAATCTTCTTCAATGGCCCAATAGATTTTGCAGGCGTCATGATAAGCCGCAACTGGGGATGGCTCGTTCATGAAGCAACGTGATCAGGCGGCGGGCGTGGGGATGCGTTGCGGGTGCGACATGGTTGTTATTCAACACCGTGCAGCATTGGACAGCAACACGAAATCAAAAGTGGGGTAGAATTTACCATTAAATTGCCCCGGACAAGCAACTGGCGTTGACGTGTATGATTTCAAATCGTTGCCGCGGCCGCCGTTGCCATCGGAACGGAAAGCCGGGGGCGCAAGGCGATTGGATCGCTGCGCCGCTCTCCGCGTGGGCGGGTTGGTAACGGAATTCGGAAACGCGCCGGCTCGGCGAACGACGCTCCCGGAGAACGGTGCTTCTAGTCCCGGAAATTCTGGAATTGCAACGCCACGGGAAAATCCTTTGCCCGCACCGCCGCGATCACCGCCTGCAATTCATCGCGGCTTTTGCCGGTCACGCGCACCTGGCGGTCCTGAATCTGGGTGGTCACCTTGAACTTCCCGTCGCGGATGAAGCCGGTAACCTGCTTGGCGGTTTCGGTCTCGAGGCCTTGCTTGATCTTGATCACCTGCCGTGCATGGCCCAGCGGTGAAACGTCCGGATCGCAGACTTCCACGTTTTTCATGCTGATGTTGCGCTTGGTGATTTTCCCAACGACGATTTCCACCAGCGCCTTGATTTTGAACTCGTCCTCGGCGGACAGCTTGATTTCGTTTTTCTCCAGCGCGATTTCGGCCTTGCTGCCCTTGAAATCAAACCGGTTCGCCAGTTCCTTTTTTGCGATGTTGACGGCGTTCTCGATCTCCATCGAGTTCACCTCACTGACAATGTCGAATGACGGCATGCCGCAAGGATAATCACGGGTCGCTGGAAGGGAAGTACTTTGACGCGCGTCCAGAAAAATCCTCCGGGCGTAGTGGCGTCTCGGCCGAGCGCCGCTAGCCTCCGCTGCTCGGGCCAGGAACGCGGCGCTCTGCCGAGGCGCCGCTACGGGTTTTGAAAGCGGTTCCGTCACCGCGGAAGAATGAGCTTTCCCCCACTGGTTCACTCGCGCTAAGGTTTTGCGGTGAAATTCAACCTCCGATCTTTCGTGGGCGTCGCCAGCGTCGCGACGTTGAGCGTTTCGTTACTAGCGATCGGGGCGGAAACACCGGCCGGGAACAAGCCGGGCGGGCCCGGGCGTCTGAAGTTCAATGTCCAACAATTGCGCCTCGACAACAACGAAGGCTGCGCCATTGCCGATTACAATCGCGATGGCAAGCTGGACATCAGCGCGGGGGAGTTTTGGTACGCCGGCCCGGATTTCATGGCATCGAAACCGGTGCGGAAACTCACACCGTTCGGCAAGGATTACCTCTCGAACAACGGCGAGCATCCGTGGGACGTGAATGGGGACGGTTGGCCCGATATCATCAGCGGCACCTTTCTGGAGGGCGAAATCGCCTGGTATGAAAACCCCAAGGCCGAGGGGCTTGCCAAAGGTGAACCCTGGTCGCGGCATGTGCTCATTGACACCAAACTGGGGGAAAACGAATGGACGGAATTTCAAGACCTGGACGGCGATGGCGTGCCGGAGTTCATCGTGAATTCCTGGAATGAGAGCCATCCGATGGCCTGCTACCGGCTGGCGAAAAACCCTGCTGGCGAACCGGTGCTTAAGCCCTGGATCATTCACGAGGGTGGCAAGCGCACCAACGGTCATGGCATCGGCTTGGGCGACCTGAATGGCGACGGGCTGGCGGACATCCTGTTTGGCAACGGCTGGTATGAGCGTCCCAAGACGGATGCCGCCACCAAGCCTTGGATTCTCCACGCCGACTGGCAGTTTCCGCAGGCGAGTTGTCCCATGCTGGTGGTGGATTTGACCGGGGACGGCCGCAACGACATCATCTGGGGGCATGGCCACAACTACGGGCTTTATTGGGAGGAACACCGCGACAACAACCGGGATGGCAGCACGAACTGGCGGCATCACCTCATCGATGACCGTTTCTCCCAGCCGCATGTCCTCGCGTGGGAAGACCTCGACAATGACGGGCAGCCCGAACTGATCACGGGCCGCCGGGTTCGCGCCCACAGCGGTGGCGATCCGGGGGACAACGATCCCGGCGTCATCTATTACTTCAAATGGAATCGGGAATCCCAGCGGTTCACCAAATTCCCGGTTGCGGAAAATGGTCCGGGCATTGGGTTGCAAATTCGCGTGGCGGACCTTGATGGCAATGGGTGGAAGGACATTGTTTGCGCGGGCAAGAGCGGCACGCACGTCCTCTGGAATCAAGCGCCGTAGTCCCACCCCGGCGATTCATTTCCCTCTCTTCGGCAATTCACTTCGGACCACGAATCACACCATGCGATTGATCATTAAGCTTCTGCTCGCCACCCTGCCAAGTGCGCTGCTGTTCACTGCGAACCTCCCGGCCGCCAGTTCTCCCGCGCCGTTCGAGTTGCGTCATGGTGACCGGGTCGTCTTCCTCGGCGATACGTTCATGGAACGCGAGCAGTATCATGGTTGGATCGAGCTGATGCTCACCACCCAGTTTCCCCATCGGGACATCACATTCCGCAATCTGGGCTGGAGTGCGGACACGCCGGCGGGTGATTCGCGGTTCGGACGTTCATTGTTGCAAGCCGGTCTCGAACCCGCGGACGAGGGCTGGAAGCAACTGGTCAAGCAAATCGAGGAGACCAAGCCCACGGTGGTGTTCATTGGCTACGGCATGGCCAGTTCCTTCGCCGGCGAGGCGGGGCTGGACAAGTTCAAGATCGATTACCATCGGCTGCTGGACACGATCGAGCAGATTTCTCCGAACGTGCGTTTCGTGCTGGTCGGCCCCATTGCGCATGATGACGCCCGGGCCTGGAATCATTGCGTCTCCCGGGAAGCGGAACGCGTCCACAACCAGGACCTGGACCGATATCGGGACGCAATCCGGGAGCTGGGGCAAAGCCGCGGCGTCCGGATCATCTCCCTGCAACGATTGAACGGTTCTTCCGAAATTGCGTGGACGGACAACGGCATCCACCTGACCAGCTACGGTTACATTCTCGCCGCGCAGGAAATGGAAAAGGAGCTGGGCTGGAAAAGTGGTGCGTGGAGCACCGTCCCCGGGCGGAATCTAGCCGAGCCGTTGCGGCAGGCCATCCTGCGCAAGAACGAATGGTTTTTTCATCGCTCGCGTCCGGCCAACATGGCTTACATCTTCGGCTTCCGGAAAGGGGAGCAGGGCCAGAACGCGGTCGAGATCCCCAAATTCGACGCCTTCATCGCCGCCGAGGAGGAGCGGATTGCCCAACTCCGCTCCCTCAAGCCGGGCATCCGCGTGCCGGAGAACCCGCGTCGCGTGGGTAACATCATTTCCAAACCCACGCCGCAACCACTGCCAAAGTTCGAGGTCGCCGAGGGATTCGAGGTCACACTTTGGGCGGAGAACCCGCTGCTGAATAAACCGATTCAAATGAACTTCGATCCGCAGGGCCGCCTGTGGATCGCCAGCTCGGAGGTGTATCCCCAAATCGAACCCGGCCAGGCTGCGACCGACAAGATCATCGTGCTGGAAGATACCTTGGGCAACGGGACTGCCGACAAAGCCACGGTCTTCGCCGACGGCCTGCTCATCCCCACCGGGGTGGAGCCGGGTGACGGCGGCTGCTACGTGGCGCAGAGCACCGAGTTGTTGCATTTCAAAGATACCGATGGCGACGGCAAAGCGGATGGGCGTCAAATTGTGCTGAGCGGCTTCGGGACGGAGGATACGCATCATAATCTGCACACGCTGCGCTGGGGTTTCGATGGCCGGCTCTACCTGAGTCAGTCGATTTACACCCGCACCGACACCGAGACACCCCATGGCGTGGTGCGGTTGAAAGGCGGGGGCGTGTTCCGGTTCGACCCGCGGGATTTAAGCATGGAAATCCTCTATCGCGGCTGGGTGAATTCCTGGGGCCATCAATTCGACGATTTCGGCCAGTCGTTCCTGACGGACGGCGCGGGCGGCGGCGGCATCAATTATGGCTTGCCCGGGGCGAGCTACGTTACGGCGCCCAAGGCCCGGCGCATTCTCGAGAGCGTGAGCCCCGGCAGTTACCCGAAGTTTGCCAGCATCGAAATCATCCGCAGCCGGCAATTCCCGCCGGACTGGCAGGGGGACGTGATCACGTGCGATTTCCGCGCACATCGCGTTGTGCGGTTCAAGATCAGCGACCAGGGGGCCGGTTACATCACCCAGGAAATGCCGGACGTGCTCCGCACCACGGCCGATTCCTTTCGGCCCATCGATGTGAAGATGGGGCCGGACGGGGCGCTCTATGTCGCCGATTGGAGCAACCCGATCATCCAGCATGGCGAAGTGGATTTTCGCGACCCGCGCCGCGACAAGGAACACGGCCGCATCTGGCGCGTCACCGCCAAAGGTCGCCCGTTGTTGGCCAAGGTGGATTTCACCAAGCTGAAAACCCCGGCGCTGCTGGACAAGCTGGTTTCCCCCAACCACTACGAAGCGGCGAGCGCCCGGCGCGTTCTCATCGAGCGTGGTGCGGACAAAGTCCTGAAAGAGCTGAACAGCTGGACGAAAAAACAAGACGCCGAAGGCGCCCGCCTGCAGGCGTTGTGGATGTACCAAGCGTTCAATCTGCCCCAGCCCGAGTTGTTGAATCAGCTGCTCGCCGCGCGCGAGCCGCACATTCGGGCGGCCGCCACCCGCGTCCTTGGGGTCTGGTCGGGGCCGGTCGATCAGCCGTCGCCCGCAATCGCAACCGGGGACGCCCTTGCCCACCTTTCGCAGCTTGTGGATGATCCGAACCCGCGGGTTCGTCTCGAAGCCGTCCGTGCGCTGGGCCGATTCAACTCCGCCCTCGCCGCCGAACTGGCTTTCAACGTCCTGAATCAGCCGATGGATGTCTTCCTCGATTACGCGCTCTGGCTCACCATCAATGAACTCGCCGAGCCCTGGATCGCGGAGATCAAATCGGATGGCCGGAAGCTCGTCGGCCGCGCGGCCCAACTGGAGTTTGGGCTTAAAGCCATTCCGCCGGCGCTGGCCAATGAAGTCCTCGGTCAGCTCATCGGCAACAAACCTCTCGAGCGCACCGGTTCCGGCCCCTGGATCGAACTCATCGGTGCCGCCGGTGGTGCACCCCAGCTGCGCCAGTTATTCGCTCAGGTGTTGGCGGGCGGGTTTGACGAGCCCGCCTCGGTCCGCGCCCTGACCGCCCTTGCCAGCGCCAGCCGGCTCCGGAACGTCCGGCCGGAAGGCGATCTGGGCGCGCTCGCCCCGTTGTTCAAAGCCAGCGATGAGCGAGTGCGGACTGCCGCCCTGCAACTGGCAGGCACATGGAAACTCGCCCAGTTCAGTTCGCAGATGATTCAGATCGCCAACGACCGGAACACCCCGCCCGCTGAACGCGCCGCCGCGTTCGCCGCGCTGCGGGGAATCGGCGGCCCCGGCGTCATTGCCGATTTGAAAAAACTGGCGAGCACCGCGGCCTCGCCGGAAATCCAGCGCGAAGCGGTCGCCACCCTTGGCGGCCTGGATTTTCCCGCGGCGTTGCCGGAAATTATTGCCACGTTGAAAGCCATGACCCAGGAAACCGACGCGATCGCGCTTTGGCGGAGTTTGCTTGGTATCCGGAATGCCGGCAGTCAACTGGCCAAGGAGTTACCCAAGTCGGGATTGCCACCGGCGACAGCCCGGGCCGGCCTGCGGGTTGCACGGGAGGGTAATCGTAACGCCGCGCTCGTTCCCGTGCTCATGCAGCTCGCCGGCCTTACGTTGTCGGATAAACAGATGACGCCCGCCGAACTTCAAGCCGTCGCCGCGGAGGCGCTGGCCAAGGCGGATGCCGCCCGCGGAGAACGGATTTACCGTCGCCCCGAACTTGCGTGCATGACCTGTCATGCCATCGGCGGCGCAGGGGGCAAGGTCGGCCCCGACCTGACCAGCATTGGTGCGAGCGCCCCATCCGATTACCTCGTGGAGGCGCTGTATTACCCAAACGCCAAGATCAAGGAGGGCTTTCACTCGGTGGTCATCACCATGAAGGACGACCAGGAGTTCAGCGGCATCGTCGTCAAGGAATCGGAAAACGAAGTTGTCCTCCGCAACGCCGCCAACCAGGAGGTGTCGGTCGCGAAGAACAACATTGCCAGAAGGGTGAACGGCGGTTCGCTGATGCCCGGTGGCTTGATGGATGCCCTGCTGCCCGAGGAGCGCCTCGACCTCATCAAATTCCTCGCGCAGCTCGGCCGGCCTGGCGAATACGACGCGGCCAAAGGCGGCGCGGCGCGGGCCTGGAAACTCTATGAAGTCACCTGGAAGAATGAGCCGCTCGGCCTGGAGCGCACCATTCAGGGTGATTTCACATTGAAGGATTGGGTGCCGGCATTCTCGCTGGTGAACGGTGGGCTGCCAAAGTCTGCGTGCGAAGCGGTCTTTGCTTCGCCCAGCGACAACACCCGCGGCCTGTTTGCCGCGACCCAGTTTCAGGCCGCGAAGCGCGGGCCGGCAAAGTTCAGCCTGACCGGCGAGGTCAAAGGCGTCTGGGTCAACGGGCAGCCCGTGAAGGCGGGCGCCCAGTTCACCGCCGAAGCCAAACCGGGCATCAACACCCTGGTCGTTCAACTCGACGGGGCGAACCTTCCGGATCCGATGAAGCTGAGTTCCGGCGATGTGTCGTTCCTGACGAATTAAACTGCGTAGCGTCGGGCATCTTGCCTGACGTAGAGGGCGCGCGTCTCGCCGCCCGGACTGGGGCTGCGAACGTCTGGGGCTCACGAAGAACTCAAAAGCGCAGGATTGGTCGCATGGCTTTTTTCCGCCGTGCTGGAAGCCCGCCGCCACGTAGCGTCGGGCATCTTGCCTGACGTAGAGGTCGTGCGTCTCGCCGCCCGGACTGGGGAAGCGAAGGTT
>CAZIJO010000216.1:0-10426 GCA_964539515.1 uncultured Bifidobacterium sp. | reverse complement strand
CAATCCGCCATCATCGGCAACAGCCGCGCCATGCAGGCCATCTACAAGGAAATCGGGCGCGTGGCCGCCACCGCCGTCACCGTGTTGATTCGCGGCGAGACCGGCACGGGCAAGGAACTGGTGGCGCGGGCGATTTACCAGCACAGCAAACGCGCGGGGCAACCATTCATCGCCGTCAACTGCGCGGCGATCCCGGAGACCCTGCTGGAAAGCGAACTGTTCGGCCACGAACGCGGCGCTTACACCGGCGCCCACGCCCGGCGCGTGGGCCGCTTCGAGCAAGCCAACCAGGGCACGATTTTTCTTGATGAAATTGGCGACTTGAGCCTGAGCACCCAGGTCAAGCTCCTGCGTGTGCTCCAGGAAAAATACATTCAGCGCGTCGGCGGGAATGAAAGGATTCCGGTGGACGTGCGCGTGCTGGCAGCCACGCACCGGGACCTGGAAAGCGCGATGCAGGAGCGGCAATTCCGGGAGGATTTGTTTTACCGGTTGAGCGGCGTGACCATTCTGCTGCCGCCGCTGGGCCAGCGCACGGAAGACATCCCGGAGTTGGTGAAATACTTCATGCACCGCTCCGGCCCGGAACTGGAGATCAAGTCGCCTTCCATTCAGCCGGAAGCGATCGCGTTTCTACAAAGCCAGGTCTGGCCCGGCAATGTGCGCGAACTGGAGAACGTGGTTCGCCAATCCTTGTTGCTGGCGCGTGGCTACTCGATCAGCCTGGATCACGCGCAGCAAGCCTACACGCGGACGCGGAAGCCGGTCGCCGCTCCCGATCAGACCATCGCGAGCTATTTCACCGAACTGCTGACCCAAGCCTAACGCGGCGAGGTGGCCGGTGCGCACGCCCGGATGATCGAGGAAATGGAGCGCGAACTTTACACCCGCGCCATCCAACTGGCCGCTGGCAACCAGGCTCAAGCCGCGCGCTGGCTGGGCGTAACCCGTACCACCATGCGCGAGAAACTTATCCGCTTCGGTTTGCGTACCGCCGGCGAGAAACCGGAACCATCCTGATGATCCCGGACTCCATGACGTGGCTGCAATGGGCGGAAGCCATCAGTTACATCGTGACGATTTTCGGTCTGCCGATGGCGATACTGGTATTCATGTATGAGCAGCGGCGCGAGCGGCAGGGCGATGCAGAAGAACTTTACCAGCGCCTCTCCGATGAATACACCGGCTTTCTCAAACTCGTGCTGGGCAACCCGGACCTGCAATTGTTGCGGAAAGCCGCGCGCGACCAACCCCTGACTGACGAGCAACAGGAACGCAAGTTGGCCATCTTCAACATCCTCGTCTCCATTTTCGAGCGCGCCTACCTGTTGGTATTCGAAGAAAGGATGGATCGGCAGACGCAACGCTTGTGGCGCTCCTGGGAAGACTACATGCGCGAGTGGTGTCGGCGGGAGGATTTCCGCGCAGCCCTGCCGGAATTGCTCGAAGGTGAGGATGAGGATTTCCAGACTCACATCCGGAAGATTGCCGAGACCGGAGCGGCGAAATCCAAGAAATAGCCGCTGTTTCCTGATGGCAGCGCTGAGCTCCTCGAAATGGCCAGCGACTGGCCATAGGTGGATTCCCACCCCTCACTGCCAGAGTCAACCCCGGAGCAGCCAAAATGCGCAAGCCTTTGCCCTGCTGCTTGCGGTCGACCACCCGCATCGCTGGCATGATGCCAGCTAAATGTGCTTTCACTGAACCCGCGCCTTTGGCGCAAACCCAGAAGGCCAAGCCGATGAGTAAACGAATCGTTTTAAATTCCTTCCGTGCCCTGTCGTTTGATGTGTTGGTCCGGCAAGCGCTGGCGCGGGCAATGCCCAGTCCACCGCCACCATCGGAGCCGCGGCTGGCTCCGTCGCTCGACGGCGGCCTGCCGGTGGTAGCCCGTTGGCTGGTGGATTCCGCGCAAACAAACCGCACCGAAACGACAGGGTACTTCCTCCATTGTAACCATCCCTCGGTGGACGGGCCGGACCAGGCGGCCTCGATCGCGTCAACTTTTCCGGCTCGATGATTAAGCGGACCTATAGATTGCTGGTGGCGGACGACGACGCATCGGTTCGTGAATCACTGCGCAAAGTGCTGCACGGCGAGGGCTACGAGGTGGTTTCTGCGGCCAATGGTGCGGAGGCGGTGGCAACCTTCCGCCGGGAGCCGGACCGGATTGATCTGCTCCTGGTGGACTTGAACATGCCATTGAAAAATGGATGGGCCACGCTGGATCGAATGACGGAAGCCCATCCCACCCTGCCGGTCCTGGTTGTCACCGGCCAGCCCAATCAATCCGAAATGGCCGAGGCGGCCGGGGTCAGCGCCTTGGTGGAAAAGCCGATTGATGTGCCCGCGCTGCTTGAGATCATTCGCGAGCTGCTCACCTGGCCCGTCGAGTCCGGCGGCGCACGTGGCAGCGATCGGGCGCTTCCTTTTCGCCACCTGCGCGCGGCGGGCTACGCGTCGCGTTATTTCAGGACGGAGCCGAACGTCACTCCACACACCTGTGGGGGCCTGAACGAATGAGGTGATTATGAGCAAAAAATGGCAAGTCGGCTCGCGACGTACGGGGTCGCTGTGGCGACCCTCAGCTTCTTCATTCAACAGGCCGCTCCTGCGTTCGCCCAAGTGACCTTCATCACCGGCGTGGCCGGGGGCGGACTCTGCGTGCTTTGGGGCATCGTCGCGTTTGCGGGACACAAGCGCCGGGCGTGGGCGGTTCTGACGATGGTGGCGGTTGGTTTTGCTGTCTTGACTCAGGTGATGCCGGCTTGGATGGATGGGAGTTCCGCCAGCCTCAGTGGACAGTTCGTGCTGACGTTCATGCTGTTGATGACGGTTGGTATGTTCATTTATGTTCTGCACGGCGAACGCCTGCCGGAGTTTTATAATCCCGTTGCTGCCCACCGGGCAAACCCCGTGTCGCGCGGGCAGCCCGCGCAACCGCCAGTTCTGGGCCGGCTTCCATGAAAATAAACTACTCCGTCGCTGCATTGCACGATGCGGGAATGAAGGCAAGGATGCAGCACGGCTGTCCCGCGGCGTTCCATGGCGCCAGCCCGGCTGCCAATCTCAGAACCCGGTCTGCGCCGTTCGTTGGAAAAGTGGTTTCACTCCACTGGCGTTTGTAAACCGAACAGCAACCGAGCCACCCCCTCGCACGAACTGAGGTCATCCAGTGACTCAGGCGAGATCGCCCGCCGCAAGCTGGCCGCCCGGCTGGCGAATCTTTTTGGCGAAGGCGTCTGAGCCTCCGGGGTGTGGCCTGCCGGCGGCCGCAAGAAACTTGCAGCGTTTGTTCACGGGGTCGCTACACTTTGCCGCGTGACGACGATTCACCAAGCACACGAACTTCGTGCCGGCGGGCGCAAAGTTTGCCTCGCCATCGGGGTCTTTGACGGCGTCCACCTTGGTCATCAGCAGATCATTCGGCAAACCATCGCGGATGCCCGCCAACATGACGGCGTCGCGGTGGTCGTTACTTTTGATCGTCACCCCAGCACGATCGTCGCACCCGACCGCGTGCCCCCCTTGATCTATTCCCTGCCGCGAAAAGTGGCCACCATTGAATCGCTGGGCGCGGACGCGTTGCTCCTGCTTCGGTTCGACCAGGCGTTCAGCCAGCAAACGGGCGAGAGTTTTATCCGCCAACTCGCTCATGACCTCGGCGCCATCCACAGCATCTGCGTCGGCGCCGATTTTGTCTTTGGCCATGCGCGGAGCGGCAATGTTTCACTGCTGCGGAGGCTCGGAACGGAACTGGGTTTTATCGTCCACGGTATCGCCGCGGTGGCGCTCGATGGCCAGGTGGTCAGCAGCACCCGGGTGCGCGAAGCCATTCGCGCCGGCGATTTTGATGCCGCCAGCCAGATGCTGGGTCGGCCCTACGCGCTCGCGGCGACAATTGTGGCGGGCGACCGGCTTGGTCACCAACTCGGCTTCCCCACCGCCAATCTGGAAACCAATGGCTTTGTCCTGCCGCCCAATGGGGTTTACGCCGCGCACGCCACCGTCCGCGGTCGGACCCATCATGCCGTCGTCAACCTGGGCCATCGCCCGACGTTGCAGCAACCGACCCCGTCGCCCCGGGTCGAGGTCCATCTGCTCGATTTCAACGACCAGATCTATGGCGAGGAAATGGAAGTCACCTTTTCCGCCCGGCTGCGCGCCGAAATGAAATTTGCCTCGATCGAACTGCTGCGGGCCCAGATTGGCAGCGACGTGGCCGCGGCCCGGGAAATCATGGGGCCGTCACCGCGCGGAGTTTGATGCCGCGAAACGCCGAACTCGTGCTCCAGGACGCAAGCCCAAACGGCTTGGATCGTTCAATCTCTCCGAACCGCAAGGAGACTTTCCGGCCGACGATATTTACATCCACGACTTTCTTCTGCTCGATCCAGGCCTCAATTTTCTGTTCGGTCACCCGCAGCCGGATGCGGTACCAGCGCCCTTTCTCGAAGGTGATGAACTTCGTCGTCTCATTTTCCGATGCATCGGCGCCATCGAGGCTCGACAAGCCCACGACCCCGCCTCCCCACCCCCCAACGATCAGACTGCAGAAGGAATCGTTGACCGGAAATGTCATCCCGCAAAAAAAGTCGTCGCCCGCCAGCCGCATCGCCTCGAGCGAAACCTCGTAATTGGCCTTTGGAATTTCGTTGGTGCAATTGACGCCCACAAAATTGTCCCCCTTGAAGAATACCAACAGACCGTCCCGCACCTCCACCGCGCCGCCCTGCTTGAAATCCGTTACCTGCCAACCCGTGAGCGACCGACCGTCGAACAGGGGTCGCCAGCCTTCGCCTTCGGTGGGAGTCGAGGGTTGTGCCGCGGCATGCGCGATCGCTTCGAGCTCCGCCAACGGCGGCTGCGGCGGCAGCAGCGCCGGCTGGCCTCCGGGAACAACATTGGCCGGTTTGTAACGCGAAGATTCACAGCCGGTCAGCCCGATCCCAGCCGCCAGGACGGTCGCAAGCCAAAACATTTTGTAGTTCATCTGGCCGACGATTCTGGCAAAGTTTCCGCAGATTGCACGGTCAGAAAGCAGAAATTTCATGGAATCGGCCCGCACGCAAAACGCCCATTGGCCCGCGTATCTGACCGTGCAGGAGGATGGCGTCACCCTCGCGATCAAACTGCAACCCCGGGCGTCAACTAACGAAATCGTTGGGGCGCAGGGTACGGAACTCCGTGTGCGGGTGACCGCACCGCCGGTGGATGCGGCCGCCAACGATGCGTTGCTCCGCCTGCTGGCGGACACGCTCGACTGCCCGCGCAGCAAGGTGGTGTTGCTCCGGGGCCACACCACGCGGCACAAGGTGGTGAAGATTTACGGCACAAGGCTGGCCGAAATCCTGGCGAGGCTTGGCGCCTAGCGGACAACGGCGGCCGACCTCAATCCTGCTTGGCACTCCTTCCGCAGACTGATTTACTCCGCAGCCTTGAATTCGTTGGTTCAACACATTGAAAGCACGGGCCCAGCGGCGCCGTGGTGCTTTCTGGGGGTCTTCATCGTCGCCTCGCTGTTAATGATCTGGCGATTGGAGGCCATGAGCGACGGCGGCTTCGAAGGGACGGTGCTGGGCACGCTCATCATGCCGTATTGCTCCGGCATCGGGAACCTGATTTTCGCCTTCCTGCTCGCCCACAAATCCGGCCCCGGTGCGGAATTGATGACCAACGCCCTCGTCAACAACGTGACCAACCTGACCCTGCTCATCGGCCTGCCGGCGATCTTCTGGTCCGCGAAACCGAAAACACCGGCGGCCCTGAAACGAAAGCCAAAAAAGGCCGACGCCAAGCCGGCAGCCCAGCTCCATCGCCTCTCAGTGATGCTCACGCTGACTGCGGTGCTGTTCTTCACCGGTGCGGTCTATGCCCTGGCGCGGGATGGCCGTTTGACCTTTAATGACGGCCTGGTCCTGGTGGGTTTGTTTTTGTTCTGGCAATGCTTCCACGTGTTTGAAGTACTCAAAGCCAATGTCCGGCAAGGCAAATCCCTGGGTTGGAAGTTGCCCTGGAACCTGGCGTTGCTCGGAATGGCCGGTTACGCCTCGTATGTTAGCATTGACTGGCTGGTAACTTGGCTTGGAAAAATCAACGACGGGTTCATTAGCGCGAAAAACCTCGGCTGGTTAAGCGGGTGGCTGATGGTGCTGCCGAACGCAATTCTCGCCCTGTATTACGGCTGGCGCGGAAAACTGGAGGTCGTTTACACGTCGCAGGTTGGCGACGGGCACATCTGCCTTCCTTTGTGCGTCGGAATCTTTGCGCTGTTCCACCCGCTCAAGCTGCCGGAATTTTTTCTCACGGGTGTTTACGTGATCACCGGGGCCACCGTCATCCACCTGATATTTGTCGGCGCCTTGGGCCGGCTGCCGAGGCTCGCCGGCCTGGCCCTGGTGGTGGCGTACGGATTTTTTCTGCAGCAAGGCTGGTCGCGCTAAAACTCAATGTGCACCCGAAAACGAACCGGCGCACAAGCGCTCACTCAGTTCGGCAAAGGGCACCTGCGCGGTTAACCAACGGGGGTCATTCGCGATTTCCTTCATGGAAGACTGGGTGTTATTGCAAATCAGATACCGCCCCGCGCCCAGGGCCATGAACGCTTCGAAGCTCATGCCTTCGGCCTGCCGGGCAAACTCGAAGTCACCAACCTGGTGCTTGCCGTTGAGCATCGAAGCCCGTAACCCGCCGAGGTCGCGCGAAAAATTTCTGGCGAAGGTTTCGTGACGCGGCCCGACGTAACCCAGCACGCGCGGCTGAGGCTCTTGAAGTGATACCACGGCCCACTCATCAAACACCGTCCGGCCGTAGTGCGCATCCATCTGCGCCGCACAGTCACGAATCGCCCGCATTGCTTCACTCAAATCCATCGGTTTGTTATTCATCCGCTTCCAGCAGAAACAAGTTTGATGCCAAGGAAAAGCCCGAGCCTCCCAAACGGTGAATGGCGAATGAATGGTGAAAAGGCCACTCAACCCTCAATGGGAATCATGAACTAATGTTTCCTTCGTCAGTTCGCTTGCGCCATTCGCTTTGGGCGACTGTCCACATTTGGACTTCGCTTCACCGAATAATGGTTCTAAGCTCCGCACCACCGATATGGGTTTCCCATCGTTATCCCGCCGCGCCGCCGTCGAGGTCGCCCCGTCCGCCCGCCTGCTATCGCTGGCCAGTCATGCGATCTCCGCCCTGGCGTTGTTGTGTCTGGTGATCCTCGCCTGGACGCTGCTCACGAATCCTTCGCCGGGCAAATCAGGCTGGCCCGCTGCCCTGCTGGTCGTGACGACCGCCTTGGCCTCGATTGCTTCCCTCGGACGAATTCTCCCCGGACCCAACGTGCTGATCGCCGGCGTCATCATTGGATTTGTCGGCGGCGTGGCGCACGGCGTGGGCACACTGACGGCCTATCCGTTTGGCCCTTTTGTTTTTGAAGCGGCGGCCGGCCCCAAGTTCTTCAATACCCTCGCCTGGCCCATGCCATTTATCTGGATTATTGCCGTACTCAATGCCCGCGGCGTGGCCAAACTCATCCTCCGCCCGTGGCGCAAGCTGAAGCGATATGGTTTCTGGCTCATCGGCGTCACCGCCGCCTTGGTGGTCCTGTTCGATCTTGCCCTCGAACCGTTCGCCGCGCACGTGAATCATTTCTGGCGCTGGCTGCCGACGAAATTCACTTTCTCGTGGTACGGCGCCTCCCTGGTCAATTCCCTCGGCTGGCTGATCACCACGCTGCTCATTCTGGTGTTCACCACCCCGGCGCTAACCAAAAAACAGTCGCGGGGGAAGAAAAATCCAGCCGATTATCACCCCCTCATCGTTTGGTTGCTGACATTCGCCTTGTTTGCGATCGTCGCGTTCCAAAACCGGCTCTGGCCCGCGTTCGCCCATTGCCTCCTGACGGGAATTGTGTCGGCAATCCTCGCGGTGCGGGGCGCGCGCTGGTGACCAGCCGCCCGCCTCAGTCCGCTTGGCGGTTTGTGAGTCGCAAGCGCGCCACGCGGGTGCCGTCTGTTTCTTCCACCCGCAATTCAGACGAACCCACTTTGACGACGTCGCCCGCTTTGGGAAAACCGCCGAGCTTCTGGGTAACCCAACCGCTGGTCGTGGTGATCCCCTCGGCCGCCAGCGACGTGCCCACCAAAGTTTCCAGTTCATGCAGGGGAAGCGCACCCGCCACTTCCCACGTCGTTTCACTCGCGCGGGTCAGCAGTGGCTTTTCCTGATCAAACTCGTCCTGGATCTGGCCCACCAATTCCTCAATGACGTTTTCCAGCGTCACCAACCCCACCGTCCCCCCATATTCATCCACCACCATGGCCAGATGAAGTTTCCGCTCGAGAAACAATTGCAGCAACTTTTCCAGCCGGGCGGTCTCCGGCACATAGATCAGTTTGCGTGCAACCGGCAACAGGTCCACCCCGGTTCGCGCCGTGTGCCGCAAGGCAAACAAATCCTTGATATGAACCACCCCCAGCGTCCGGTCCAGGTTGCCACCCTCGGAGATCGGGAAGCGGGAATAGCGCGTTCGCTCCGCCAATTCCAGGCACTCGACCACCGTGGCGCCCGTGTCGAGCGTGGTGATTTCCGGGCGGGGCCGCATGACATCCCGCGCCACGCGGTGCCGCAACTCAAGGGCGTTTTGGACCAGGTCCCGGCTGAAACTGGAGGCCCCAAAGTGCTTTTGCGCGGTCGCCACCAGCACACTCAACTCTTCTTCCGAGGCCGCCCCCTCGTGTTCAGTCGCGGGCTGCAAGCCAAGGAATCGCAGCAGCCCGAGGGAACTTTCATTCAGCAGCCAGATGAACGGGAACGCCAGGAAGTAAAAGACGCGCAACGGGTAAGCCACCCAAAGCCCGGTGGCCAGCGGCCGCCGGATCGCGAACGATTTGGGCGCCTGCTCGCCCACCACGATGTGCAGGAACGTGATTACGGTGAAACCCACCGCGAACGCAATGGACTTGCGCAGCGTCTGGCTTTCCACCGCAAAGGCCCGAAAGACCGGCTGGAGCAACTCCTCGAAGATTGGCTCCCCGATCCAGCCCAATCCCAGGCTCGCCAGCGTGATGCCCAGTTGGGCCGCGCTGAGATACGCGTCGAGGTGGGCGACAACATGCCGCGCCATTCGCGCCCGCCGCTGTCCCCGCGCCACCAGCGGGTCCAATTGCGTGAGCCGCACCTTGACCAGCGCAAATTCCGCCGCGACGAAGAATCCATTGAGCGCCACCAGCACGGCCACGGCGGCGAGTTTCAGGACGATCACGATGACGGTGTTCCAGTCCATGCTACAATTTCACCTCGCCGAACATGACCTTGAGAATGTCCTCCAGACTCACAATGCCGACCTCGCGCTGATCGCGGCCCACCACGACCGCCAGCCGCTGGCCGCTGCGTTGCATCCGGCGCAAGGCCACTTCGAGGCGCTGGTCTTCGTCAAGATACAGGGCGGGGGTCACGTGTTCGGCGACGCGTTTGGTGGTGTCGCGATCCGGTTGGAACAGGAGCTTGTTGACGGTGACCAGACCGACGATGCGCTCCTGGCCATCGCGCGATTCCCAAACCGGCAGACGCGTCAGCCCGCGTTCGCGCGCGAGCCGGAGCACCTCGCTTGTGGGCGTTTGCGCGGTGACGGTCACGGCTTCGGACAGCGGTTTGGCGATTTGCCGCACCGTCAGGTTTTGCAGATCGAGAACGCGGCTGATCATCGCGCGTTCCTCCGAGCTGAAGGCCTGCGCCGACTCCGTCATCACCTGCCGCAACTCTTCGCGGTTGCCAAACAGGTGACCGGAGAAAGCCTTGCCGCCGGTCCAATGCAGCAGCCAGGCGGATACCCGCTCGACCAGGGCCACGAGCGGTCGCAGGGCGAAATGCACCAACCGAAAAGGTCGCGCCGCCTGCATGCACAGCCGGTTCGGATACGACCGGAACAGCATCTTGGGCAGCAGGTCAAACAGCGCGTAGAACAGGAACACGATGGCGCCGAAGACCAACGCGAACCACCACCACCGGCCGGCAAAACTCTCGTGCAACGCGGCCGCCACCCAGCCGAGCACGACAAAATTGACGAGCGTGTTGCCAACGAGAATGGTCCAGAGGAAGTTCTCGGGATTTTGCAGGAAGCCGTGCAGCAATCTGGCCGAGGCCCGGCCGGCGCGCATCTGCTGCCGCACGCGCAGCCGGCTCAACGCGAACACGCCCGCCTCCATGCCGGAAAGCAGGAACGAGAGCGCCAGGCAGAACGGGATGACGATCCAGGTTAAAAGTTGTGTGCTCACGCGACGGGGAAAACACCAAACACCAAACACCAAACACCAAGGAAACACCAACCTTCAAACTTCAAACGACGGCGGCAACGAGATGTAGATTCCGGAGCTTGGGATTTGGAAATTCTTTGGTGTTTGGTGTTTGGATCTTGGTGTTTCATATT
>CAZIJO010000215.1:0-10482 GCA_964539515.1 uncultured Bifidobacterium sp. | reverse complement strand
TTAACGCTTGCCCCAACTTCCTACCTTAACGACTTTCGTGCTGTCGCCTATGGGAACGGTCAATTTGTAGCAACAGGTGCTCAAGCGGGCATTGCCACCTCCAGTGATGTCGCGAATTGGTCTTTTCAGCCTGCTGAGTGTAACAGCATCGGCAGCGCGATTTATGTCAACGGGCGCTTCCTCGCAACGGGGAGTTACTTCGTCGTCAACGGGAACGAATGGGTGTGGACAGGAGGCATGTTGTCTTCAACTAACGGAACCAACTGGACTCGAATGGCACCGGCAGACGGACATATCATCCGCAGTCTGACATCTGGGAATGGTCTTATCGTCGGAGTAGAAGATGCTGCCAACTGGGCAGGTTTTCAGGTTTCCACCAATGCATCAGATTGGTCTGTCTTGGCAACGACCTCTGCGGACACATTAAATGGAGTCGCCTTCGGTAAGGGTTGTTATGTTGCTGTTGGCCGGAATGGTGCGATTCTAAGCTCATCTGATGGAATCAACTGGAATAGTCAGCGGCTTGGTAACACTGCAAGCATTTACGGAGGTGTTTTCGCTGGAGACAAATTCGTGCTGGTATCTGATTCTCCTAATTCACTCCTGAAGTCTAGTGATGGCAAAGTATGGGAAAGTCAGAACCTAGGCACGGGCCTTCAGTCCATAACTTACGGAAGCGGGCTTTACGTTGCTGGAGGCTCTGCGGGAGGCATTTTCACTTCGACAAATGCAATCGATTGGGATGGCAGAATCTCACCTTCTGGTGGTCCGCTCACCAAGATGGTTTATGGCAATGGTCGTTTCGTTGCAAAGGTCGGGTCGTACGGCGTCTTGCTTTCAACAAACGGCATTGATTGGAAGCTGCAAAACCTCGGCTGTTGTCTGTATGACTTGGAGTATGGGGCCGGATTATTTGTCCTTGCAGGGGGAACTCTGGGCTTCACGACGGTGGCGACATCGGTGGACGGAGAAATCTGGACAGATAGGCTGAGCGGGACGACCAACACACAGCTAGGCAGCGCAGGTTCCGTAATCTATGGAAACGGTGTGTTCTTCGTTAATTTAAGCGATGGCAGACAGCTTCGCTCGATAAATGGAACAAACTGGAATCTTTTTTCACCTGCCTCGCCAGTCAACGCAACTTCATTCGGCAATAGCATGTTCATCGGGACTCAGGACGGATACGTAGCCACATCCCTAAACGGTTACAATTGGCTTAAAAGGGACACAGTGCTTGGAGGCATTAAGCGCTTCATTTATGGGAACGACACATTCGTGGCATTGGGCTACTCTGGCTACATTCTCCAATCTGGCGACGTAAATAGGGTTTTGAGCCTCCGATTGCTGGACAGCAGCCGAAATATTGAACTCACTTTGGATGGCATTCTAGGATTCACTTACACGTTGCAGTCTTCGACAAATCTCCAGATTTGGCAGAACCTCACGACATTCAGTAATATTCAGGGCAAGGCAGTTGTGCATTTAACCAACTCTCCACCTTCGGCTGCAAGGTTCTATCGTGGTTCGCGGCAGTAACACCGTTTTGACGCCAACCCCGCAGGGGGTTTCCAGAAACCGCTTCCCGGCCTGGTCACACTTTCAGATCGGCTTGCGCCGATTGACCCCGATTCATCACTGGAGGAATCGCCCCGGGAAACTCCACGCGTAGTTTCCGTGCCATGACTCGCATGGGTGCGCACAAGCCAGGAGGCAGCAGTGGCAACCGAGACCCGGAGTCAAACCCAGACAATCCGATTTCGACCAAAACCAATAAAATGAAACCGGAGGAACTTAAAGGGCGCTGCTTGGTATTGGTAACCGCGGCCTTCCCAGCTATTCTCCCGGGGCGAAGAGCAAAACCCGAATTGCCCGGTCATCCATCAGCAATGGAAACTTAAACGTCAGGCAGGCATCAACCGAACAGGCCGCGATGAAACTTCCCGCCATGAATACCGAACCGTTACCTGCAATCCAGATTCGGAAAACAGTTGTTCGCGGTGATCTGCTGACGCGCCGTCAGTTCACGCACCGGCTGGGCCGCGCCGGGATCGGCCTCGCCCTCGCGTCGATTCCCGTCACGGGTGCGCCATTCCGGAGCGCCGCCGGGGAAGCCATCAAATTGCCGGTGGACTGGCAGCGCCCGCCGCGCGAGTTTTCGCTCTGCCCGTTTTGGTTCTGGAACGACGAGCTGTCCGAGGCGGAGATTGAGCGGCAGCTTGCCGATTTCCAGGCGCACGGCGTCCACGCCTTCGTCATTCATCCCCGCGCCGGGCTGCCCCGCAGCATTCCCTGGCTGGGGGAGCGGATGATTCATTTCATGCGTTTCGCCATCGAACGCGCCAAGGCCCGGGGCATGTGGGTCGTGCTTTACGACGAAGGCATGTATCCCAGCGGCTCTTCCAGCGGGCAGGTGGTCGCAAAGAATCCCGCGTTCCGGACCCGTGGGCTGTTCGCCATTGATCTCGATGACGCCAAACCCGGTGGCGTGATCCACGACGTTCGTATCGGGGACGACCGTTCGCCGCAACTTCAACCCGGCCAAAACCTCGTGGCCGTCGTCCGGCGCCGGACCAATGGTCATCGCCTCGCCATCGTGGACCGGGCCGCCGCCCCCGGCCACTCCGTCATTCGCGGACTCCATTTCACCGAGCCCGACCCGCCGCGACGTCCAGATCACAAGGAGGTGCCGGAGGAGCTTCCGCCGGGCGGCGACATTCTGAACCCGGAATCCGTTGCGTGTTTCATTGACCTCGTCTATCAGCGTTACTATGCCGAGTTCGGGAAGCACTTCGGCAAGACCGTCCAGGGCATCTTCACCGATGAACCTTCCATGCTCGCCAAGGCAGCGGAGCGCGGGGTGATGCCCGGCACCACCGGCATCCTCGCCCATGTGAACCGTTTCCTCGGCTACGATTTCACCGAATACCTGCCGGCCCTTTGGTTTGACGACGAACCCGAGGCCGCCCGTTACCGGCGGGATTATCAGCGCGCCCTTCAGTCGCGGCTGGAGGAAACATTTTACAAACCCATCTCACAATGGTGTACGCGTCACGGCATCGCGTTGACCGGTCATCCTTCGGCGCCGGATGACATCGGTCACCTGCGCCATTTCCATATTCCCGGCCAGGACATCGTCTGGCGTTACATCGAGCCGGGCAAACCGACCGCACTGGAAGGCGACCAATCGACGAATGCCAAGTGTGCTTCGTCCGCCATGGTTCACCTGGGTCGCCGTCGGAATGCGAACGAATACTGCGGCGCTTACGGGCACAACTTCACCTTCGAAGAAATGCGCTGGCTCAGCCACTGGCTCCTGGTGCGCGGCTGCAATCTGCTTTACCCGCATGCGTTCTACTACTCGGTGCGCGGCCCGCGCCTTGACGAACGGCCGCCCGATGTCGGCCCGAACAGCGCGTGGTGGAACGAGTACCCGGCGTTCGCCAAAGCCATGCAACGCCTCTGCTGGCTCAACACCGACAGCACGCAAGTTTGCGAACTCGCGATCCTGGGCCACAACCATCAGCTTCCGTGGCGCGCGGCGAAGGTCTGTTTCCAGCACCAGCGGGATTTCAATTACCTCGAAGCCCGTCATCTCTGGGAAGATGCCAGGGTCAACTCGTCCGGGATTCGTCTGCGGGGAATGCACTACCGGGCAATCATCGTCGAAGACGCGCCGCCCAACGAGGCCGCCCCCGCGCTCGCCACACTGGAAAAGGCCGGTCGCGTCATTCGCTGGACGCCGGCGATGCCCGAGGCGCGGCTGGTCGGTCACATCGATGAACTCGTGAAACCTGACGTCCGTGTTTCGGCGGCATCGCCCGATCTTCGCGTCCGGCATGTCGTGAAGGCGCGCAGCCACTACTACATCCTTTTCAACGAGGGGGAGCAGGATCTTGAAGTGGCGCTCGAACTCGCTCTCCAAGGCAAACGTTGGTTGCTGGATCCTTATGCCGACACTGCCACGCCGCAGCCGGCTGAAGCATCGCTCCGGCTGCCACGCCATGCGGTTCGGGTTTTGCAGGTGGCCACCGGGTGATCTTCTGCGGCGGTCTGGTTCATCAGCCGCATTTACAACCCGACCTGGTCCGATAAGATTGCGCCATCGAAAGAGCGGCCACAGCGCGCGGCCGGAAAAGCGATGATGAAAACCTGGAACCATCCTCCATCTTTAAACCGAACTCCGAAGTGGGGTAGCGTCAGGTATCCTTGCCTGACGGAAAGGGTGACATCCTGCCGCCCGGAAGATGGCGGACCGATGTCGCAAGCTTTGACCTAATTCGCAAATACTGATGAACGCACGGTTTTTTCCGCCGGGCTGGAAGCCGCGGCTCTACGGCAGGCAAGGATGCCTGCCGCTACGGTGGCCGCCGCCAAGTTTGCCCACTTGGCTACTGCGGAGTTCGAGTTTAAACCACAAGAGTTTGCCTGAGCGGAAAACGTCCACCGAAGGAACTGCCCTATGAATTCAGTCCTGCCTTTGATCGATCCGCCTGCCTTCAGCCAACGCCAGAAAGCTTCCACTGAGCCGTTTCAGATTTTCGGCCGGGCACGCCGCCTCGTTTCACTGCCTGCCTTCGTTTTGAGCCTGGCCGTTTGCCTGATCCCTTCCGGCAGCTTCGCCCAGACTTCGGCCGAACTTGCGCGCGTGGCAGTCGGGAATGCCACCGCAGTGCCGGTGTGGATAGCGAGCCGTGAGCGTTTTCATCTGGTCTCCGTTGGGGGACGGCAAACGCTGACGTCGGAAATCGAACGTGATCCGTACACGAAGTTTGAGTGGGACATCCGGCTCGGGTCAGTGGTGCTGCCCCGCGGCGGTCGCGTGACGTTGGAACTTCAGTTCGTTGACCAGGGCGCGGGATTGATCGAGTCCCGGCTGCAACTCGGCGATGCCGCGGCGGGTGGCGGGCTGTCGTCGAGCCGGCGTAGCTCCTACACGCGGCTCAACACGTTGACGGAACGGCGCGCGTGGTTTGAGTTCGCCATTCCGACCAACGCGCCGACACCGGTGGAGGTCAGGGTGCGGGTATCCGGGTTGCAACATTTGTTGGGGGTGCGATTGCTTCCCGAATCGTCCGCCGAGGCCTGGGCGTCCCTCAAGGCATCCGTACCGAGAAAGGTCACGCCAATGGTGAAACTGCAACGCCCCATGGATCTGGTCACCAGCGCGGGGGTGGATGTGCTCGGCGACCGGAACACCCTGGCGCAATCGCTCGATGCGATGAACGATCTCGCCCCGCTGGCCCGCGTGCTGGGCTTTACCTCCATTGAAAGCTACGTGACCTGGAAGCGCCTGGAGCCGGACCGCGAAGGGGAGTTCGATTTCACTTTCTATGACGCGATTGTGCAACGGCTCGCGGAATGCGATCTCCAGTGGTTTCCGCTCCTGATCGTCGGCTCCGGCTATGCGTTGCCGGACTGGTTCATGAACAGCGAGGAGAATCGCGGGTTTGTCTGCCTCGAACATGGCCGGACCAATGCCATTCAGAGCATCTGGGCGGCGAGTCATCGGCGGCATGTGACCCGGGTGTTGCAAGCGTTCGGCCGGCATTACGAACCGATGGGGGTGCTCGAAGGAGTGCGCCTCGGCCCCAGCGGCAATTACGGCGAATCCCAATATCCCGCCGGAGGCAATTGGGGGCCGGCGGGCGGCGAGATGCACATTCACATCGGCTGGTGGGCCGGCGATGAATATGGGCGCACAGATTACCGGCGTTGGTTGCAGGCGAAATACCAAGACATCGCGGCGCTCAATGACGCCTGGGGCGAGCGGTTTGCGGCGTTCGACCAAATCAGTCCCCGCCTGCCGGAAACCATGTTGGGCAAGGCGGAACGCTTCGATTTCACGCAATGGTACACCGACTCGATGTCGGATTGGTGCGACTGGTGGGCGCAGGAGGCGCGGCGGGCGCTGCCCAAAACACGCATCTACCAATCCGCCGGCGGCTGGGGCTTCCGCGAGGCGGGCACGGATTACACCGCGCAGACGAAAGCCATGAAGGCGATTGACGGTGGCACCCGCCTGACGAACGAGACCGACAGTTACGAGCAAAATTTTTACGCCACGCGGCTGGCCGCGACGGCGGCGCGGCTTTACGGCGTCGGACTGGGCTACGAGCCGGCCAGCTCCCACACGGCGCGCGGAGTGGTGGGCCGCATCTTCGGTACTGCCACGGCCAACGGGGATCACCTGTTCACCTACCACAACAACGTTTTTGATCATCCCATGGAGATCCAGCGCTGGTTGAAATACGTGCCCGTCCTGGATACGCGGCAGGCCCCGTTGATCGAGGTGGCGGTGTTCTATCCCGAGACGGAGAACCAACTCGGCGATGCGGCGTTCCGCCACCTCTACGCGTGGGGTTTTAACCCGGTCGCCCGCGAAATCCGCCGGACCGTTGAGGTGGACTATTTGGATGAAGGGTTGATTCGCGATGGTTTCCTCGATCGCTACAAGGTGCTCGTGTTTGCGTGGGGCAATCAAATTCCCGCGGATGTGCAGGGCAGGGTGGACGATTGGCTGCGTCGGGGCGGTACCATCATTTACCCGTCCTATCCACGCGGCCCTCAGGAGACCTTCACGGGCAGCGGCGCGGTGGGGGCTCGTCGGTCCGGAAAAGACACGACGGCCGTGTTCAATCGGTGGACTGCCGGCGACACGGGCCAGGGACGGTTTCATCGCTTTGTGGGTGATGCTGAACCGCCCGAGCTCTATGGCGAGTTCGTGGGAACGGTACTTCGGGGCCGGGAAGATCTGCATCCTTGGACCCGTGCGGTACTTACGGCAAAACATCCACGACGGGTTTTCTTCAGCGTCCAGCCGGACGGCCATGCCTTGGTGTTGAACTACAATGACGTTCCCGCAACGGTCGCCTTGGCCGACACCGAATTAACCATCGAGCCTTACGGAATTGGACGGGTTTCGTTACCAGCCACGCGGACGCTGCGCTGACTCCGGAATCTCAGCGGTGCGTGGCCGGTCCGGAAGGGGCACGGAGACCATCAAAGTTCGGGGGCAATTCCCATTTTTGCGGGGCAAATTGCCGGCCAATTTTGGCGCAGGATTTGGCAAGAATTACCATGACGAAGGTTAGGTCTGCGCTCATGGTCAATTCATCGCTCAAACGAGTCCGGCTAAGCGGATGCAATTTAACCACGCGTACACAATTCGCCGACCCGCTGGGGCGCCACCCGGCGAAGCGCATCCGATGGTTGGCCCGAGGGCGACAGCAGCGGACGGCGATGATGGCGCCCGGTTGTTCGCCTGATTTCACTCCAGGTCCGGGATGGACCTGGATGACGCGGGCTGGCCGGAAGCCGGGGTTCGGTTGCGGAATAAGCAGCGGAAAGATCTTGGTGATGAAACCCGCTTGGATCACACACGGGCTGACGGGCTTTGCCGTCTGGCTGGCGCTGGTCGGGGTGACCGTTCTGCTCACGGTGCTGTTCAGTTTTCTCGGCAACCTGAGTTGTGCGGTGCTGACCGGTATGATCTTGGGAGCGGTGGGCCGCTGGCGTTGGTCGGCAATTCCAATTTCCCTCGTGTTTCCAACGGTCATTCTCGCCTTGTCGCACTTTTCCCGGATCGAACTGCCGCCGGGCAAAGTCCAGCTCATTGCGCTCCTGTGCGGGGCCGCTTTCTGGGGCGTATTTGGCATGACGTTTGGCCTTCACTGCTTCGAACATAAACAGGCTGTGGCCCCAAGCACCAAAGGCATACCGGCACCTGAGCCGAAGCCAGAGTTCCGGCTGTCGGCCTTGTCCGGGAGCTGGGTGTGTGAAGGGCCTTCCACCAACGGGTCGGCAGCGGAAAAATCCCTGCGGATCGAGGCGGGCAAATTTACCCTCACGATTGGCGGGCGCAGGGGACGAGCCCGGGTGATAGCCCGGGGCGAGGTCAGTTTGAACACGGCCCAATCCGATTATCCGGTAGTCACGTTCCACCCGGAACGGGATTCGCCGGACCAGGACTGAGCGCCGGTGGTTGTTGGTCAATTTTCAGCGTCACCGCGGAAGTCATGAAGACGGTTTTGGCGGCCGCGGTTCAAGTCCGCTGCCTAATCGGTGGGAAGCAACGGACTCCCTCCGTGGGAAGGATACCATGGCGCGCCGCTGCATGACCGCCGGTGCGAAATTTTGTTTTGACACCACGCCGGTTTGTAGCTGCCATGATCGATGTCGGCGGGATAACCCAGCCGGATGGACCCTTAACGCGCAACCCAAGAACTCCAAAATGACTTCCATGCTCAAAATTCTCACTGGCGCGCTTGCCGTCACCGCAGTCATGTTGACTGCCCCGGCCGGTGCCGCTAATCCGATTCCCGACGACTGCAAGATGGGCGGCCTTGCGGTCGGTTGCCAGGCCTACACGTTCAACCGTTTCTCCGCCTTTGAGGCGGTGGAAAAAACCGCCCAGGCCGGCGGCAAGGTCATCGAGTTCTATCCCGGCCAGAAGCTCAGCCCCGCACAGCCGGACGTAAAACTGCACCACGACGCCTCGGCGGAAACGATCGCCGCCATCAAGGCCCAACTCGCCAAGCACGGCATCCGCGCCGTCAATTACGGGGTCGTGGGCGGCAAGGATGAGGCGGAATGGCGTCAGATTTTTGAGTTCGCCAAGAAGCTCGATCTCTACGCGATCACCACCGAGGATGTGCCGCATCTCGACATTATTGAAAAACTCGTGAAGGAATTCGACATCCGCGTCGCCTATCACGAGCACGCTCGGAATCCAAATAAACCCGAATACCAGCTCTGGGATCCGAAATACGTCCTCTCGCTGGTCAAGCATCGGGACCCCCGCATCGGTGCGTGCGCGGATACGGGCCATTGGGCCACCTCCGGCCTGAAGCCGCTCGAGTGCGTGAAACTGCTGAAGGGTCGCATCATCAGCGCGCACCTCAAGGACCGGCCCGTGATCGGCAAACAAATGCCGGACGCCATTTATGGCACGGGCGTGTCGGAGATCGCGGAAATTCTCAACGAACTCAAGCGGCAGAAGTTCGAGGGCAACATTGCCATCGAGTACGAAGCCAACTGGGATAACTCCGTGCCCGATGTCGCGCAGTGCGTCGGGTTCGTGCGCGGTTGGGCCGCGACCAGGTAGCTTTTCGGTCTCGAGAGTCAATCCTGCCGGTTGCTTGTTTTATCGCAAGCTGATCCCCCGGCGGGTTAAAGCTTGGCCCGGGTCGGGTGATGTTTAGCGGAGCGTAATCGATCGCTGGCGCGCCGTGGCTATCGCTTGCGACCCGCCGCCGACGGAAGGCGTGGTTGATTCGGGCCCTCTGGTGCCGATCGAGTTATGAACATGAAGCCAACCCTGCAACAACTGGCGGTGCTCATGTGGCTCGGATGCTCGCCGGTTTGGGCGGCGGATAAATCCTGGCAACCCGCCAAAGGTCCACTCCTGACGCGCTGGGCGGCCGACGTTTCGCCCAAGAATGTCCACCCCGAATACCCGCGCCCACAGATGGTCCGCAAGGACTGGCAGAATCTGAACGGCCTCTGGGATTACGCCATCACAATTAAAGATGCGCCTCAACCCGCCAATTGGGATGGGCAGATCCTCGTGCCATTTCCCATCGAGTCCGCGTTGTCGGGGGTCATGAAGCGGGTTTTTGAAACCAACCGGCTTTGGTATCGTCGCTCGTTCACGATCCCGCGCGGCTGGAAGGGCAAAAATGTGCTGCTGAACTTCGGCGCGGTAGATTGGGAGACGACGGTTTATGTGAACGGCAAGGAGGTCGGCACGCATCGCGGTGGCTACGATGGGTTCAGTTTCGATGTTACCGCGGCGCTCAAGCCGTCGGGTGACCAAGAACTCGTCGTGTCGGTTTGGGATCCGACCGATGCCGGTCCGCAACCGCGCGGCAAACAGGTGCGCAAGCCGGGCGGCATTTGGTACACGCCGACGAGTGGCATTTGGCAGACGGTGTGGTTGGAGCCGGTATCAAAGGACGGAATTGAATCGCTGACCATTATTCCAGATGTGGACAATGGGCGAGTTGAAATCACCGCAAAAATGCGGACCAGAGCCTTCCATGCCGTTACCATTGAAATCTTTGATGGAGACAAGCGCGTTGCTCGCAGCACAACTGCTGGTTTTGATACCAACCTGATCGCAATGCGGTTGCCCGTCGCCGAGGCCAAGCTCTGGTCTCCAGAACACCCGCACCTTTATCGGCTTCATATCAACAACGAATGCAAAGGGGCCGAAACAGATTCTTTGGAGTCCTACTTCGGCATGCGCAAAATCTCCCTCGCTAAAGACGAGCAGGGTCGTCTCCGCATGTGCCTAAACAACCAGCCATATTTCCAACTCGGCCCGCTCGATCAAGGCTTCTGGCCGGACGGACTTTACACCGCGCCCACCGACGAGGCACTGCGTTACGATATCGAGATGACCAAGAAGCTCGGGTTCAACATGGCGCGCAAGCATGTAAAGGTGGAACCGGACCGCTGGTATTACTGGTGCGACAAACTCGG
>CAZIJO010000214.1:0-10726 GCA_964539515.1 uncultured Bifidobacterium sp. | reverse complement strand
GTAGCAGCCGACGTGAGCCGGCTCGGACTCTTCGGCAAACCGAGATAACCGCGAAAAACACAAAATACGCGAACAGGACATGGACAAAGCAACGCACGCCTTCCTATGGCTGATTATCTTTCGCGTGGTTAGCGTATATCGCGGTTAAATCTGAGCGGTCTCACGTCCGCTGCTACAGATGGAGAATCCAGAGCGTCAATGGCGGTATCACCGCGTGGTCGGACGAAATTGATCGCAAAGTGCCGAGGTGCTGATCTCGAGTTCTGAGGATTAGCGATTGAACCAGCGGGCGCGGCGGCTCGCACCGAAGTGTTCCTTGTCGGCACGCAAAGCGACGGAGGGCGCGTAATAGGTGCCCGTCGGGCCTTCGGGATCGGAGAAGAAGTCAACATCCACACGACCAATCCGGCCGGCCCCGAACTCGATGTAACAGGAGCCGATCCCCTTGTGGGTCACCGGCACTTCTTGATTCCGCAGGCGGGCGATGAGCGTGGTGGCGACGGCGCGGGCCGCGCCTTCGGCGAAGACCCCGGCCTTTGGCGTGCCCTGCCGCGCGCAATCACCGATGGCGTAAACGTCCGGGAAGCGAGTTTCGAGCGTTTTGGGTTTGACCGGAACATACCCGTCCTCTGTCATGCCGCTGGCCTCGAGGATTTTCGGGGCGCGGATCGCGGGGACACCCAGGAAGAGATCGTAGGAAAACTCGCGTCCGTCGTCGGTGCTGACCACCCGGCGCTTCGTATCAACGGACCGCACTTCGCGGTCCGCGATGAAGGTGATGTTCCGCTCCGCAAACGCGGCCAGCAATGCCCGGGAGGTTTCGGGTGAGGGCGGCACCGGGGTTTCCAACGGGAGGATGAGCGTGATCTCGCAGGCGTTCCGGATGCCCCGGTTGGTGAGATAATCGTGCATCATCAGTGCCGCCTCGCTGGGCGCCGGCGGGCACTTGAACGGCGCTCCACAGACGCCAATGACCACGTGGCCTTTGGCGAACTTCGGGAGCATTTTCCCCAAGCGCTCGGCCCCCGCCACTGTATAGAACTCCGTGGCCTCCGCCAGGCCCGGGGTCGCCAAAAAGTCGTAATCAGCCCCGAGCGCGATGACCAGGAAATCCGCCTCGTGGGTGCCGCGATCGGTCATGACGCGCTTGGCGATGGGATCAACCGATGAAATTGTCTCCTGAAGAAGGCGCACGCCAGGCTTCACGAAGTCCTGGTAGGGAAGTCGCACGGCCTCGAGCGTCGCTCGGCCGAACATGACATCGAGTTTCGAGAAGCCAAACGTGAAGGCTTCCCCCTTGTCGATGAGCGTCACGTCGATGCCTTCGCCAAAAGTCTCGGAGAGCATGGTGCTGAGCTCGAGCCCGCCGAAGCCGGCGCCGAGAACGAGAACGCGCTTTTTCATCAATTGTCGCGGACCGCTTTGCGGCTAGTTGGGTTGCGGGGTGTAGCGGAGGTACGGCTTCACTTTGCGGACGCCTTTCGGAAAAAGTTTCTCGGCGTCGGCGTCGGACACCGCCGTCACGACGATGCAGTCCTGACCTGGTTTCCAATCCGCGGGTGTGGCGAGCTTGTGCTGCGCCGTCAATTGCAGGGAATCAATCACCCGGAGGATTTCGAGAAAGTTGCGCCCCGTACTGGCCGGGTACGTGAGGGTGAGTTTGACCTTCTTGTCCGGTCCAATGACGAACACTGAGCGCACCGTGGCTTTGTCGTCCACGTTGGGATGGATCATGTCGTAGGCTGTGGCTACCTGGCGATTATCATCGGCGATCACCGGGAAGTTCATCGTGCAGGCCTGCGTTTCATTGATGTCTTTGATCCAGCCGTGGTGTTTTTCCACCGGGTCCACGCTGACCGCGATCACTTTCACGTTCCGCTTGTCAAATTCGTCTTTGATTTTCGCCACAGTTCCCAGTTCGGTGGTGCAAACCGGTGTGTAATCCGCCGGATGCGAGAACAGAATGCCCCAGGAATTGCCGAGCCATTGATGGAAATCAATAATCCCTTCGGTCGTGGTCGCCGAAAAATTTGGTGCCAGGTCGCCTAATCGTAATGCCATGTCAGAGTGTGCTTTTGTCTTGGTTGTGCTGGGAATAATGATTCTTAAGATCCCGACGGTTGTAAAGCGGTAATGCAGGAAGCAATCATTCCTGCCGGTTGTGCCTCCAGAGAGGACCCATGGTTGGCCGGGTCCAAACGGCGGTTAGCTGCTCACCCGTTGGTCGGCAGGAATTCGGCCATCAGGCAGGCCCCGGTCGCATTTGCCTCGGCGACAATTTGTGGGATGCCATGTTGCACATCCAGCGAGGGTCGATGGATATGGCCGGCAAAAATGCCCAGCAAGTTGGGCGTGCTAAACACCTCCCGATGAAAGGTCATGGTTGTTGCTGTGTGACCCGACTGGGACCAACGGGGACGACGCTCGAGCTCGAAGTTGCGGTCCGTTGCTGCTCCCCATTGCGGGTGGCCGCAACCAAATCCGACCGGTCGACCCGGAGCGTAGAGCGGGATATGCACCATCAGCACCAAGGGCTGACCGGTTCGCGCTTGGGATCGATAAAACTCCAGTTGTTCGGGGAGAATCTGGTAATGCGAATTGTCGAGGGTCACGAGTCGCACGCCATGGATTTCGCGCACCGCCATCAGCGGGTTCTGGCCTTGATACAAAGGACGCAAGCGTCGCTCGATCCAGGTCCGACGCAATTCTTCCAGCGATCCTTCCATGCCTTCGTAGTGCCAATCATGGTTTCCCGCCACGTATAGAAAGGGCAACGAGGACTCGGCCAATCGTTCGCCGACCCATTCCACCGCCGCTTCCGACGGAAAACTCACGATGTCGCCCAACAACACGACCAATTCCACCTTGGCGTCCTGTGCCTGGCGCAGGGCTTCCACCAAGCCTTTTTCGGGGTTGGTCGGCTCGCCTGTTTTGTAGTGACGCGTTTGATTGTAAGCCCGGGCCATCCGTGCGCTGTATTGCTGGTAAGGTTCCCCCCGCTTGTCATCGCGAAAGAGATGGGTGTCCGCAATCACCTGAATCTTGAAAGGCGATTTTAAAGCGGTTGAAAAGAAGCGCACGCGGTTTTCATCCAAAGCAAAACTGCCTCGGGCCGGCGCCAGGCCGGGAGTCGTCGCCGCTTCGTTGCCTTCGACGCGAAAACTGGAAATCAGCGGCGACCCAGCCGCGATGACAGTCAGCGCTTTAAGAAACCGGCGTCGTTTCATAGGTCGTTGCTTGGGCGACCACAAATGGGCAATGGCATCAGGTTCATGCGTTCGGAACATACGCCGGGCGGAGGGTTTCCGGCAAGTGCCGGCTCCGAGCGGCTGGGGCCGGGCAAAACAAATATCGCACGATTGCCGGACAAGCCGAGGAGGGCGGTGCAACCGCGTCGATCCAGTGGCAGAACCAGCTTGCTTCAAGGAGTTGCGCCCGACAAGGTGAAGCCGAGTTCGCATTATGAATCTGGCCTTCCTTGCTCTATCGGTTTGCCTGACTGCCGGCTTGAGGACGGCGTTGGCCGGGGAAGCGGTTCGGACCAACCAATTCACCGCGACTAATGCGGGGGAAGCCGGGCTTTGGCAAAAACAAGCGCGCCACCAGCTCTTCGCGCTGATGATGGGCGGCGGCAAGCCGGAACGTTCGCCGCTCGGGGTCAAAATTCTTCAACGCATCGATATGCCGGCGGGAGGGTATGTCCTGGAGGAAGTCTCGCTGCAAAGTCTCCCCGACCGTCGCGTGCATGCCTGGTTGGCGGCGCCACGAATTGCGTCGGGCAAAGTCGGGGCCGTGCTCGCATTGCATGGACACGGCGGCACAGGGGGCGAAGTGGTGCGCGGCGAAGGACTCTACTGGTATGGCCGCGCTCTGGCCGAAAAGGGATACGTGGTCATTGCCCCCGATATTGGTCAGCACGCGCTGCAGCACACCAATTGGACGCTCATGGGTGAACGGACCTGGGATGCGCTTCGCTGCCTGGATTATCTCGAATCGCGGCCCGAAGTGGACTCGGCGCGTTTCGCCGTCGCCGGGCTTTCGCTCGGCGGCGAAACCGCGATGTATGTGACTGCCCTGGACGAGCGCATTAAAGCCGCGTGCAGCAGTGGCTGGCTGACGACCGTGGCCAACATGAAGAACGGTCATTGTCCGTGTTTCAATTTTCCCGGCCTGGAAGAAAGCTTCGATTTCGCGGACATCTTTGCGTGCGTGGCGCCGCGGCCACTGGTCCTCGAGATCGGCGAGAAAGAGCGCGCGCCGGGTGGCTTTCCGGTCGAGATCGCCCGGGGTGCATTTGCCGAGATCCTGGCTGCCTATCGGGTCTTTGGTGCCGAAACTAATGCCGTTTTGGACGTGCATCCGGGAGGTCACGTGTTCCACGGCGACCAATTTTGGAATATGCTGCCACAGCAGCTGAGCTCGTTGCCGCAACCGGCGGCCGGGGATCGGTCCGCGTGGAAAACAGCATCCCCCCGCGGTGTCTTGAAGGAAGCTTTCCCCGAAATGCGCGCCGCTTGGGATCGCGAGCCGCTTGCCCTATCAAGCCTCACACCAGCGGAAGATTACTTTCGGCAAGCGGAACGCAACGCCCGCCGGGCGGCCGAGGCGTTTTATCGCTCGCACCGATACGTCGAGGGCTGGCTGGCGCATGCGGATCCGGTCACGGGATTGATTCCGCGCAACCTGAAGCCCGAAGGCGCTTTTTGGAATGGGCGGGACGCGGCGGCCGATAATTATCCCTTCATGGTCCTTACCGCTTCGCTGACCGACCAGCCGCTCATGACGGGGCGCTTGCTCGACATGCTCCATACGGAGCAGCGACTCACCGCGCGCGTGGGCCGGTTGGCGGACGATTACTCGTTCGCGAAACGTGGCTGGCGGCGGGAAACCCTGGACTTGGAGGCGACCATTTTTGACAGCGCCGAGTATGTCAAAGACGGCCTGATCCCGTTAACCGAGTGGCTGGGGCCCAGTCCCTGGTCCAAGCGGATGATTGGACTGGTGGATGACATCTGGAAGAACGCCCGGGTCGAGACGCCGTTCGGTCGGATTCCGACGCTGAATGTCGAAGTCAACGGCGACCTGCTCCAGGCAGGGGCCCGGCTCTACTGGTTTACCGGTGACCGCAAGTACCTCGATTGGACCTGCCGGCTGGGCGATTACTTTCTGCTCGGCACGAACCATCCGACTCGTGACCTGGCCAAGCTCCGGTTGCGCGATCACGGCTGCGAGGTCATCAACGGGTTGGCGGAGCTTTACGTGGCGGCAAAATACGATCGACCCGAAAAAGCGGCGGCCTACCAGCAACCGATTCATGAGATGTTCGACCGCATCCTTGCGGTTGGCCGCAACGAACACGGCCTGCTCTACGATTGGATTAATCCCCAGACTGGCGAACACAGCGCGAGTGTCTGCGACACCTGGGGTTATGATTTCGATGGATTTTATACGGTTTACCTCCTCGACCAGACCGCCGCGTATCGGGAGGCCGTGCGGAAGGCGTTGGCGAATCTCGAAGCCGGGTATTCCAATTATGCCTGGGAAGGCGAAAGCGCCGACGGCTATGCAGACTCCATCGAAGGCGCAATCAATCTCTACAACCGCGAACCCATCGCCTCAACCGCCCGATGGATCGACAGCGAGATGCGGGTGATGTGGGCCAAGCAACAACCCGATGGCGTCATCGAAGGCTGGCACGGCGACGGCAACTTCGCCCGGACTTCGATCATGTATGCCCTTTGGAAAACCCAGGGCCTGCATGCCGAACCCTGGCGTCCCGATCTAGAGGTTGGCGCGGTGCGGGCGGGTGGAAAGCTCTACGTGTCGCTCTCCGTGGACCAGCCGTGGAGTGGGCGTATTCATTTTGATCGCCCCCGCCACGCGGATTATCTGCATCTGCCGTTGGACTACCCGCGCATCAACCAGTTCGCCGAGTGGTTCACGGTCGACCCCCGCTCGCTTTACCAGGTTCAACTCGACCACGAGCACCCCACGAGTCGGAGCGGTCGGGAACTACTCCAGGGGATTGCCGTTCAACTCAAGGCCGCGGGCAGGTTGCAAATTGCCGTCGCTCCCGCTGCTCCGGCGAAGGCCAATGGGGACGCCGCCAAATGATGCCACCATTTTCGATCGGGAGCCCGGCTGACGAATGAAAGAATGCCTTCCTCTCCGCGGAATCGTCACGGTGTTGAACACGCCGTTTACGGCCGCGAACGAATTGGACGCCGGCGCGCTGCGACAAAACGTGCGCTTGGCGCTGGCGGCAGGTGTCGCCGGATTCCTAGCCCCCGCCATGGCAAGTGAGGTGGATAAACTGTCTCCCGCCGAACGCGATCTATTTGTGGATACGGTGCTGGGCGAAGTCCAGGGTCGGGCGGTCGTGATTGGCGGCGCGTCGGCCGGCTCTTCGGCGGAACGGGTGCGACTGACCCGGCGGCTGACGCGTGCGGGCTGTGACGGGGTGATGGTCTCCATTCCATACGAGAACGAGGAACAATACTGCCGGGCCGTTAGCGAAGTGGCTGACACCGCGCCGCCGTTTCTGATGTTGCAGGATTGGGATCCGCGCGGGTACGGCGTTCCAGTGGCCACTCTGGTGGAGTTGTTTGAAACCGTGGACGCGGTGCGGGCGGTCAAAGTGGAAGTGGTACCCGCCGGGCGGAAATATTCCGAACTGCTCGCGGCTACCGGCGGGCGGCTGCACGTCTCCGGCGGCTGGGCCGTCATGCAGATGATCGAGGCTTTGGATCGCGGGGTGCATGCATTCATGCCCACGGCGTTGCATACGGTCTATGTGCGCATTTATCAACTGTACACAACGGGCCGGCGGCGGGCGGCGCGCGAACTGTTTGATCAGGTGCTGCCGATTCTCGCCTTCTCCAACCAGCATCTCGATATTTCGCTCCATTTTTTCAAGCGCCTGTTGCACGCACAGGGGATCTATCCAACGCCCGATGTGCGGCCACCAGTGCTTCCGTTCGATGAAGCCCACCTCCGCGTCGCGAATGAACTCATTGCTCGCGCAGCCGAGCTCGAAAGAACCGTGCAGGGAGCTGCACCGACAGGGTCGTCCGGAGCTGGTCCAACCCGTTGAGCATGGGCTTCGATTCATCGGCAATTGTCGCAGTCGGGCTTGGCTTCCGGGTGGCCAAGCGCGGTGCACATGGGTTTCGATCATCGCGGCCCGCGGCCCACTTCAACTTGACTCGTTCCCGGCCTGTCACCAAAGTCCAAGCCGCACGAAGCAGCATGAAGCCCGGTTTGAACATGGTCCCGATTGGTAAGCCGATCGGCATCTTGAACGTAACGTCCAAGATGCCGTGCCATTGGCTGCCGGGTTGGATGAGTGCGACGCAGTGGGCGACTGGCGCGGGGCAGCGGCATTTTGCTGCCGGAGCCGGTAAGGGTTGCCGTCACCGTGGCCGCCGCTGAGGATTCACCATGGCCTTCAAGGATTTTCCCGACCAAGAGCAGAGCGTGGCGTTGCTGCAACGCTCCTTGCAACGCGGCCGGCTGGGGCATGGCTATCTCTTCTTTGGCCCGCAGCCCGACGCCCTGGAGGTGCTGGCGCGGACGTTGGCGAAGACTTTGAATTGCCAGGCGCCGGTGAAAGCAGACGGCAGGGCGGTGGATTGTTGCGACGAATGTCTCACGTGCCGCAAGATTGATGGCCAGACGCACCCGGATGTGCATTGGGTGCGGCCCGAATCCCGGCTGCGGGTCATTCTTGTGGAGCAGATGCGGGACTTGATGCGGGAGATTCAACTCAAACCGACGGAATCCGGGTACAAGGTGGCGGTGATTGTGGGGGCGGACCGGATGAAAACGGAGGCGGCCAATGCGTTCCTAAAAACCCTGGAAGAGCCGCCGCCGAAGTCGGTTTTGATTTTGTCGAGCACCGAGCCGTCGCGGATTTTGGAAACGATTCTGTCCCGTTGTCTGCGGTTGAATTTTGCCGGTGACGGCGCGCGCAAATGGGATGCGGGCCTGCTGGAATGGCTGGCGCGGTTCAGCGAACTGGCGGGGACGGAGCAAAAAAGTCTGCTGGGGCGTTATCGCCTGATGGATGTGCTGGCGCAACGGCTGGGTGAAATGCGAGCCCGGGTGGAGGAAGACCTGACGGCGCGATCGCCGCTGGAGAAATACCAAGACGTCGAAAAGGACCTGCGGGAGCGTTGGGAGGATGAGTTGAAGGCCGCCATTGAGGCCGAGTATCGTCGGCAGCGGGCGGATCTGCTCTTGCTGGTGCAGTGGTGGTTGCGGGATGTCTGGCTGCATACCGTGGCGGGCGGGCGGGAATTCCTGAGTTTTCCCAACTTGGCCGGGGCGGAACAGGCGGCCGACCGGCTCACCGCACCGAAAGCATTGGAGAATTTGCAAGTCGTGGAGCAGACCCAGCGGCTGCTTCACACAAACGTTCAGGAGGCCCTGGCGTTGGAGGTCGGGCTGTTGAAATTGAACCTCTGATGGTTTCACCACACTCGGCAGGCGAACACTGAAACCGATGGCGTCCAATCCCAAACCTCCGGAAACCCCGTTGCAGATTTGGGGCACGCGGATTTTTTCCATTTTGTTTGGAACGTTTGTCGGCCTGGCGCTGCTCAAGTTCAGCACGCCGCCGGTGTTCGTCACGTCACCGGTCATGGCGGAGTTGATCGCCCCGCCGTCGAGCGGCCTGGAATGGCTGTTGGGCCAATGGCCGTCGGAAATCGGCTATTGGCTGGTGGGTGGACTTGTCCTGCTCGGGGCTGCGGTTGCCAGGTGGCCGACCCAGATCCCGCGCTGGTTCGTTGCTCTGCCGCTCGCGTGGCTGCTATGGGAATGGCTGGCGGCCACGCAGACCGTGGATGCGGAACTTTCCCGCGCCACCGGCAAACATTTCGCGGTTTGCGTGGTCTGTTTTTATCTGGGATTCTTCGGCCTGCATCGCAATCCCGGACCGGCGTGCTTTCTGTGGCCGATCGCCCTCGCGTTCGTGGTCATGCTCGTGGCGGGGTTCAATCAACACTTCGGGGGGCTCGAAGACACGCGGCGGTACTTCTACACATATGTTTATCCGACGATGAAAAGCGTGCCGCCGGATTATCTCAAACGGATTGCCAGCGATCGGATTGCGGCGACTTCGTTTTATCCCAACTCCCTGGCGGGTGCAATTTTGCTGTTGCTCCCGCCAATTCTGGCCTGGATTGGCCTGGCGCGAAGTCAATTTACGCCCGGTGCCCGGGCCCTGCTGATGGGGCTGTTGGCTGCTGGTGCGCTGGGATGCCTCTATTGGTCCGGCTCGAAAGGCGGCTGGCTGCTGGCATTGTTGGCCGGGCTGATCACGCTGCTCCAGTTGAAATTCTCCAAACAGATCAAACTGATTCTGGTGGGCGCCGTTTTTGTGGCGGGGCTCGCGGGATTTGCCTGGAAGTATGCCGGCTTCTTCCAACGCGGCGCCACCAGTGTGGCCGCGCGTTTCGACTACTGGCAGGCGGCCTGGAATACGGCGGTGAGCCGGCCGGTTTTTGGGACCGGGCCCGGAACTTTTAGTGTCGCTTACGCAAAAGTCAAAAAGCCGGAATCGGAAATGGCACGGTTGGCGCATAATGATTATTTGCAACAAGCTTCCGACTCCGGCTTTCCCGGACTGCTGATTTACTCCGCATTTATCATCGGCGTTTTGCGCATGGGCTATTCGGCAATGGGCGACGGCGATTCCGCTCTGCGATTTGCGGTGTGGCTGGGTCTTTTCGCCTGGGCGGTGCAAGCGCTGGGTGAGTTTACGCTTTACGTCCCGGGCGTGGCCTGGCCGGCGTTTGCCTTAGCCGGCTGGCTGTTGGGTACGACCGGGAAACGCATCGACAAGTCGGAGGCAGCAAACTAGGCTCGCCCGTCATGAAGATTCTTTTCCTCAATGGCCCGAATTTGAATCTCCTCGGTCAACGTGAACCCGGCGTTTATGGCCGGACGACGCTGGCCGAGATAGAAACCCGGGCACGGCAGCGGGCCCGGGAAGTGGGGGCGGAACTCGATTTCCGCCAGACGAACGTTGAGGGCGAACTCATCAACTGGATTCAGGCGGCCAAAGGCGCATTTGATGTGATCGTCCTAAACGCGGCGGCGTACACCCACACCAGTGTGGCGTTGCGGGACGCCATCGCGGCGGTGGGCGTGCCGACCATTGAGATTCACCTTTCGAACATCCATGCGCGGGAGGAATTCCGGCACAAGTCGCTGATTGCTCCAGTTTGCCGGGGCCAAATCGCCGGGTTCGGGGCGATGTCGTACGTCCTGGCGGTGGATGCGGCCGTCAATCTCGGTTGAAGGTGGGAGGTTGTCTCTCCGGTGGTTGCCGGAGTCCGGATCACGTTTGCCGCGCTGGCCGCCGGGTTAGCGGTCCACTTCGCCCAGCACGATATCCACGCTGCCGAGAATGATCACCACATCGGCGATCATCTGGCCGAGGCACATGTCTTCGAGCACCGTCAGGTTGATCAGGCTGGGTGGGCGGACGCGGTACCGGTATGGATTCGGCCCGCCGTCGCTGATGAGGTAAAACCCGAGTTCCCCCTTCGGCGCTTCGATGCGTCCGTACGCCTCGCCCGCCTTCGGCCGGAAACCGCGCAGCTTCGATTTGGGATCCATGATCGGCCCGGTGGGAATCGTCGCCAGCGCCTGTTCCAGGATTTTCACCGACTCCCGCATCTCCAGCACGCGGATCATGTAACGGTCGAACACATCACCG
>CAZIJO010000213.1:0-10784 GCA_964539515.1 uncultured Bifidobacterium sp. | reverse complement strand
GTTCCTTCGTCCGCTCGTCGTCCAAGTGCTGCACCCGCGCGCCGCAATTGGTTGTAATGATACGAGGTTGCGTCGGATCCGCCTCCAGCAATCGGGGGACAAAGTTGCAGCCGCGCGCCTCGAGATGGCGCAGGATCCGCACTTCATTCTCGAAGCGCCTACTGGCATCCGGACCGTGATAGCACTTGATCACCCGCCCATCAAAGGTCAGGTGCACAGTCGCCCGGAGTGTGTCTTTCACTTTCAGCATATACGAACCGCTGCTAGTTCGGCGCCGCCAACTATTGCCGAGGCAGGGTTCAATGGAAAGCGCGATCAGGATCCGGCACGTAGCATTTTGCCCACGCCGAGCAAAAATCCGCAGTGATTCCCGACGCCCGCCCGCTGCCGCGCCGATCCGGAAAAAATTCTCAACGCGTCAAGCCATTGCCGACCGGGCACAAATTTGCTTCCAGCGGGCTTTATTCGTAAAAACCTTGCGATGAGGCATCGCGCCTGCTGAAATGGCGCTTCGTCGATTGGGCCGCAGGCTTGCGTCTCGGCTGATTGACCAAACCTGAATTCACAGACACGAACTAACAACAACCACACTCATGGCCAAATACAAATTAGAATACATCTGGCTCGACGGTTACGAGCCGGTTCCCAACCTCCGCGGCAAGACTCAAATCAAAGAATTTAAGAGCTTTCCCAAGCTGGAAGAACTCCCGATGTGGGGCTTCGACGGCAGCTCGACGCGCCAAGCCGAAGGCAAAAGCTCCGACTGCATGCTTCAGCCGGTGGCGGTTTTTCCCGATAGCACCAGGAAGAACGGCGTGCTGGTCATGTGCGAAGTCATGATGCCGGATGGCAAAACTCCGCATCCGTCCAACTCCCGCGCCACGATTCTGGATGACCCGGATGCCTGGTTCGGTTTCGAGCAGGAATACTTCCTGTACAAAGATGGCGCCCCGCTCGGCTTCCCTTCCGGAGGTGGTTTCCCTCCGCCGCAGGGTGAATATTACACCGGCGTCGGCTACAAGAACGTCGGCACGATCGCCCGGGAAATCGTGGAAGCGCATCTCGACCTCTGTCTGGACGCCGGGATCAACCATGAGGGCATCAACGCGGAAGTGGCGAAGGGCCAGTGGGAGTTTCAGATTTTCGGCAAAGGCTCAAAGAGCGCTGCCGACCAGGTCTGGATGGCGCGTTACCTTTTGCTGCGGCTTTGTGAAAAGTACGCCGTGGACGTCAATTTCCACTGCAAGCCGCTCGGCAAGGACGTGGACTGGAACGGTTCGGGAATGCACTCCAACTTCTCCACGAAGTATATGCGCGAAGTTGGCGGGAAGGAATACTTCGAAGCCCTCATGGCGGCGTTCGACAAGTACAAGAACGAGCACATCGCCGTGTACGGTCCGGACAATCACCTCCGGCTGACGGGCCTCCATGAGACCCAGTCCATCGACAAATTCAACTACGGGCTGGCCAACCGGGGCGCCTCCATTCGCATGCCGCACAGCTTCGTCAACAACGGCTACAAGGGTTACCTGGAAGACCGGCGCCCGAATTCGCAAGGGGACCCGTATCGGATTGCTGGTCGGATCCTCCAAACGATTGCAACGGTGCCGACCAAAAAGGCCGGCAAGAAATAGGACTCGGCCAGCCGGCTGAATTCCTTTCCAGCAAGGCGCGATCGGCAATGGTCGCGCCTTTTTGCTGTACCAACCAATCTGGTGTCACCAAATCAAGGGCCGGCGACCCAGGAATCACGGCCCGGTGGCCGAATCCTGCGCCAAGGAATCCAGGTAGCTCAACCACCGGAGGGCGACCAGCGCGCGGGCACGGAGTTGGATGGGATTAAACGGCTTGATCAAGTAGTCATCCACGCCCGTCTCGAGCCCTTCTTCAATCTCTTCCATCCGGTTCAAGGAACTCATCACCACCACATAGACATACGGCCACGGTTGTAATTTGCGGATGCGCCCGACAAGTTCGAGTCCGGAGACGCCAAATTCGAAACGGCGCTCGGTCACCACGATTCGCGCCGGGCGCAATTCGAATCTATCCCACAATTCGCCTGCACTCGGGAACGCGGTCACGTTGAAACCGTCCAAAATCATCGAGTCCACCAAATGACTGCGGTCGTCCTGCCGCTTGGCCGCAATGTAAATCTGAATTTTTTTCTGGAGCTCCCACATAAAAATGTGCGGTTATGATTGAGTTCGTTCCCCGTTCGGATCGCTGACCCAACCTATTCCGGGGTTTCATATCTGTCACGCGCGATTGTCGCCATCCGGCCCGGGGTTTCCCGCAGCCGTGGGGGGTGTCATTTTGCGCGATCCGAGCCAGGCCGGATTTCAAGCTTGCGTTTCGTCCCCCTGCCCGAAAGATTACGCCCTCAAATATGGAACAAGATATCACCGAGTCGGCCTCTTTTTTCAAACTGTGGGCCTGGTTCGACAAGAACAAGAAACAAGTAGCTTGGACCGCCGGCGGGCTGGCGGCGCTCGCGGGCGTGGTGGGGATTTATGTCTGGTCCCAGCGGGAAAAAGAACTCAGTGCCGGGCAGGCGCTGTCCACGGCACTTGTGGCACAAACCTTTAGCCGGACCGACTCACCGGCGGCAATGTTGAAAGTGGCGACCACCTACCCCAGTACCCGCGCCGGAGCCCAGGCTTTATTGTTGGGCGCGGGCGAGTTGTTCGCGGCCGGCAAGCCGGTGGAAGCTAAGGCGCAATTTGAGCGGTTCCTCCGTGAGTTTCCCGGTCATACTCTGGCGGCGCAGGCGAATCTGGGCCTGGCCGCCTGCCTCGCCGCGGACGGCAAGCTGGACGAGGCGGCGACGGCGTATAAGAGTTTGGTGGATCGTTTTCCCAACGCCAACACCGCCCCGCAGGCGCGATTTGCCCTCGCCGGCATTTATCAATCCCAAGGCAAACTCGAAGCAGCTTTGCGGCTGTTCGAAGAAGTCGCCGGCAGCGATGTAAGCGGGACCCTGGGTTCCGAGGCGGGCATGCGCGCGCACGAATTGCAAATGCAACTGGGCCCGGTGGTAGCCGCCAATACCCCAGCCGCCGGCGTCAGCAGCGCCACGAATACCCCCGCAACTAAAACCAACTAGCGCGCCAACGAAAGCGCGACTCTAGTTTGCGCACTATGAGGCTGACGATCATTGGGACGGGATACGTGGGATTGGTGACCGGAACTTGCTTTGCCGAAGTCGGCCATAACGTGATTTGCGTGGACAGCGACACCGCGAAGGTGAAGCTGTTGCAGGCGGGGGGAATTCCAATTTACGAACCGGGCCTGGAAGAATTGGTCAGGAAAAACGTCGCCGCCGGACGGCTCCGCTTCACGGCCAGCACCGCTGAAGGTGTCGAACAATCGGATGTCATCTTCATCGCCGTGCCCACCCCGCCCCAACCCGACGGGTCGGTGGACATGAGCTTCATCGAGCGGGTGGCCCGGGAGATTGCCGGCGCGATGACCGACTACAAAATCATCGTGGATAAGAGCACCGTGCCCGTGCGGACGGGCGACAAGGTGGCGGAAACGATCAAGCGTTACTGCAAGGCCAGGGTGGAGTTCGATGTGGTGAGCAACCCCGAGTTCCTGCGCGAAGGTTTCGCGGTGCAGGATTTGATGAAGCCCGACCGGATTGTCGTCGGTGTTCGCTCCCCGCGGGCGGTGGCGGCCATGAAGCAAATCTATGAGCCATTCAACGCGCCGATTATTATCACCGACATCAATTCCGCCGAACTGATCAAGCACGCTTCGAACTCCTTCCTGGCGCTGAAAATCTCGTATATCAACGCCGTGTCGGTGCTCTGCGAAGCGACGGGCGCCAACGTGCAGGAAGTCGCGAACGGCATGGGATTGGACGAACGCATCGGACGCCGGTTTCTCAATGCAGGCATTGGTTTTGGCGGCAGTTGCTTCCCCAAAGACCTGAGTGCGTTTATCAAGATCTCCGAGCAGAGTGGTTACGATTTCCGCCTGCTCAAAGAGGTTCAGCAGATCAATGCCAACCAAATGGAGCGCTTTGTCAAAAAGATCACGGACACGCTGTGGGTGTTGAAGGGCAAAACGATTGGGGTACTGGGTTTGGCCTTCAAGCAGAATACGGACGACGTCCGCTCCTCGCCGGCAATTGAGCTGTGCCAGCGCTTACTCAAAGAGGGTGCGACACTGCGCGTTCACGACCCCAAAGGGATGGACAAGTCGCGGGCGCTCCTGCCGGACGTCATCTATGTCGATGACATGAATGCGGTGGCGGAAACCTGCGACGCGCTCGTAGTCGCAACCGAATGGGATGAATTCAAGCAACTCGATCTCGAACGGGCGCGCAAAGCGCTGACGCATCCAATCCTGTTTGATGGACGCAATCTGTTCGATGCGGCGGAAATGGAAAAACTCGGCTGGGTGTACAAGAGCATCGGGCGGTGAGCCAACCGTTGAAAGCGGATGATCGAGCTTCGGAGGCGGACCGCGCAGCCCGGTTGGCGGGTTCGGTCGCTCAGCCAGCAATCGAAGTCGCCGCCGGGTTGATATTTCGTGCCGACCAACTGCTTATCACCCAAAGGCGGGCGGACGATCACTTGGGTGGCTTATGGGAATTTCCCGGCGGCAAACGCGAGCCGGGCGAGTCCTTCGAACAATGTCTCAAGCGCGAGCTGCGGGAGGAACTTGGGATCGAAATTGGAGCGGTTGAACTGTTCGAAGCGGTGACGCATGCCTATCCGGAGAAAACGGTCTTCCTAAAGTTCTTTCGCTGTCGGTTGGCCAGCGGTGAGCCACGTGCGCTCGGCTGCGCGGCCTTGAGATGGGTGAGCCGCGAAGCACTGATGGCCCACACCTTCCCAGCCGCCGATGCGAAATTGCTGAGCCGGCTCACTCAAGAACTGGATTCCTGGCGCTAGTTGGGCGCGACGGTTGGAATTCAAGGTCCTGACCGCAGCCGGCCAATCCGAATTCGCGGATCAGAACCCCGGATGCCGATCCCGGATTGAACGCGGTTCTTGCGTCGTGGCAGCGACACCCCGTAACATGCTGGCGTAAATCGAACTCAGAACCGGCCAGGCACACGGCCCAAGGGTTGGCAGCGTTCAAGGATAGTGCGTCATGTATATCATTCAAATCGCGTCGGAATGTGCACCCGTAGCCAAAGTGGGGGGCTTGGGAGACGTGGTGTTCGGGCTGAGCCGCGAGCTGGAGATTCGCGGCAACCATGTCGAGATCATCCTCCCCAAATACGACTGCCTGCGGTACGATCAGATTTACGCTCTGCAGGTCGCCTACCAGGACTTATGGGTGCCCTGGTATGGCGCGGCCGTGCATTGCAGCGTTTATTTTGGATTCGTGCATGGCCGCAAATGTTTTTTCATCGACCCGCATTCGGACCAGAATTTCTTCAACCGGCGAATTTTTTACGGGCACCACGATGACGACCAGCGGTTTGCTTTTTTTTGCCGGGCGGCGTTGGAGTTCATGCTCAAGAGCGGCAAGCATCCGGACATCATCCACTGCCATGACTGGCAGACGGCGCTGGTGCCGGTGTTGCTCTTCGAAATCTACCAGCACCTCGGGGCCACCCACCCTCGCGTCTGTCTCACGCTGCACAATCTGCAGCATCAAGGGGTCACCCGGGAACACATCCTCCGGGCCACCGGGCTGAATCGCCATGCCTATTTTTTCCATCCTGACCGGTTGCAGGACAACTTCAATCGCGGGGCCATCAACCTGATGAAAGGGGGGATCGTTTATTCCAATTTCGTCACCACGGTCTCCCGCCGTTACGCCCATGAGATCTTGCACTCTTCGCAGGACTATGGGCTGGGCCATACCTTGCACGTGCACAGCGGAAAGCTCGGCGGAATTCTGAACGGCCTGGACTACGAGGTTTGGAATCCAGAAACGGACAACCATATTCCCTGCCGTTACGGGAGCGAAACATTGGACGCCAAATACGAGAACAAGTCCGCCTTGCGCCAGCGATTCTGGCTGCGCGACGCCCTTAAACCCATCGTATGCTACGTGGGACGGCTCGATCAGCAGAAAGGGGTGCCGCTCATCACCCATGCGATCCATTATTGTCTGCACCACGGTTGCCAGTTCGTGCTGCTGGGCACCAGCCCCGACGGGAGCATTGCGCAACATTTTGCGGGCCTGAAGCGCCACTACAACGACAATCCGGACTGCCATCTGGAACTGGGTTTCAACGAAGAACTCTCCCGTTTGATTTACGCCGGCTCCGACATGATCATCATGCCGAGCCTGTTCGAACCGTGCGGGCTCACGCAGATGATCGGGTTGAAATACGGCACCGTACCCATCGTGCGGGCGACCGGCGGACTGGCCGACACGGTGTTCGACGCCGATCACGCCACCAAGCCGTTCCACGAACGGAATGGCTACACCTTCAATGACTTCAATGCCGCGGGGATTGAGTCCGCGTTGCATCGCGCCATTGGCTTGTGGTACTCCTACCCCCAATATTTTCGCGAACTGATGGTGAATGGGATGCGTTGTGATTACTCGTGGAATCATCCCGGCCAGCACTACCTGAATGTCTTCGATTACATCCGGGACAAGTGAGTCGCCAATCCGGCAACGTCCGGGCAATCCAGGCCGACAAAATGACGAAATGAGGGCTTAAACAAGCCACTTGACCAGCTGCGGTCACCGAAGCAATTTTGTTTGCTGAAACCCATCGTGCGAAACATTTAATCATTAATGCTATGGCTTACCCGGGTGAACCTGGAACTGAAAACACTGGCGAACTTCCCACCGCCTCGCGTCCGGAAGAACGTGCCGCCGCCGGAGCCCGCCGAAAATCGTACCCTTATCGCTTTCCGCGCGATCGCCGCCTCCTGGGTGGCCATTTTTCGGTTCAGGAGAATGCCCGCCGGCTGCTGCGATTCTTTTATTTTGAACGCCGGCTGGCCCAGGCGCTGGGTGCGTGGACCCTGACCATTCCGGAATTTGAAGTGAAGCTCGAGACGGGCCGGCACATTTTCTATCACGCCGATGCGGCCCGGTTGCTCCGCGAGCGCTTGAGTGAACAGGAAATGCGCCCAAAGGATATTGATGGGTTTCGCGACGCCGCGATAGACCGGTTCGTCGACGAACTCCTCAGCGCCGCCGACGCACCCGAACTGCTGGTAGGCATCCATCAGGTCATGGGCAAGGCCCTCGAGACAGCCTATCGCCACCACATTGACAACACCGATCCCATCACCGATGTGCCCACCATCCGGGTGTTGAAGCGCATTCTCACGGATTACGAACCGATGTCCGAATGGGCGGACCTGGCCATTGCTGCCTATGTCGAAGGCGGCATCGAGGAAAGCCGGCTGGCGGCGTGGCGCTGGCATTTGCAAAGGCTGTTGGGCAGCATCGGCGGGGTGACCGGCGCGACGGAGCGCAATCCCGAGCCCAGTCCGCTGCGCATTGCCGAAAAGCCGTTTCAACGGGGCACGGTGCCGAAGCGCGATGTCCGCTTCGACACGTTCAAGAACACCGGTGATTATGACACCGCCGACGGTCAGGAGCGTTTCCCCAAGGATTCGTACGAAAGCCTGCGCCTGCGCTTTATCCGCACGCAACGCGACGAAGTGGACGCCATCGAGGCGTTCGGCACCTTTCTTTGGGATATCCGGTTTCTGGATTTTCAGGCCGAATACGACCTCGCCCGCGTCACCTGGGATGAAGCACGCCACACGGAGATTGGCCACCGCGCCTTGCTTGCCGCCGGCTACGATCCGTTTGAGCTGCGCAATCGCCTGACCGGCTCGATCTGTCGCGGCCCGATGGAGCCGGCGTACGCGATGGCGGAAATCAACCTGTTTGGCGAAGTGGGCGTGCTCAAAACCATCAATGGACTGATTGACACCGCCCGGGAGAAAGATGATTCGCTGCTGGTCCACATTGCTGACTTCATCCGCTCCGATGAGCGCACGCACGTCCGAAAGGGCCAGCACATCTTGAAATGCATGACGAAGCTCGGCGCCCAAGAACTCGAACTAAAGACGCGCGAACTGTTCACCGAATGCCTGGTCAGTCTCGGAGCGGTGAAAGCCGACATGGATTTGTTTATCGTCTCCCGGGAGGACATTGAACGGCTGGTCGGGGAATAACCGCGCCCGGGTCGGCAGCGGGCCAATGACCGGGAGGCTTTAAGCATCCAGGAACCAGCCGAAAGCGGTAAGTTCATCAATCGAGCGGAGGGAAGTCACCGGACAATTTAGGGTGACACCGCGGCACCGGTGAATGGCAACGGACGTTGCCCGGGAATTGCCAAGCCAGCCAGCCGGGTCCGGCAGCCACGCCGGCGGAACTAATTTGATGATTGCCGCCGCAGGCAATCTGGTGCTAAGGGAAGATATGACCAAAACAATTTTAATGCTGACGGCGCTGGTGGGATTGGGAATCGCTAATGCCGGAGCGGAAGACAAGGTTGATTTCGCCCGGGACATTCAACCCATCCTCCAAAAATCCTGTGTCGAATGTCACGGACCGGAAAAACCCAAAGGCAAGCTCCGCCTCGATTCCAAGGAAGCCACTCTCGCCGGGGGCAAAGGCAGCACGGCCATTGCGCCGGGCAAAGCGGACCAGAGTGAAGTTTATCGCCGCATCACCTTGCCCGCCGACAACGACGAAGTCATGCCGAACAAGGGTGACCGGCTGACCAAGGCGCAAACCGATTTGATCCGCGATTGGATCAACCAAGGGGCCGAATGGCCGGCCGGAGTAATCATCGTCAGTGACGGCAAAAAGTCTGGTGGCTCGGAGGAGACGCCAGCCGCCACGCCCCCGCTACCCAACTACAAACCCAGCGCGGCCGAGTTGAAAACGATAAAGGAACTCGAGTCGCTCGGGGTGGCGATCCGTCCGATTGCCATGAACTTGGACTGGCGCGAGGCCAACTTCCGCGGTCAAAGCGCCGAGACCACCCAGAAAGCACTCGGACTGCTGAAAAACGTCCTGTGCCTGCTCGAGCTCAACCTGGCGGGAGCGCAAATCAAGGACGCCGATCTGGCCAACCTCAAGGGCTTGACTAATCTCAACCGGTTGCATCTCGAAAACACCCCGGTAACCGATGCCGGTCTGGCTCAGCTAAAAAACCTGGTAAATTTGAACTATCTCAATCTCTACGGAACCGCGGTCACGGATGCCGGTCTGGAGCAACTCAAGTCGATGGCCCAGCTCAAGCATCTCTATCTCTGGCAAACCAAAACGACCGAAGCCGGAGTGACAGCCCTCAAAAAAGCCCTGCCGAATGTGGATATTTCGACGGGCGCCGAATTCAAGGAGATACCCAAGCCCGAGGAAAAGAAGGAAGACAAGAATGAAGAAAAAAAGTGAGCGATTGCCAGCACCACCTGCCCGAGTGGTATCGGGTGTGCCTGCCTTGCCGACATTTTTCTAAACGGGCGTACCGCCACCGTGCTCGCTGGCGGTTGACCAATCCGGCGAGGTTGTTCGCCGCGAGCGATTGGCTAGCTCAGACCTTGATCTTCCACGGAGACCGCATGGGTTGCTTGATATAGGCGTTGGCCTTGGGGTCATCAATGAATTTCTGTTTCTTGGGATCGAAGCGCAGCGGCCGCCCGGTCTGGACGGCAATCTTGGCCAGATTGATGAGAGTACAGGAGCGATGCCCGTTGATTTCGTTCAACGCGAACTTCTGCCGCGTCTTGACCGCCTGCACGAAATCGGTCACCTGCGGCGTCGGTTCCGGTAGATCTTTCACTTTGTCGATGACGTCCGGAATGCTGGATTCAAGCCCCTTGGTCAGGGTGCCCTTGGGGCCGGACAGGAACGGAGCATTGTCCTTGTTTTCCCCGTCGAGGACGATTTCGCAACCGTCGGCGTAACGCAGCAGGACCCGCCGCCAAGGCAGCACGGCATCCGGATCCTGCGGACCGGTGTCGGCCTCGATGTAGATTGGGCTCTCGTCGTCCTTGCCAAGGATGTACTGAACCGGATCGAGATAGTGCTGCCCCATGTCGCCCAGCCCGCCGCCATCGTAATCCCAATAGCCCCGGAAAGTCGCATGGACACGGTGCGGGTGATACGGCTTCATCGGCGCCGGGCCCAGCCAGAGATCGTAATCCAGTTCGGGTGGTACCGGTTGCGGCGTCAGGTCGGTGCGACCACACCACTGGTTCTGTTTCCAGTCAAACCCCGTCGTTCCGCCAAGGGTGATTTTCAACGGCCACCCAAACACGCCCGCCTGCACCAGCTTCTTGATGGGCTTCACTGGCACACCCATCCCGTAGAACGGGCTGTCAAAACGGAACCAAGTGTTGAGACGGAAAATCCGTTTGTACTTGGCCACGGCGGCCTTCACCGCTTCACCCTCGGCAATCGTCCGCGTCATGGGTTTTTCACACCAGATATCCTTGCCGGCCTTGGCGGCAGCGATGGATATCAGCGCGTGCCAATGGGGCGGCGTCGGCACATGCACGATGTCAATGTCTTTGCGGGCCAGTACTTCGCGGAAGTCCCGGTAACCTTTCACATCGGCGCCGCCCGCTTTGACGGCATTCGCAAGATGTTTTTCATCCACGTCGCAAACCGCGAGCAGCTTGCAGGCGGTGTTGATGGAAGTGACGTGCCCCATGCCCATGCCGCCGGTGCCGATGACCGCGCGGGTGAGGATTTCACTCGGGGGAGTGAATCCCGGGCCGCCCAGAACATGCCGCGGCACTATGGTCAGGGCGGTCAGGGAAGCGATGGAAGTTTTGAGAAAGTCACGGCGGGTGAACTTATGGGCGCGCTGCGCGTGATCCGCGCCTGCC
>CAZIJO010000212.1:1434-10874 GCA_964539515.1 uncultured Bifidobacterium sp. | reverse complement strand
TCTTTCACAATCGTTCCGGGGTTGTCGTTCAAGCTGGAGCGGACTTCAAACACCACGCCAAACTTTTTGGCGAATTCCACCGACCGGCTTTGCATTACCTTCGCCCCGAGGCTGGCCAGTTCGAGCATTTCATCGTAGGAAATCTCCGTCAGCTTCCGGGCGGTCGGCACAAGTCGCGGATCAGCCGTATAGACCCCATCCACGTCGGTGTAAATCTGGCAAAGATCGGCCTTGAGGGCCGCGGCCAGCGCAATGGCGGTCAAATCCGAGCCGCCCCGACCCAGGGTCGTGATCTGGCCGTCCCTGGTCTCACCTTGAAAGCCCGCTACGATCACCACGTTGCCCGCATCGAGTTGTTCGTGCACCTGCTTCGGTGTGATGTTGTGAATCTTCGCTTTCGTGTGCACCCCGTCGGTGACGATGCCGGCTTGCGCACCCGTCAGGGACACCGCGGGAATATTCTGCGCGTGCAACGCGATGGCCGTGAGGGCGATGGTCTGCTGTTCGCCGGTGGCCAGCAGCATGTCCATCTCGCGCTCACTCGGCAGCGGCGCGATTTCCTTGGCCAGTTTGATGAGGCCGTCCGTGACGCCACTCATCGCCGAAACGACAACGACGATCTGGTCGCCTTGCGCGCGATACTTGGCCACCCGCGCGGCAACATTCTTGATGCGGTCGGTGTTGGCCACCGAAGTCCCGCCGTATTTCTGGACGATCAATGCCATAAATGCCGTGGAACCACGTGCCGGATCGAAGGTCAACGAAGCCCCAAAGGGATTGGGAGCTTACCAAACGGAAGCCGTTTGAAAAGTACGGAGTTCTTGCCGCCGGAGGGCAAGGATTGGCGGTGGGATTGCCTGGTTCGCGCGACCACCACGGGCGAACGTGGAATGGGGTTCAGTCCTTTCCGTGTAGCCCCCCGTCGGGACAATCCACAGCGTACCGTTCGATTGCCCATTGCAGAATGCCAGCGGCGCCGGAAAGCAGTCTGACCACGTACGCCCAGCGCGCTGACTTGCCCGATTAATCCGGGTCACCGAAGTGACTCGATCCACTTGCTTCAACGGCGATGGCTCAATTCGGGTATTCCTTTTCGCTGCCGGTGACTGGCATGAGGGCTTTGCGGGCGGGCACCTTGGCTTTGAGCAGCGCAATCTCGTCCGCGCCCGTGGTCAGCGGCAACGCGATTTGTCCGCCCTCCGCGGCCGAGCGATAGAGCGCCGACATCACTTCAAATCCCTTGTAGGCGTTCGCAAAAGCGCACGGGTGGATTTTTCGGTCGTCGTCGAGCCAGTCGGCCATTTCCTGGACGTAGGGCGGCATGTCTTCCACATAATCCATGTTGCCGGTGCCGCTTTGAAAACCGCCCTGCTTCGTCACCGCGCGCCAGCCGCCGTTGGTAATGACTTCCGCAAAGCCTTCGCTGCCCTGGGCACCCATGCGCGCCTTGCGCCACCAGAGCTTGTGCTCCTTGCTCGCATCCACCTCGGGCACATCGGGCGCGCCCGCGCCGCAATCGTAAATGCCGCGCACCCCGTTTTGGTAATGCACCACACCCGCGACGTAATCCGGCGAAGTGTGGAGGTCCGCCAGTTTGCCCCGCCCGGCCGCCTGCGCCATGGCCCAGGCCGCCGGTGCGTAATCATTGAACCAGCAGGTGTAATCAATCAGGTGACTCAGCATGTGCGCCGCCCAGCCGGTCGCCGTGCCATAAACCGTGTGCACCCGGCCGAGCGCGCCGCTCGCCACGATCTGCTTCACCTGCTTGTAATGCTCCCCATAGCGGTGTTGATGGCTGACGACCGCCTTGACGCCACTTTGGTCCAGGGCCTGTTTGATCTGCAAACCCTCCGTGCTGGTCATGGCAACGGGTTTCTCAAAGGCGATCAACCGGGCCCCGCTTTCAATGCCGAGCTTGATGAAGTCGAGCCGCAGATTCGGCAGCGTGCAAAAGCAAAAGAGGTCGGGCCGGAGCTTCTTTGACAACGCGGACGCGTCCAGGCTCTTCTCCGGATTGCCGAGCTTGGGTGCGGCGTCATCGAGCCGCTTCTGCTCAATGTCGCAGATGCCGACAACTTTGAATTGGGGATTGGCATGGAAGGCGGCGGCGTGATGCATGCCACGCTTGCCCATGCCGACGACGAGGACTCGGTATTGACTCATGGTTGGTGCGGGGTTGTGGGTTCAATTAAAAGAGGGTGCCCGGCGAAAACCAAGCACCCCCGAAGTATTCGAAGGCGAATCAAGCGTTGGCTTGGTCCCATTCCTTGACCTTGGCAATCACGTAATCCACTTCCTCGGCGGTCAACTCGGGGAACATCGGCAGCGAGACGCAGGTCGCGGCGTTCTGTTCGGCATTGGCCAGCGAGCCGTTGATGCGCGCGTCCTTGCCCCACGGATAACCCGCCTGCTTGTGAATGGCGATGGAGTAATGCGTCTTGGCGTCCACGCCGTTCTTCACGAGGAAGTCGACGAGCGGATCGCGCTGGGCGGCCTTCTTCGTCTCGATGACATAGAGATGGAAGACATGGCGATAACCGGGCAACGCGGTCGGCAGGGTGAAATTCTTCGCGCCCTGCAAACCGGCGGTGTAACGCGCCGCCCATTTCCGGCGGTCATCGTTCCACTGGTCGATGTGCTTGAGCTTCGCGCTCAACACGCCGGCATGCAGATCGTCCAGCCGGCTGTTGAAACCGAAGCTGTGCACATTGCGGGCGGTTGAACCGTGATTCCGGAGCTTGCGCACCTTGGCATCGACCTCGGCGTTGTTGGTAACCAGCGCCCCGCCGTCGCCAAACGTGCCGAGGTTTTTTTGAATGATGAAACTCGTCGTCGCCACGTCGCTGAGCTCGCCGATGCGAAAACCCGGACCGCTCGCCCCGATGGCTTGGGCGTTGTCTTCGATCAGTCTGAGCCCGTGCCGGTCGGCGATTTTCTTGATCGCGATCATGTCGGCACATTGGCCGTAAAGGTGGACGGGAATGATGGCCTTGGTCTTCGGGGTGATGGCCGCTTCAATCTTGGCCGGGTCAATGCACTTGGTGACCGGGTCGCAGTCAATCAAAACCGCCGTGGCGTCGGCGATCCAGATGGCTTCCGCCGTCGCAAAAAAAGTGTTTGCGTTCGTGATGACCTCGTCCCCCTTGCCGATGCCCAGCGCCATGAGGGCAAGCCAGATGGCATCGGTGCCGTTGGCGAGCCCGACGGCGTATTTCGTGCCGTGGTAGGCGGCGAGCTCGCCCTCGAAGCGCTTGAGGACCGGACCCTGGACGTAGTTACCGCTCAACAGCACTTCCTGCATGTTGGCATCAATTTCCTTCTGGATGTTCTTGTATTGGCGAACGTGGCCGTAGAATTCAACTTTCATGGTCCGGAAAAGCTAGCGAAACAGAGTCGCGAAACAAGTCTATTGTCCGTGAACTTTTTTGAAATCAACTATAGGGAGCGGTAATCGCCCCGCCCCAAACGACTCCCCACACGGCATCCGACCGTGCAGCCGCTCCGGCGGCCGTCAGAGTTGCGAAATTAGCTCGCCCCCGGCAGCACCCCGAGGCCGTCCACCATCGGCTATCAAGAATTGTCGCCATCCAGCAGCCGCCCCAGGCCACCCAGCACTGACCCTTCTTCCCGGCCGCCCTTGCGGGACGCCATCACGATGCGGTCCGCCATCCGGCTCAAGGGCAGAGATTGCAGCCAGATTTTTCCCGGACCGCGCAAGGTGGCGAAAAACAAACCTTCCCCGCCAAGCAACGCGGATTTGATTTTGCCCACGTATTGAATGTCGTAGGCCACCCCGGGCTCAAAAGCGACAATGCAACCGGTGTCCACCCGCAAAGTCTCACCCGGAGCCAGAATCCGCTCGTGGATGTTGCCCCCGGCATTCAAGAATGCCCAGCCGTCGCCTTGCAACCGCTGCATGATGAAACCTTCGCCCCCGAAGAAGCCCGCGCCGATCTTCCTGGTAAAGGCGATGCCAACGCTCACCCCCTTGGCCGCCACCAGGAAGGAATCCTTTTGCGCGATGAGTTCGCCGCCAATTTCCTTGAGGTGCACCGGGATGATCTTGCCCGGATAAGGCGCGCCGAACGCGACGCGTTTTTTGCCCGCCCCACGGTTCTGGAAGATGGTCATGAACAGCGATTCTCCCGTGAGCAACCGCTTGCCTGCCCCCATGAGCGCACCCATGAAACCACTGGTCTGCTGCGAACCGTCGCCAAAAATGGTTTCCATTTCGATGCCCTCATCCATGTACATCATCCCGCCGGCTTCGGCGACGGCAGCTTCCATGGGGTCAAGTTCGATCTCGACGTACTGCATCGCGTCGCCGTGAATCTGGTAATCAATTTCGTGCATTGCGTTCATAGCTGGTCCTGAAAGGGGCGGTTCGGTTTTGCCGGGCGAAGCATGCAAGGTCCTTGCGTCCGGCGCAGCTACAAAATCCAGGCCGTCGTATAGAAGACGGGGTGGCAAGGCGCCAACTTCCATCGGCGCGCCAAAGGTTCAGCCAGGGCCGCCGGGCGGCGCCACTACGAACCCTCGACCGGCACCAGTGTCATCGGTTGGTCGTGATCAAGAAAATCCCGGCAGATTTGAAAGAAATCGGCCCGCGACGCCGCCCGGCGGATCTGATGAAGGAATGAGCCAGTGCCCGGCGATTGGCGCTCCGGGCCGACGCCTTCGCCAAGAAAGTTCATGAATTTCTTCAAGCGCTCGCATTGGATTTTCTCCGGCGCGTCAAAGCTGGCTTGCGATTCCCAGAGCGCCGCAATGTAGCTCAAGACCTCGCGTCCGATCGGTAGCGTCGCCGGTTCGCCCCGCAATCGCTGTCGGATTTGACGGAACAGCCACGGATTGCGAATCACCCCGCGCCCGATCATCAGCCCGCGCGCCCTCGTCACTGCCAAAACCTGGAGGGCCTGGTCGGCGGAATTGACATGGCCATTGGCCAGCACCGGACACGACAGCGCCTCCGCCGCGCGGCGGATCAGGTCGTAGTGGACGGGCAGCCGATACAGCTGGGCCACGGTGCGCGCGTGGACGGTCAGCAAATCAATCGCATGCTTCGCGAAAATCGGCAGCAACGCGTCAAATTCGTCCGTCGTCGCGAAACCGACGCGCGTTTTGACCGTGAACTTGATGCTCACCGCCTCCCGGAGCGCTCCGAGAATGGCATCAATCCGTTGTGGCTCGCGGAGCAGGCCGCCGCCGGCGCATTTCTTGTAAACGATCGGGGCCGGGCAGCCGAGATTCAGATCAATCGCGGCGACGGGGAGCTGTTGCAGTTCCTTCGCGGTCCGGACGAGCGACGGAATGTCGTTGCCGATCATCTGTGCGATGACGGGCCGGCCCGTGGCGTTCTGCTCGATGGACTCAAGAATCCATTTCTCGGGTCGCGACACGGCGTGAACTCGAAAGTACTCGGTCCAGTAGACATCCGCGCCGCCGTAACGATGCATGAGCTGCCAGAACGCCCCGTCGGTCACGTCCTGCATCGGTGCCAGCGCCAGGAAGGGGGTCTTGCTTTGCAACAGTGCAGCGAATTGCTCCTCCGGGTTCATCGGGCCTCGACCTCTCTTTCGCTTCGGATCAACCAAAGCCCCAGGAAGGTCAGGAGCCCATTCAGGATGAGGAGTTCAAAGCCCATTTTGTAGCCATGGAACCACGCAGCCGAGTTCTGTTGCAGCCCAAAGCAGATCAGCGGTGACGCGCAACAAACGAGCGGCACCCACCGATCCCGGACCGCGCGCCGGACGAATAAACCGAATGCAAACAAGCCCAGCAACGGCCCGTAGGTGTAGCTCGCCAGGGTGAAAATGGCGTCAATGATCGCCTTGCTATTCAGCGCCTGGAAACCAAGGATCACCAGCCAGAGCACCACGGCAAAGCCCACATGGACTTGGTGCCGGAGCGCCGTGCGGCGGGCGTCGGTCATTCCCGGGCGTTCTTCCATCCCGAGCCAATCCATGCAGAAGGAAGTGGTCAGCGTCGTCAGCACCGAATCCGCACTGGAAAAAGTGGCCGCCGTCAACCCGATGACAAAGACCATCGCCGCAAAGGCGCCGAGATGGCCGAGCGCAAGCAGGGGGAAGAGCTGGTCCGTCGCCGCGGGAATGGCCACGCCGCGGGCGGCGGCGTACTCGAACAACAACACGCCCAGCGAAACGAACAGCAGGTTCACCAGCACCAGCACGCCCGTGAACGCGTAAATGTTCCGCTTGGCCTCGCGCAGCGAACGGCAGCTGAGATTCTTCTGCATCATGTTTTGATCCAGGCCGGTCATGGCAATGGCAATAAACGCGCCGGCGCAGAATTGTTTCCAGAAATAATTGGTCGCCCGCCAGTCCCAGAAAAACGTTTGCGACATCGCACTGCTCTTCACCGTGGCAATGAGCCCACCCACGCTGAGATCAAGGGCCTGTGCGATCACCGCGATGGACAACGCCACACCCAACAATAGAAAGGTGGATTGAAACGTGTCCGTCCACACCAGGGTTTTGATGCCGCCGCGATAGGTATAGGCCAGGATCAGCCCGATCGTCGCACTCACCGTCAGCCAAAACGGAATCTGCCATTGGTCGAAGACAAACAGCTGAAACACACTCGCCGCCAGATAAAGCCGCGCCGCCGCGCCGAGCAGCCGCGAGAGCAGAAAAAACAGCGCTCCGACCTTTTGGGAACGCACCCCGAAGCGTTGCCGCAGGTAGCCATAGATGGAGGTCAGGTTCAGCTGGTAGTAAAGGGGGAGTAGAACCTCGGCGATGACGACATAACCGACGACATAGCCGAGGACAATCTGCAGATAGGAAAATTTATCTGCCGCCACCTTGCCCGGCACGGAAATGAACGTGACCCCGGAAAGCGAATCGCCAATCAATCCAAACGCGACCGCATACCACGGCGAAGTCTTGTTGCCGAGAAAGTACGCGCGGTTTCCGGCGTTGCGGCTGGTAAACCAGGCAATCAACAGCAAGAACGCGAAGTAACCGCCCACGCAGGCGAGAATCAGCACCGGCGACATCGCAGAGTTTTGGTCAATTCAACCGCCGAACCCAAGGCAAATGTGGCGGCGCGCGTCGGCCGCCTTCAAACAACCGCTGCCGCCGGGACGGGCTTTGCGACCAGGGCTGCGACCGCCGCCGGCAGCGGGTCACAGATTTCTGCGAACAGCCCGCGACAATCCGCTTCCGTAAGTTGCAGCGACCGGGCCGCGTTCTGGATGAACCCGCGCGTGGTTTGCTGCGCATAGCCAAGCAGCCCCGGCCGCAATGGCAGCGAATAGACCGCGAGCGTTAGGCCGTACACCAGCGTATGCCAGCCGTGGGCTTCGTGGTTTTCCACGGCGGCGAGATAACGTTGCACCCCGCGTTCATCGCGAAGCGGACGGAGCCGCTGGAGTTGCGCCTGGCCGACCCGGCGACTGGCGGCCGCCAATTCCCGGAGTCGCGGCTCCCGGGTCAGCCGCCCGTCCAACGCGATAAGCTCGCGCACTTCGTTCCGACTAGCGTGCGCAAAGGCCTGCTGGATCGCGGGCAACTCATGCGGCACGAGGATGCCGTCCAAATAGGCGCGGAGAAATTCCCGCAAAGCGGCCCGACTCGCGACCGGCTGGGCGCCCAATGAATCCGCCAGCGCATGCAACGACGTCAGCCCTTCCGCCGAGCCCAGTTGCTCGACGAGGGGATGCGCATCGCCCAGCCATTCGGCCGGGTCGTGAGCCAGTTGCGGTTGCGGCCACATATTGCTTCGTAAAAAGCTAAGTCTGTGCCGTGTGCCTTTGCGAGCGATAAAAGTTCCCGCGGGGCGATTAAATCCCTTGCCTCGCGGAACAGTGCTCTTTAGTGTTTAGGTCCAGTACAACACTTATACGGCGGGCGCAGGCGATCATTCCCGCGCCGACCAGACTCGAATGTGGCCGGCGCTGGGGTTGATGACTCGCTCGCTCAAAGATATTTATGAGCAACGAAGCGAAGCATGTCCCTTACCCTGGCATTCCCACCACGTCCGACGGCGCGGGCGGCGTCGTGTGGGTCGAAACCAACATCACGCACGGCGCGTGCGCGTATCCCATCACCTCCTCGACCACGATGGGCACCGGCTACGAAACGGCCGTTTCCGACGGCAAACAGAACCTCTGGGGCGATACGATCACGTTCGTCCAACCAGAATCCGAGCATTCCGCCGCCACCACCTGCGAAGGGTTCGCGCTCGCCGGCGGCCGGGTCACCAACTTCACCTCCGGCCAGGGTCTCGTGCTGATGAAGGAAGTGCTTTACACGATTTCCGGCAAGCGGCTGCCCATCGTGTTTCACATCGGCGCGCGGGCCCTGACGTCGCATTCGCTGAACGTGCATTGCGGCCATGACGACGTGATGAGTTGCTCGGATTGCGGCTGGGGAATCTTGTTTGGGCGCAACGCGCAGGAGGCCTGCGACTTGGCGCTCATCGCGCGCCGCGCGGCCGAGGCGGTGGAAACGCCTTTCATGAACGTGCAGGACGGTTTTCTCACCACCCACACCATCGAGAACATCAAGCTGCCCGAACCGGAGTTCATGAAGGAATACATGGGCGACCCAAATGAAAAACTCCGCTGCCTGTTCGATCCGCGCAATCCCATCATGACCGGCGTGGTGCAGAACCAGGATTCCTACATGAAGGGCAAAATCGCCCAGCGCCATTTCTACGACAAAGTCCCCGCCGCCGTGCAGGAGGCAATGGATACGTTTTACGCCAAGACCGGTCGCCGTTATCGCATGGTGGACACGTATCGCATGGATGACGCGGAATACGCGCTCGTCGGCATGGGTGGCATGATGGAAACCGCGCAGGCAGCTGCCGATTACATGCGCGAGGAAATGGACCTCAAGGTTGGGGTCGTTCATGTCACCTGCTTCGCGCCTTTCCCGGCCACACAAATCGTCGAGGCGCTCAAGAACGTGCGCGCCATGACGGTCCTGGAGCGCATGGATAACCCGCTCGCGCAATCCAATCCGCTCGTGCAGGGCATCAAAGCCAGCTTTGCCGACGCGCTCACCGGCCTGAGCTTCGGCTCGAATGGCGAATTCAAGTATCCCAAAACTGCGAGTATCCCGAAGATTTACGCCTGCTCCGCCGGCCTTGGCTCGCGCGACGTGCGCGCCGGACATTTCATCCAGGTTGTCAAAAACATGCTCGCCGACAAGCCGCGCGAATACACCACGATCGGCATTAAACACCCGCTCGCGCTGGCGGACGGCGAAGATCCGGACATCCGCCCCCAGGGCGCGTTCTCCATGCGCGGCCATTCCGTCGGCGGGTTCGGCTCGGTCACGACCAACAAACTGATTGCTTCATTCGTCGGCGAATTATTCAACCTTTACGTCCAGGCGTATCCGAAATACGGCTCGGAGAAAAAAGGTTTGCCCACGACCTATTATCTGACTGTCGCGGAAAAGCACATCCGC
>CAZIJO010000212.1:0-1424 GCA_964539515.1 uncultured Bifidobacterium sp. | reverse complement strand
ACTGGCGCACGTGGAATTCATTCCGCTCAACGACGTGAACGCCTTCAACCTCGGCAATCCGCTCGATGGCATCGCCGATGAAGGCAGCGTCTTTATCCAAAGTCCGGAGACTGATCCGCAACGCGTCTGGGATCATATCCCGGCGTACGGCCAGAAGCTGATCCGCAACAAACGGCTCAAGATCTTTTACCTCGACACCGTGAAGATCGCGAAAGAGATCGCGACCGACCCCGATCTCCAGCAACGCATGCAAGGCGTCTGCCTCGTGGGCATTTTCATCAAGGTGACTCCGTTCGCCTCGCGCTCCGGCAAAGGCGACGATCAAGTGTTGGATTCCGTGGAGAAATACATCCGCAAGTACTTCGGCAAGCGCGGCGAACACGTCGTGCAGGAAAACCTGAAGTGCGTGCGCGAAGGTTTGAAGAGCGTGATGGAAATTCCGTGGAGCATCATCTCCGCACCGGCCGCGCCCAAGGTAAAGGCGGAAGAGGAAGTGGTGTTTGCGAAGTAACCTGACTGAAGAATGTTGAACGTCCGCCCTCACCCCAACCCTCTCCCCCTGGAGAGGGAGGCTCACTTCGCCGCTGAAGGTGAATTCGAAAGCGCATGGTTTGGCGTGAGTTCCAAGGCGAAGTCTAAAGAGGCGGAAATAACACGAGGAGCATCCAAACTTTCAGAGAGCGCCGATAGCTTTCCCCTCTCCCCGGGGGAGAGGGTCAGGGTGAGGGCGAGCGTTCCGCTAACTTTTCTTTTCCCCGACAATTCCCGTCCTCGTGTAATCCGGCAACGGATGCGGCGCACGCGCCTGCAACTCTCGGAAAATCGTGTCCCGAATCGCCTGCTTGTCCCGGCGCAATCGCGAATTCCAGAAGCGCAGTTCCTTGATTCCCATCGAAGCCAGAAACTTGGTGCGCGCTGCGTCGTGCGCTTGTTGGTCGGCATGCCCATGATGTCCTCCATCCAGTTCGATGGAGAGGCTTGCTTCCATGCAGTAGAAGTCGAGGAAGTATTCTCCAACAGGATGCCCGCGACGAAATTTGTAAGCGCTGAAGCGTCGGTCACGCAGCCAGCTCCACATGAGCTTTTCAGCCCAAGTCGGCTTCTTACGCAGGGCGCGAGCACGTTCGGTGTTGGGCATAGCCAAAGCATAGGACTGCAGAAGAATTTTGAGAAGAATGGTTTGACGACCGCCCTCACCCCGGCCCTCTCCCCCAGGGAGAGGGGGAAACGCTCGCCGCGCCTCTGCGTGACGAAAGCCTCACAACATTCGCCTTTCTCTCGCTTCGATGTTTCCCGACCTAAGAGCAACCGCTTTGGAGGATCAGAGGATTTCACAAAATTCTTCAACGAAGAACCCGGCAGCGGCAACAGACATTTTGTTTATCGAACAACCAAGACCGCTCATTTGCTCCACCCTCTCCTCG
>CAZIJO010000211.1:0-10896 GCA_964539515.1 uncultured Bifidobacterium sp. | reverse complement strand
CCGAGTACAACGACGCGCTCGTGGAAAGCGACATTCGGGACATTGCGGTCAGTGTTCCCCGGCCATCGGTCGACGTAGCGAAAGACCATCCTCGGAATCACGACGGCGAATACTTTTCCGTTGTCGTTTCCCGCACCACCGCCAAGCCCACTCCGGGGTCGGATGAAATCAAGCGTGCGTGCGAAGAAGGGTGGGTGGGGCAGAATGGCTATGTTCGCTCCGATGGCACACGCCAAAAACGCGCCCTGGCTTTCCAAGGCACTGTCGTCACTGCAAAAGGGGAAACCCTCCCAGAAGTATTTATTGCGGACTTGCCCGAGGATTTGACGCAATCCGGTGAGGCTCCGCTTCCGGGCACGGCGACAACCCGCCCGAATCCGCCGCGCGGCGTGGTGCAGCGGCGGCTCACATTCACGGCGGAGCGCAAGTTCCCCGGCCTCCAGGGGCCGCGGCATTGGCTGCGCTGTTCGCCCGATGGTTCGCGCATCGCCTTTCTGATGAAGGACGATGCCGGCATGGTTCAGCTTTGGACAATTTCGCCCAACGGCGGCGCGCCCGCCCAACGCACCAACAACCCCTGGCCCGTGGCCTCTGCCTTCACCTGGAGTCCTGACGGCCGGCACCTGGCCTACGTCATGGACAACAGCGTCTTTCGCACGGACATCACCACCGGCCAGAGCCAGCGCCTCACGGAACGAACCGCCGACGACACCGCCCCCCTCTCGGAAGCATGTGTCTTTTCACCCGACGGAAAGCAAATCGCCTTCATGCGCCGGATACCGACCGATGGCGGCAAGTTCAGCCAAATTTGTGTGGCCACGCTGGTGACGGGTCGCTCCACGGAATGACCCTCCGCGGACAATTGCTCCGATTTCTCGGAACTGCTTTTTTTCGATAGAATTTGTAAAGTTGAACCAGTGAACGGAACGCTGCCCATCCTCGACCTCGCGGTACTGGTGGTTTATCTCGCCGCCATGGTAGCCATGGGCCTGTGGTTTGGCCGCAAGAACAAGACGCCCGACCACTTTATGAAAGCTGGGGGGACGGTTCCCGGCTGGGCCGTGGGGTTGTCGATCTTTGGCACGTACGTCAGCAGCATCAGCTTTCTGGCGTTGCCGGGCAAAGCCTACGCCACGAACTGGAATGCCATGGTGTTCAGCCTCGCCATCCCGGTTGCCGCGTGGGCGGCCGTGAAATGGTACGTCCCGTTCTACCGGCAGAGCGGCGAAGTCTCCGCCTACCAGCATCTCGAACATCGTTTCGGGGCGTGGGCGCGCACCTACGCAGTGATGTGTTACCTGCTCACGCAACTGGGCCGCATGGGCACCATCATGTATCTGCTGGCGTTGGCATTGAAGCCCATGATCGGCTGGAGCATTCCCAGCTTGATCGTGTTGACGGGCCTGATCGTAATCCTCTACACACTCATCGGCGGCATGGAGGCCGTGATCTGGACGGACGTGGTGCAAAGCGTTGTGTTCATCGTCGGAGCACTGGCCTGCGTGGTGGTGCTGTGGTTCGGCCTGCCGCAGGGACCGGGGCAGCTTTTTGACATCGCCGTCCGCGAGCACAAGTTCAGCCTCGGCAGTTTCGATCTTAATTTTGCGCAGGCCACCGTCTGGGTGGTGCTGCTCAACAGCATTTTCATCAACCTCCAAAACTTCGGCATCGATCAAAGTTACGTGCAACGCTATTCAACGGCGGCCAACAACCGGGAGGCGGCCAAGAGCGTTTGGGTGGGCGCCCTTCTATATGTGCCCATTTCCGGGGTGTTTTTTCTCATCGGCACGCTGCTGTATGCCTATTACACCGCGCGCCCGGAATTGCTGCCGGCTGGGGTCACGGGCGACGCGGTGTTTCCACACTTCATCACCGCCGGATTGCCGGTGGGTCTGGCCGGGCTGGTGATCGCTTCCATTTTCGCGGCGGCCCAATCCACCATTGCCAGTTCGATCAATTGCTCGGCGACCTTGTTTCTGTGCGATCTGTACCGGCGCTATTTCCGTCCCACGGCCGACGACCGCGAATCCATGACCGTGCTCCGCGGGGCAACGGTCGGGTTTGGGTTGGCTGGCACGGCGATGGGTTTTGCGATGATGGGTGTCGAAAGTGCGCTGGACGCCTGGTGGGCCGTGTCGAGCATTACCAGCGGCGGCATGCTGGGTTTGTTCCTGCTCGGCGTCGTTTCGCGCGCGCCCAATGCCGCGGCCGCCACCGGCACGGTCATTGGTTTTCTGGTGATTGTCTGGATGACGATTTCGGCCAAATGGCCTGCCGCGCTGGGTTCATGGGCCAGCCCGTTCCACAGTTTCATGATCACGGTCATCGGCACCCTGACCATTCTCTTGGTAGGTTTGCTGGTGGCCCGGCTGTTGCCGCCCGCGAAAGCCGCCCCGACCTCCGTTGCTTTACCAAACTAAAAACTACCATGACGAAACCTATCCAAACTCAACCGCTCTGCGGAATTGTCCCTCCCATGGTCACGCCGTTACTTGGCCGCGACCAGCTCGATGTCGCCGGTCTTGAGCGACTGCTCGAACGCGTGATCGGCGGCGGCGTGCATGGCGTGTTCATTCTGGGCACGACCGGTGAAGCGCCCAGCCTCAGTTACCGGCTGCGGCGCGAGGTCATTGACCGGACCTGTCAATTCGTGCGCGGACGCGTCCCGGTGATCGTCGGGATCACGGACACTTCAGTGGTCGAAGCCATCAATCTCGCGCGGCACGCGGCGGCGGCGGGCGCCCAGGCGGTGGTGACCGCGGCCCCGTACTATTTTCCGGAGGGTCAGCCGGAACTGGTTGAATGGGCGCAGCAACTGGTACCGGACCTCCCCTTGCCCGTCTATTTCTACAACATGCCGCAAATGACCAAGGTGACATTCGAACCGGACACGATCCGCCAGCTGACCCAGCTGCCGGGCATCGCCGGTTTGAAGGATAGCTCGGGCGATCTGAAATATTTTCAGAAGCTGGTTGAAGTCGCCCAAGCGCGGCCGGACTGGCGGGTCTTCGTCGGCCCGGAACACTTGCTGGTCGAGACGCTGAGGCTCGGCGGCCATGGCGGGGTCAATGGCGGGGCGCAGATTGATCCTACCCTGATTGTTGGACTTTATGATGCCACCCGGCGTGGCGACAATGCCATGGTGGAGCGCTTGCAAGCCCGGCTGATGCAGTTGGGGGAGGTTTACAAGGTTGGCCGTCATGCTTCGACGGTCATTAAAGGCGTGAAGTGCGCGTTGAATCTTATGGGCATCTGCTCGGGCGAAATGGCGGAGCCGTTTCGTGCTTTCAAGGAGACGGAGCGCCGGATCGTGGCTGAAAGGCTGACCGCCCTGGGCCTGCTCTGAACTGGGGGTGGATTAAATAAAGGCCGAGGGCACTGGGGACAGAGCCCCGCAGGCGGTGTCGACGTTCGCCGCCGACCGTCGGTTAAGGCGGGAAATAGTCATAAAAATGAATTCCATCCCGCCCAGGAAGTCTGTATTGATGCTCTGCCTGCGCGGCGGCGTGCGGGTGGCAAGACTGAACAGCTGAACTGATATGAAATTTATGAACCATCACCGTTTCTGCACCGTCCGCACTTGGGCGGGACTTGTCGGCGCAATTTTGCTGGCGGGAAGCGTGAGCTCCTCGACTGCACAAAACAACTCCTCACCCAAGCGCGTGCTGGTTGTTTCGACCACCATGGGTTTCCGGCACAGCTCGATTCCTACGGCGGAGAAGGTCATCGGCGACTTGGCGCAGCTGAGCGGCGCGTTCACGGTGGATTATGCGCGCCTCGAAACCAACGATCCGCAGTTCAAGGGCGCGGATGGCAAACCCGATGCCGCCAAGGTCAAAGCCGCCATGACCGAAGTCCTCGCGCAGAAGATGAGCGTCGCCGCGCTGAAGAATCTGGACGCCGTGATCTTCGCCAACACCACGGGCAACCTGCCCCTCCCCGATCCCCAGGGGTTCATCGACTGGATCAAGTCCGGCAAAGGATTCGTCGGCATGCATTCGGCCACGGACACGTTTCCCGGATTTCCGCCGTACATCGAGATGATCGGTGGCGAATTCAAGACGCATGGGGCGCAAGTGGAGGTCGCGGCCATCAACCAGGACCCGCAATGCCCCGCGTGTCGCCACCTGCCGGCCACTTGGACAGTGTTTGATGAGATTTACCAGCTCAAGAATTTTGACCGGACGAAAGTCCACGGTCTGCTTACCCTCGACAAACATCCGAACGATAAGACGCCCGGTGATTATCCCATTGCTTGGTGCAAGGAATTCGGTTCGGGCCGCGTGTTCTACACCTCGCTCGGCCATCGCGAGGACATCTGGGATGCGCAGTGGAAGGATGGCAAGGGCGAACGCCGGAACTCGCCGGCCGTGGCCGAGGCTTATCAGAAGCACATTCTGGGCGGCATCAAGTGGGCGCTGGGCCTGGAGAAAGGCGACGCGAAGCCACAAACGGCCGTGCAATAGGGTAAATCGGACGGGTTCCGTTGTGGTTCGGGTGCAAGCCGTGGAATTTTGAATTGGATTGTCCGCCCGCCCGTCTTAAAAGTAGCTGATCGCTGAATCATGAATATGAAAACGCCCCAAATCCAAACTCGGAAAACTCTGTCTTTTGTGGTCGCCGCCTCCCTGGTGTGCTCGCTGGCGTTCCAAGCCGCGGCTGAAGCCGTCCGCTACGAGCCGCTGCCCACCGGCAGCAAGTGCAAGATGGAGGGAACGTCCAACATGCCCATGCACGACAAATGGACCATGGAGAGCATCATGGTGACGGGCTTCATGGAAGTGGACCCCAATTTCCCCGAGGCTGCCCTTACCAATCCTACGGCGGCCAAACCGGTCACGCAGGTGAGCATTCCGGTCCGCTCCTACAAGAGCGGCAACGCCACCATGGATTCCAAGATGCAGGGGCACATGCAAATCACCAAGTTCCCCAAGATTGAATACCGCCTGCTCGAATTGAAACCTACCTCGCCGGCCGGATCGACGGGGGCACTGAAATTTGACGCCATTGGCGCGCTTACCATCGTCGGCAAAACGGTTACCAATACCATGCCCGTCACCATCGAGAAGAAAGACGGCAAACTGAGGGTGATCGGCAGCGCTTCAGTCAAGATGAGCAGCCACGGATTGGAGCCGTATAAATTTCTCCTCGTCAGCACCGGTGATGAATTGAAAATCACCTATGATTGGGCGCTGGCACCGAAGGCGAAGTAGCCCAGGTACGCATTTCACGATCCTCGGCAGCCGTGGAGCTTACCTCCCGTTTGCCGGGGTTTTCATTTCAGCCGAAGCGTAATTCCCCGAAGCAATGGGGCCGATGGAAGTTGAATTCATCCACCGGTGACCAAGCCGCCCAGTGCGGATGGGAATTCTCTTCCGCGCATTTGTAGAAGTTCCCCCGCCAGTTCTGCCCGGCGACTTCACCCAGCCGTCCGACATACTTTTCCAAGAGCGCGAACGGGATGAAAAACTCCAGTGTCCATGTCACTGGCGCGGTGATTTCCGGATCACTGACGGGCGGCAAAGAAGGGCGCACCCGCACCGGCCGTGCCTCGGCCTCCGGGATACGCACGAATTCCTTAAACCCGCCTTCCGTTCGCGTCGGATCCACGATGTGGTTCACCAGGAACGCACCGCCACAGTTGAATTCGAAGTTGAAGTAGCCACGCCCCGGCTTGGGCTCGACGAAGAACTCCACACAACTGTCTTTCCACACCTCACTCCCGTATCCGATCCGCACACAACGGACAAACCGATCCGCCACCTGGAAAAGGCCGTGCAGCCCAAGACCATCATAAGCCAGCCGGGCCAGCGTTCGCGGACGATGGGTGCTGCTTTCGGGGAGAAAATTTTCCACCAACACCGGCTCAACCGCCGGCCACACTGGCGACCCTCCCTCCGGCATGGATTTCGCGGTTTTTGCGGCCACTGGCTGGATGGTGTATTGCACAGCGCCAGTCAGCCGCGCGACGGTCCAGTTGGCAAGCCATAACCGCCCGAGCAGCGACTGGACGGTCGATCCAGGGGTCGCCGAGAACTCTCGAACTGCCAACCGAGAGTCTGTGCTGCCGAGGTGTCAGTGCGTCAGCAGGTAGAAAATGACATTGATGCCGATGGGATAGGCGGTCTTCTCAGAGAACCGGCTGAAATAGTGGTCGTTTTCCCCCTCCCGTTCCCAGCCATCGCTCACGTCGCTGTTGTGAATCGCCAGAATCATCATACGCCCCGAGTCATCAAGCAGGGCCCGAACGTGCATTTCCTCGGAACCTTCACCCCGGAATACCCGGTGCGGGTCTGACTCCGGGTCGGCGGCGTCAAAGTCGACATTCCAGAATTGCATGGTGGGCACCCGCAGCCGGTGCATCGGGCCGCGAAGATCGAAGACGCAACGAAAGACCGGATGCTCCGGGGTCAAGTCCACCCAGGGGCGATTCGGCACCACGCGGTCGATCTCACCAGCAAAGCCCTCCCATTCCCGCGCACTCCAAAAATCATTTACAAAAAGCGCGCCCCCGCCAGCCAGGTACTTGCGGAGCGCCGCGACCTCGTCCTCATTCAGCCGCATGTATCCGGCATGTTCCAGGTAAAGGAGCGGGTAGTCGAACAGCACCGGGTCGCTCAACTTCAGTACGCGGCCATCCGGGTCCGTGCGGATGGATGTCAACTGTTGCAGCCGGTAGGAGAGGTTCAGATCCGCGTCCGGATAATCCACCCACCAGCCGAGCCGGCGTCCGAAGCTTTGCCGCGGACTGGCCGCCGCATCGGACTGAAAGATGACTCTTGCGAAGGTAAACACGTCCGACTCAAAGCCGGGCGGGTTGGTCCATTCCGGCGTGTCCGTACTGTGTGAAGCCGTCTCCCGTGCGGTGCGAACGGTGTCCTCATTAATCAACGTTCCGCCTTCAATGCGGATGAGTTTGCCGGATTCCGCGCCCGACCGTGGCTGGAGTTGCGCCAGGCAGATCCCCGTGGCCAGTACCACGACCGCCAGCAACCGGGTGGGTGTCCGACTCACCCGGGTACGCTTGTGAATTCGCAACATGGGGCACCTCGGTCATGCATGCTCAGCCCGGCAACTGCCTAAAATCCTCACACCGCCATTCTCTTCCCGGGCAAAGTGCGGTTGGCCGTCGCGAAACCGCAGGTTCAGTTTTTCGTTCGATAGAACACCTGAACCGGGTTGCTGTTCAACGCCACCGGATACGGGCTGGTAGCCCCCGGCACATCATTCCAGGGACCGATGAGACTTTCGGCTTGTTGCAACACACCGGCCGGCCAGGTCAACTCCAGCGAGTTGTTGTTCACGCGAAAAGCGAGCCGCGTCACCAATGACTTGATTTGATAGATTACGCCAGTGTTGGTGCTGCTGCTGCTTCCGAATCCGGTCGCCGCCAAATCCGCGGCAAACAAAGAGTCGCCGGTGGTCAACAGTCCGTCCAGATGCCCGATATTCGGTTCGTTGTTGCCGATGAATTGGAAGTAGCTGTAGTTGGTTAAATCCACAAACACCAGCGGGTTTTCCTCGTTGGCAATTCCGCCTAGACCATATTTCCCGTGGAAGCCGACAAAGACGCCGTTGTTCAACCCGGGCGGAAATCCGGGCGGGGCGAAGGCGATGTCATTAGGCCCTTCACTTTCCGAGCCGTTGGCCGGATTTGGCAGCGGCTGGAACGCCACGAGCGGTTGAATTCCGGCCCCGCCGACAACGGTCCCGGTACGGTACGCGGTATAATTGCTGGGAAAGCCGAAATATTGGACCGTGCCATTGCCAACCAGTACAGCCGGAATCGCGTTCAGCTCATCCGCGCTGTGCGGCTCATTGGGGTTCCCAATGCCGTCAATGCCGTTGTCTTCAAAGTACAAATCGCCACTTACCGGGTGGAACGCGAAGCCCGCCGCATTGCGGAGGCCGCTGGCGACCCGGGTCAGATTCGTGGCCACCACGCTTGTAACATTGTCAGTGAGCGTCAGCATATAGATCGATTCACCTTGTAACGTTCCGCTGGCGCCCGCGATTTGCGCGCTGCTCATCGTAACGGTGCGGGTCGTATTGCTGAAGTTCACATCAGAACCCAGTTGAAAAAACAGATCGCAGCTCCCGGGTTTTCCGGGTGTTGGTCGAACTGCCAGCGCCGAGTGGGGATGCAACCAACCCCCGGATGGATAGGTCAGATTGATCGCGCCAACATAGGTCAACGCATTGCTTGGCTCGACCCCAGCCCGCAGAATGGAAATGGGCTTGCCCGAGCCCTGGCCAGTCACGAAAACAAGATTGCCAGACATCCGCAGGGAACTCTGTCCGCCGGGCAGACCCGTGTAGAGGACCGTTCCCGGCCCATCCGCCACCCCGTTTTGGTTGGTATCCGTCAGGCGAATGATTTGCCCGGTCGATCCCCCCCAGCTGGTACCCTTGCTAATCGCCACCATCAAGGAGCCATCCGAGAGCCGCACCATGCCCAGCGGATAATTTAGATTAGTCGCAAAGACCGTGATCCGAAAATCCCCCGGATTGACCCCGGGCCCTTGGATGGTGAAGGGCGCGGCCGAAGCAAACGACGCCGCGTACCAGCCAACGAACAGGGCATAACCGGCACTACAAAAGCGGAAAAGCCAGCGCGACGGCAGATGATTGGTACTCATGATTGAGCAATTCTCTTGCAGTCGTGCCATTAAGTCAAAGTCGGTTCCAATTCACATTATCTACTTGTTACTAAACGCACGAGCATGTAATCTTATTTTGCTATGAAAGCGATTCCGCGGTTGAATGGAGCTTCAAGCCCACCCCCACCCTTTCCACCTGCGGCCGGCGCGCGAGACCAGGAAGCGCACTCCAGCAACCACCCTCGGGATCGAGTCACGCGATGGGCGCCGTGGGTTGCGGGGTTGAGTTCACTCATCTGGTTTCTGGTGCGGGTGATCCCGAAGCCGAGTCGCGCGGCGTATCCGTGCCAGCGGGCGGCGGCCCCAATGGCCAGCGCATTTGTGGTCTGGCTGCTTGCCATGGCTGGCGCCAAATGGGCACTGGCGCACCGGCGGGAGTTTGCGCGGCAGCGCCAGTTCGTTGCCGCTTTTGCCTGCACGGTGGCACTGCTGGCCTGCGTCGCGCTCGCCTTGCGGACTCTACCGGAATCCACGAGTCGCGCGGACAACCCACCGCACGGGCCGATTGGTGTCGGCAAGGGAATTTTTCCAGGGCGGGTCGTTTGGGTCCACGCTCCGGACGCCACATCATGGGGCGGTTGGTCTTCCCCGGAGCGCTGGTATGCCAGCAACCACACCGATCTGGCCGTCGTTGAAGACATGATGTCCGAGGCTGTCCGGCGACTCACCGGCGAAACCACCGAAGCGGCGGCTTGGGACAAGCTCTTCAGGTCCTTCAACACAAGCCAGAACCGCGGCGATCGCGGGTATCAAGCGGGGGAAAAGATCGCCATCAAAATCAATCTCACCACCTGCAACAACGGCAGCGACTGCAACACCACCACATGCGAAAAAACCGGCAACCTCAACCGCATTGACAACTCGCCGCAAATGCTCCTGTCGTTGCTGCGGCACCTGGTCTATGTCGTGGGATTCGCCCAGCAGGACATCAGCATGGGCGATCCGACCGCGCTGTTCCCGGGGTACCTTTGGAACGCGTTGCACACCGAATTTCCAAACGTTCACTACTTTGACATCTTCGGGTACGCCGGCCGGACGCTGACGGTTTTTTCCCAAGTGCCACTTTATTGGAGCACCACTGCCGCCAACGGCAAGTTACAGGACTACATTCCCGTTCCTTTCGCGGAGGCGGATTACCTGATCAACTTTGCGATTCTCAAAGGGCATTCGTCAGGTATAACGGTTTGCGGAAAGAATTTGTATGGGGCACTGAAACGCACGCCCGAGGGCAAGCTGAATGGGCAGGCGCTAAATTACTACAACATGCACCTGAGCCTGCCTAACGCGGGGTGGAGTCCAGGCATGGGCCATTACCGAGCGATTGTGGATTTGATGGGACATCGCAATCTGGGCGGCAAGACGCTGTTGTATCTCGTTGACGGCCTTTTCGGCGGGTACTATTGGGACTCGCATCCTTACCCGTGGAAAACGGCACCGTTTGGAAATGGGACGAATAGCGATTGGCCTTCGAGCTTGTTTATTTCACAAGATCCGGTGGCCATCGATTCGGTGTGCTATGATTTTTTGTTAAAGGAATGGCCCGACGTGGTAAATAACGGCACCGGCGCGACCAACAGCCTTCAGGGTGGCGCTGAAGATTACCTCCACGAAGCGGCTTTGGCGAACAGCCCGGCTTCCGGCACGTTTTACGATCCTGAACGAGACGCATCCGGCATGGCCAGCCTGGGTGTGCATGAACATTGGAACAATCCCATCGACAAGCAGTACAGCCGGAATCTGGGGCAGACAAATGGCATCGAGCTTGTACATGTCACGCTGGCGAAGTCAGCCCCGCGGCTCACCTTGCGTCCCGGCGGCACAGGCTTTACGGTGTCGTGGCCTTCCTCCCAAGTTGGTTACACGCTGCAAAGTGCTGCGACGCTTTCCTCCCCGATGAGCTGGATGACCGTCACCGGCACACCGGCCATCTACCAGGCCCAGTATATCATTTCGAACGACTTTTCCGGGGCCAGCCGATTTTATCGGCTAATCAAATAGCAGGCGGCAAGGATGGCGCGGCCCGCGGCTGACGGTTACCGGAGTTTCTCCAGTTTCCCCGCGGCGGTGACCCGGATTTCGCGGGCGGCGGCGGGCACCGCGTTCGTCGTCACTTTCCCCCCCGGCCAGCGCACTTGGATTTGCGTCGCGGAGATTTCTCCCAGGCTCAGCACTTGCACCGCACTGTCCTGTGACCAATACCCCGAGCCCCCGTGCACCTCCCGCGCCGCACCCCACG
>CAZIJO010000210.1:0-10915 GCA_964539515.1 uncultured Bifidobacterium sp. | reverse complement strand
CGCGGCTCAAATCCGACTCCAGGGCGGCTTCCCATTCCGGAACCAGCGGGGCAATGGTCTCGCTTCGCGAGCCATTGGCGACCGACAGTCCCAGATAGACAATCTCGCCATTCTCGCTTGCGAACGGCACCACTCCCACCGCGCCCGCCGCCGCTTTGGCGGCGGCATCACGTTGCGGATCACGCTTGAGCAAGCGTACTTTGCCGGCAGCGGCGCGCTCATATTCAGCCAGTAAACTTTCGACCCGGGCCAAATAACCGCCCAGCGCGTCCGGCAATGTGCTGGCGTCCGCGGGTGCAAACAAGCGAAGCTCAACTGAAGTTTCGAGGCCGGCGAGAATATTAATTGTGGCTTCGGACAAGACGCCGCCCGCCGCCGGCACCTCGACGGCTTCCGCTGGCCGCAGTTTGCTTTGCCGCGCATACCAAAGGCCGCCGCCCGCGAGCACAAGTCCGAGCGCAGCGAGAAAAATCAAACTCACGCGGCCCGCCGAATGGGAGGGTTGGCTTGTGCCCGATTTGCAATCGTTTCTCTCAGTCATCACTTTCATGATCATTCTTTCTTCAGAGACTACGCCCGCCAAGCAACCCCGGGTCCGGAAGTTCGGCCGGCGGGATCGGATTAGTGCATTGAATGTGGCAGCCCGCCAGGACCTGCGGCGTTGCGCATGTCGGCGGACCGGGGTGTGCGCCGTCGCAAAATTTTTCCGTCGGGTATCGTAAGCCTCCGACTCGGTTGCATCCAGTTCATTCTCCATCAGGCGAAGCGGCTGGCGCCCCTTTTTGGAGCTGGCCGGTTTCACCACACAAGTAGTAACTGCGCGGAGGTGCTTCCGGCTGCGCATTTCTTGAGATTAAGCATGCTTTTGTTGCACCTCGCTGATTTCGAGCCTTGCAATAATTGAGGTGACATGACAAGAAAAGCCACGACAACGACAAGATAGGGCGAGCGCAACCACAAGCGCAGTTTAGCATCCAAGCAATGCAAAAGGGCAAACCTAAGTCCGGTCTGATGCGGGCCTTGATTGCGTTATGCCTGGCCGGTTCGCCGGCCGGAGCAGCGGAGGTGCAACACTTGAGCATTACGGTCCCCGGCGGAATGCCGGGTCTGCCAGTGATGACCGGCATCGAGCGCGGCAGCAATTTCGCGAAGATCACTTGGGATGGGCCCCCGGGGTACTATCAACTTTACCAAAAGTCTGAGCTTACTGGTGCGGTGTGGCAGAAGTTCGGCAGCCCGAACCTCAACCGGACCACCAATATCACCACCCTAAGCAGCAACGGCTTCTTCCGGGTGTTAGGTCCATCGCCGCAATACGCCGGGGCGCCGGCCTGCCTGGAATGCCACGAGTCCATCCATACCGTTGAACAAAACACCCGGCACGCCCGCGCGTTCGAGACCCTGAAGCTCGCCCATCAAGAAAACAACCCCAGCTGCCTCCCCTGTCACACAGTTGGCTACAGCTTGCCGACTGGATTTGTTAGCGAGCGGGCGACGCCCCAGCTAGCGGGGGTGCAATGCGAGAATTGCCATGGTCCGGCCGCGAACCATGCGGCCAACCCGGGTGATTTGACGGCGCGACCGCGCGCCGACATCGCCGGCCAGGTTTGTGGTGGATGTCACAATGGAGCGCACAATCCGACGTACGACGAATGGAAGTCGAGCGGCCACTTCGCCGTGGTGGCGGATATGAACCGCCCGGATCGAATCGTCCGTTGCGGCCAGTGTCACTCGGGAACGGCCCGGCTGGCATTAATAAATGGCACTCCCACCAACACCATTACCACCACCCTGACCAATGACGCCAACGTCGGCATCACCTGTGCCGTCTGCCACGACCCGCATGCGAATCAGGTGTGGACCAATGTGATGACGGGCCTCCTGTACACCAACCAACTGCGTCAGTCGATGTCCTCAACCAACGATTTCTACCTCGCCACGACGGACAATTTTGCGAGCAAATATAATCCGAACATAAACCTCTGTGCCCAGTGTCATAATCACCGCGGCGCGACGTGGACGAACTCGGGCAGCCCGCCGCATCACTCGCCGCAGTACAACATTTTGCTTGGCACGGTGGGCGTGCTGCCGGCCGGGGTCAGCAGTGGACCTGCGGCCCATGCCGGAACCGAGTTCCTATCCGACAACTCCGGCAATTTGCTTCTGGTCACAAATCAATGCGTGACCTGTCATATGCAGACCGGGGAGTACCAGCACGGACCGCCTGAAGTTGCGGCGGTCAGTGGTCACAAGTTTACGGTCACTTCCTATGACGCCTGCGTGGGGTGCCATGGCAGCGGGGCCAATGAGGATAGCGTCCGCATCTGGCGGGGAATCTACGAGGATCAAATGCAAGCGGTGAAGGATAAACTGGACCAATGGGCACTAACGAAGGCCCCGGAGGTCTTGCGCACCAATTACGGTGTGCGGTCCTGGGAATACACCCGGCCAGGTGATCTGTCCCCTGGTGGCGTGGGGCCAAACGAAGCGGGGCAAGCGCTCATCCCGGATACCATCAAAATGGCCCGCTTCAATCTGTATCTGGTGCTTTACGACGGTAGTTACGGCCTCCACAACGGAAGTCACGCGTTCAAACTGTTGAATGCCGCCCGCGACTGGGTCCAGCAGGAGTTGGATGAATAACTTAACGCATAGCCAAATGACAAAGCTGCTGTCAGACCGATTCTGGAAGCGGTTCATCGCGAGTCGCCGCACGGCCGCCCAGTGGGTTTATACCGCCGGCCGGGGCTCGGGCATATTGCTCGCCTCAGCAGTGTTCCTTGCTTTCGCCGTCATTTCGTGCCGCACCGGCAGCCGCACCCTCGTGATGCTGCCCAATGTGCCCGGCGCGAAATACATCGGCTCGAAGGAATGCGAACAGTGCCATGAAGAAATCTACCGGGATTTCGCGACTGCCGACCACGCGCGGCTGATCGCCGAAGGCCCGAATGCCCTCGAAGCCGGATGTGAATCCTGTCACGGCCCGGCCAGCCTGCACTCAGATTCCGGCGGCGAGGTAAAACCGCCGAACAGCTTCACGGCGGGTCGTCCCGTGGCGAACAATTTCGGCGGTCTGCTGACCACCCCTGTGCCCCGCGCCACGGAAGCGGTCTGCTTCCAATGCCACGCGGACGTGCGCGGCCAGTTCGCCCTGCCGAATCACCATCCTCTGCCCGAAGGCAAAATGACCTGCACGGAATGTCATTCGCCGCACAAGGGTTTTGCGAACAAGAGCGGCAGCACCGCGCTTCGGGCGCAGGACGATGGTTGTCTCCAGTGCCACCCGGCGCAACGCGGACCGCATGTGTTTGAACACGAAGCCATGCGGGAAGGTTGCACCACCTGTCACGGGGCACATGGTACAGTCAACGCCAAGATGCTGACGGTGCGGGACTCAAACCTGTGCTTGAAGTGCCATTTCCAACAGATCCGGGGCGGCCAGCTTTTGATCGGGGGCTCGGACCACACCGTGCGCGTGCAGCAGGGCACCTGTTGGACGGCAGGCTGCCACGAGGCGGTCCACGGTTCCCGCGTGAATTCGTCGCTCCGCTTCTAACTCGCAACCCGAACGCCGATGAAAAAAAAATCGCGAATGAAGAACCCAGCGGGGCGGCGATCACGGAGGCTGCTGCCGGGACAATATGTTGTGGGGGCGGCGCTGCTGGTGGGCATCGGAGTCGCGCGCGCGGCGGAGGAGCCGGATAATTCCGTATTCGAGGGCGGCACCAATACTTACAGCAACTGGATTGAACTTTCCGCCGGAGGGCTGATCCCCGGCGGTAATAAGGCCCAGGCGGAGCAGGACCGGCATCTGTCCCAAGGCGCATTCGGCGGCATCCAGGACCTCCACTTCCAGCTGCCGGTGGCGACGAACACGCTTTTTACCCTCGATGGCCGGGGCATTTTCAACGTCCACGATTATGGGCTGAGTCTCGGTCTCAAGAAGGAGGAAGCCTATTTCTTGCGGTTCAACTTTGAGAATTTTCGCACGTGGTACAATGGCGACGGCGGCTATTATCCGCCGGACGATGCCTGGTACCCGTTGGCGGACGATGCGCTGGCGCTCGATCGGGGTGAAATCACCTTCGAGGGCGGCTGGATTCCCAAGGGCAAACCGAACGTCAACTTCAAATACAGCCACCTGTACCGGGACGGGGAGAAAAGTTCGACCATCTGGGGGCCGACGCATTCGATGCTCATCGGACCGACGCGCAACCTCACGCCGAGCTTTTACGATATTGACGAGAAGCGCGACATCTTCGAATTGGATGCCAAGCATCGCATCAAGGCCACGGACTTCGGCTTGGGAGTACGGTACGAAACGGGTGATTTCGACAACGCCCTCAAGATTTCGCAGTATCCCGGGGAGCCACCCGTGAGCGGCGTCCCGCAGGATCGCAAAATCACCGACCGCCAGGGCGTGTCCTATGACATGTTCAATGTCCATGCCTTCAGCGAGACCTGGATCAAGAAGAACCTGTTCTTTTCCGCCGGTTACATGTTCGTCAACCTGGACAACGATCTTTCCGGCAGCCGCATTTACGGGGATGACTTTGACGTGAATTACACGCCGAACGCCGGCAATGGCTTGGGCTATACCAATCTGGTCGGCAGCTCTCAGATGACCGAGAACGTTCTGAATCTCAACTTGATGGCCCTGCCGCTGAACCACTTTACCATTGTGCCGTCGGTGCGGGTACAGAAGCGTGACTGGGACGGAAATTCCAGCGGGATCGGGACGCTGGGCCTCGACACGCAACCCTTTGCCGCCGACAGCGACGGGAATCTGATGGACGTGCGTGAGCGCCTGGACTTGCGCTACTCCGGCGTGACCAACTGGGTGTATTACGCGGGGGGCGAATGGACCCAAGGCGAAGGGGAGTTGAGCGAAATTGGCGGGCTGAGCCAGGTCAACGGCATCGGCGTTCTGCCCGTCGCGCGCCAGACGGACGACCGCCGCTTTTTCCAGAAGTATTTCGTCGGCACCCGGTGGTATCCCACGCGCCGGGTCACGCTTGATATTGGCGGCTACTACAAAAACAACAATTACGATTACGACAACGGCCTCGACAGCACGATTAACAACAGCGCCAATCGTTATCCGGCGTACCTCGTGATGCAGAATTTCGAGACCTACGATGGCAACACCCGCCTGACTCTGCGTCCGCTTCCGAATGTCACGCTCGTTACCCGCTACGAGTATCAGTGGTCCACCATTCACACCACCCCGGATCCAATCTCCACGCTGAGTGAGGAAGAGAGTGGCAAGATGACCAGTCAGATCATCGCCCAGAATATCAGCTGGGCCCCCTGGTCGCGGCTCTACCTGCAGGTCGGCTTCAATTACGTGCTGAGTGAGACCGAAACGCCGGCCGCCGATTACACGCAGGCGATCCTCAATGCGCAGAACAACTACTGGACGGTGAATTTCAACTCGGGTCTGGCCCTCGACGACAAGACCGATTTGAACCTGGGTTACACCTATTACCAGGCGGACAATTATTACGCGCCCAATCCGATCTACATTTCTTATGGGGCCGGGGCCGAGGAACATGCCATCACCGCCACCCTGGTACGCCGGCTCACGAAGAATCTGCGTGCGACCCTCCGCTACGGCTACTACCACGCCAACGACGAGCCCTCCGGCGGCAACAACGACTACGACGCGCACGTGGTTTACTCCAGCCTGCAATACCGCTTTTGACGGCGCCCGCCCCACGGCAATTCCCCCACTCGCTTGTCGAGTAATCGAAGCGTAGTAAATGGCAATTTCGGCGTAGCCGACCGGGCTCGGAAGTTTCATGGTGGTCACATGAAAGCGATGAAATCAAATCAGCCAGCCGCGATTTCCAGCGCAAGTATTTGTTCACCTGATGCGAACGACCGGCGGGGAGTTGAGTTCATTCGTTTTCTCAGCAAAAAACGCATAGCAAACCATCAACCACCATACCGCATGAAGAAACTCCTGTTAATGACCCTGGCCGTCACCTCGGCGGCGCTGCTTTCGGCCTCTGCCGCCGACGCCAAGGCGAACTATGAAAAGAGCTGCGCGAAATGCCACGGCGCGGACGGCAAAAGCCAGACCAAGATGGGCCAGAAACTCGGCATCAAGGATCTCACCGAAGCGAAGGTCCAGGATGCTTTTACCGACGAAGCCGCCTTCAAGGCGATCAAGGAAGGATTGAAAGACAAAGAGGGCAAAACCCAGATGAAAGCCGCCGAGGGTTTGACCGATGACGACATCAAGGCGCTCGTGAAGCAGGTCCGCAGTTTCAAGAAATAGTCTGGTTTCGGTCGGGGCGGTGGGGCGCCCGGATCGTTCGTGCGGGGGACACAGAATGAGTATGAGCTCCGTCCGGCTGGGAGGGCTGAGGGACCAGCCGGCGCCGCTCGCAAATAGAGAAAGCCGACGCTATGGGCCTGTTCAAAATGCCGCCACAGATATTTCGGTTGGTGCTGCTGACCATCGGGATCATTGTTTCGTACTTTATTGCGCGACAACTCCTGACCCCGGCATCGTTTGGGGAATACGGATACTACCGCGGGGCGGCGCTCGAGGAGGCGGCCTCGCGCGCGCCGGTTTTTGCGGGTAAAAAATCCTGCGACGAATGCCATTCCGATGTTCTGCAGAAGCTCGCCAAGGCGGAACATAAGACGCTCTCGTGCGAGGCCTGCCACGGCGTCAGCCAGGATCACGCGGCGAACCCGGACATCACCCCGATAAAACTTACCGGCAGCCATTGCATTCGCTGCCATGAAGCCAACCCGTCCCGCCCGGCGTGGTTTCACCAGATCACGGTCAAGAACCACTACACGGGGCAGAAATGCACGGAATGTCACGTGCCCCACCAACCGAACGAGGTGCCATGAAATTTGATCTTACCCGACGACGGATGCTCGGCGCAGTAACGGGGGCGCTGGCCAGTCTCTTGAGCGCCCCGGCCGCGCGCGCGGCCAAGGCGACCGTGCAAAAAGTGTTCGCCGCCTCCGGCGCGCCTAACGGCTACGATCCGCATAAACATAAATGGCTGATGTGTTTTGACGTGGACAAGTGCATTGGCTGCGGCCTGTGCGTGGACGCGTGCAAAAAGGAAAACCATGTGCCGGAGGCCGCCCATTATTTCCGCACCTGGATTGAGCGTTATATCATCAAAAAACCGAAACCCGGGGCGGACAACCCGCGCGGAGAGGTGCTGGTGGATTCGCCGAATGGCGGGCGCGACGGGTTCGCCCCCACCGTTGTTCCGCGCGAAGAGATCCTGAAATCGTTCTTCGTCCCGAAGCTGTGCAATCTTTGTGAGTCTTCGCCTTGCACCCAGGTGTGCCCGGTGGGGGCAACTTTTGACACGCCGGATGGGGCGGTCCTGGTGGACCCGAATTACTGCATCGGCTGTGGCTTCTGCATCCAGGCCTGCCCGTATGGCTGCCGCTTTTTGAACCCGGAAACCAAGACGGCGGAGAAATGCACGTTGTGTTACCACCGGATCACGCGGGGCTTGAAGCCGGCCTGTGTGGAAATCTGTCCGACGGAGGCGCGCATCTTTGGCGACTTGAAGAACCCCGTGCCGGATGACCCGATCCAGGCGTTCATCCAGAAGAACAAGGTGTTTTCCTTGAAGCCGCATCTCGGCACCGAGCCCCGCGTAATGTACGCGAATCTGGACAAGGAGGTCCGCTAACATGTCCCTGGAAATCACCAATGCCATCGTCGAAGCCGCACCCCGCTTCGAGGGCTTTGTTTATCCGAACGAATCAGGCACGCACCCGCTGTGGGGCTTCCTCATCGTCCTCTATCCTTACATCACCGGATTGGTGGCGGGCGCCTTCATCATGGCATCCCTGGTCCGCGTCTTCCGGGTCAAACCGCTGGAGCCGGTTTATCGGCTGTCGCTGCTGACGGCGCTGGCGTTCATGCTGTGCGCCACGCTGCCGCTGTTGTTCCACCTCGGCCATCCGGAACGCTCGTTCCAGATCATGATCACCCCGCATCTCACGTCGCCGATGGCAATCTTTGGCTTCGTGTATGCGTGGTATCTCATGGCGGTGCTGCTGCTGGAATTGTGGTTTGATTACCGGGAGGATTTCGTCAATTGGTCGCAAACCACGCCGGGCCTGCCCGGCATCATCTATCGCGCGTTCACGCTGGGCGTGACGGACACCTCCGAGAAAGCCGTCGCCCTCGACCTCAAGCTGGGCTGGATCATCTCGATCGTCGGCATCCCTTCGGCGTTCCTGCTGCACGGCTATGTCGGTTTCATCTTCGGTTCGATCAAGGCCAATCCCTGGTGGGGCAATGTGCTTATGCCGATCATCTTCATCCTTTCGGCGGTGGTATCGGGCATCGCGCTGTGCGTTTTCAATTACATGTTCCTGACCTGGGTGCGCCGGCGCACGGTGGACATGCGTTGCCTGGATATGATGGGCATGTTTCTGTTTTACGCGCTGGTGATTGATTTCACCGTGGAGGCGTTGGATTGGGTTCATCGCGCCTACTCGGCCGAGGAGGGCTTCCACGTGATGGAATACATGGCAAGCCAGCGTTTGTTTTACACGTTGAGCATCGGCCAGGTGCTGGTGGGCACGTTGATTCCGTTGTTGCTGCTCGGGGTCATCCAGTTGTTGCGCCGACACATTCCCGAAATCGCCCGCAAGCGGATTTATTTCACCTGCGCGGCGTTCATTCTCCTGGGCGTGTTCGCGATGCGCTGGAACGTGGTGATGGGCGGGCAGTTTTTCTCGAAGAGCCTGCGCGGGGTCATGAGTTACAAGCTGGAGTTTGCCGGCGTGGAAGGCTGGCTCATGGGGTTGGTCCTCCTCAGCCTGCCCTTCATCATCCTGACGGTGTTGATCAAGCTGTTTCTCTCCGAGCGGCTGCCCACGGCGGGCCATGTGCCGCACCGCCACGCGGACAACCGGGGTGACATCTGAATTCCGCCCGCGCGATGAATTCTCGCCGGGACCCCAGAACAACCAACGAGAGTTTGTGAAGTCTGAGGCCAATACAACGAAAGTCCTGTTGCTGTTGTCCGTCGGCTTTGCCCTGCTGACGGCGGCGTTTCTGGGGAATCTGTGGGGCCGGCCGCCGGTTTCGCCCGCGATTTCGCTCGTGGACACCAACTTCCTGGACACGGCCACCGCCCGCCAGTCCTACGCGGACCTCATCCGGGCGAACGAGGATTTGTCCGACTTTGATTGCTACGCCTGTCACGAAAAAGGCATCCCCCCGCCGCTGCGGTACGATACCAATCAAAACCTCATCCTGCCCAAGGAACACGCCAACATCGTGATGCATCACGGCAGCCATGAACGCAACAACAACTGCTTCAACTGCCACAATGAGCTGAATCTTGAACAATTGCAGACGCGCGACAAGCACGAGTTGAAGCTTGCGAACAGCACACCTCTCTGCGGCAGTTGCCACGGCCCGACGTATCGCGATTGGGAAGCCGGCGTGCATGGGCGCACCAGCGGTTTTTGGGATCGTTCCCGCGGCGAATTTGACCGCAAACAGTGCGTCAACTGCCACAACCCGCACTCTCCGAAATTCCCCGGCCGTCCACCGGCGCCCGGCCCGCATCCCCTGCGCAGCGCCGAAACGCCGGTTGCCCATGCCGAGACCAAGCCCTGATATGAACGCGCCCGCTCCCAATCCGGCTGGCCTGGCCGAACCAGGCATAAACCGCCGGAGCTTTTTGCGCACTTCGGCGGTGTTGACCAGCGGGTTGGCCGCACTCGCGGCGAGTTTGAAGCCCCTGATGGAAATGCGGGATTTTCCGACCGCCGAGCAGTTCCTGCAGAAGTATTACAAGGAAATGACGCCCGCCGACATGGCGAAGGTTCTCCAGCGCATCGCGGATGAGGTCGAGCAGCAATACGGCTTGCGCCCCCACGTGCGCGATTACAAGCCAATGGACGGCGTCGAGTTCGTTTACTGCCTGAACCTCACCCGCTGCATCGGCTGCCGCAAATGCGTCCATGCGTGCGTCGCGGAGAACAACCAGTCGCGCAACCCGGAGATTCAATACATCCGGGTGTTAAAGATGCCGCATGGCTCGCTGGATATGGAAAAGGCCGCGCACCACTACGACCCGCCGCAAGTGCCGGAAAAGGATTTCTTCTACATGCCCGTGCAATGTCAGCAGTGCGAGAACCCGCCGTGCGTCAAGGTTTGTCCCGTGCACGCCACGTGGCAGGAAACGGACGGCATCACGGTGATTGATTATGACTGGTGCATCGGCTGTCGCTATTGTGAAGCGGCGTGTCCTTACTTCGCCCGCCGGTTCAACTTCACCCAGCCTTCGATTCCGAAGGAGCGGATCAACCCCGAGATGTCCTACCTCGGCAACCGGCCGCGCAAGCAGGGGGTCATGGAGAAGTGCCATTTCTGCATCCAACGCACGCGCCAGGGAAAATACCCCGCGTGTCTTGAAGTTTGTCCCGCCGGCGCGCGGAAGTTTGGCAACATTCTCGATCCGAATAGCGAAGTCGCCTACATCCTCCGCACCAAACGGGTCTTCATCCAGCTTAAAGAGGAAGTGGGAACGTCACCGCGGTTCTTCTACTACTTCGACGTATGATCCAGGCGACGAAAAACTATTTCACCTTTCTCCAGCGCTGCGCCCGCATTGCGTTCGTTGGCGACGGGCGTTATTACGCCTGGATGGGCGCACTTACCGTGTTCTGTCTGCTGGGCCTGAACGCCTACTGCAAGCAACTTGCCCACGGCCTGATCACGACCGGGATGAGCGATGAAGTTTCCTGGGGCGTTTATATCGCGAACTTCACCTTTCTGGTCGGCGTGGCTGCGGCCGCCGTCATGATGGTGATTCCCGTCTATATCTACAACAACGAGGAACTGCACGATCTGGTCATTTTTGGCGAATTGCTGGCCGTGGCCGCCATCATCATGTGCCTG
>CAZIJO010000209.1:0-10922 GCA_964539515.1 uncultured Bifidobacterium sp. | reverse complement strand
ACGCTCTCGTGGCGCTTCCCGGACGAGGACAAGGAAATCAAACGCGGCGCGCAACTCATCGTGCGCGAATCGCAGACCGCACAGTTCATCTACCTCGGCCAGTTCGGCGACACATTTGGCCCGGGCAAACACACGCTCACCACCGACAACATCCCGATTCTCTCGACGCTCAAGGGCTGGAAGTACGGCTTTGAATCGCCCTTCAAAGCCGACATCTATTACGTCAACACGCGGCTCTTCACCGGCAACAAGTGGGGTACGGCCAATCCCATCATGATGCGCGACGCGGATTTCGGCATCGTCCGCGCCCGCGCCTATGGCATCTACGACTTCAAAGTCGTGGATGTGAAAACCTTCCTCAAGGAAGTCGCCGGCACGGACCATCAATTCCGGCTCGACGAATTCGCCGACACCATGCGTTCGCGCATCGTCAGCGTGTTCACTGACGCGCTGGCTTCATCCAAAGTCCCGGTGCTCGACGTGGCATCGCGTTACGCCGAACTGGGCGAGGCATTGCTTCCAGCCATAAATCCCGCCGTCGTCAGCAAATACGGCATCGAGATCAGCAGTTTCATTGTCGAGAACGTGTCCGTGCCGCCGGAAGTCGAACAGGCGATCGACAAACGCAGCAGCATGGCGGCGATTGGCAATTTGAACGACTACGTGAAGTTCCAGATGGCCGAAGGCATGACCAAGGGCGGCGGCGAAGGCGCGGGCATGGCCAGCACGGCGGCTGGATTGGGCGCCGGTCTGGCGATGGGCCAACAAATGATGGCCGCGATTGGTGCACCACAAACCACCCCGTCGGCAGCCGGGACAGTGCCGCCGGGTATTCCGACCGGTGGTGGAATCCCTGAGTTACTCGGAACGAGCGATGTCGCCAAAGCTCTCGGCGTAAGCGAAACCGACGTACTAGCCACGCTGGAAAAGGGCGAACTCAAAGGCAAAAAGATCGGCTCGACGTGGCGCGTGACCAAAGCCGCACTGGAGGAGTTCTTAAAGCACTAATTTTGGGGCAAAATTCCACATGAGGCGAGCCCATGAGCAAAATAATTACCAGATGTAACTACATGACCGGGCCGGATAGCAGACTTGATAAAGTTGGCACCGGTGCTTACGCCAAGCCGGTAAACCCATTACCGATCAGATGTTCACACTGTACATTTCCTGATATTGATTATATTCCAAAACCGTATCTTTTGGCCAAAGGGATCGACTCTCCTGCTGAGACCTGGCCGGCTGAAATGGGAAACTTTCTGGTCCGTGAGCGCACGCGGCGCATACTCGAATTGGTTGTGCCTGGAGTCTGCACCTTTCACGCCGCTGCCGACCGGAAAAGTAAAAAGACTGCTCCTTGGTGGTTGGCTGTGCCGACAAAAATACTGGATATACACGTTCCAAAAGCGCCTGCACCTTTTTGCTCTAAATGTCGCGAATCGAAGGATTGGGCTCGCGATCAGAGCAAAGTGTGGAAAAGAATGAGCCACTTCGATTCGGGTGGCATTGATGTTTTCAAAACATTGGATTGGCGATGTAGTGGAACTGCAGAGGATGATCTCGAGGCGATTAATCGTTATCGCACACAAGAGAGCAAACTTCCGCCTCTGTCGTGGTCGCAGAGATGCCCACATATTGAGCCGCCCACTCATAAGGGGCGCTGGGCGCGGTTGGGCATTGAGCGGGAACTCTATTTTTCAGTTCGCTTGGAGCAATTATTGAAACACGCGCGGGTAAAGGGGCAACTGAGTGGTTTTTTTGATGATGTCAAGCCGTCGCCTTCCGACGAAGCTTGGATCGAGGAAAAGCTTAAACTTTTGGCTAGACATGGTTTGGTGGAGGCGTCCAAGTCCACTGCTGAAAAAGTTTCAAAGGCTACACAGAAGTGGTTTCAGCTGTTCTTGAAGCGAAATGCAGCCAAGGGAGTCAAGCGGGTTGATTTCGCCGCCGTGGAGAAAAAGCATGGCATCACGCTGCCCCGGGATTATCAGGAGTTCATCACCAAGTGCATTGTCAAATCGTTCAAAAACGTGAACGGCCTTGAGGTAACCCTCACTACCGTCCTTCCGCCCAACAAACTGGACTTCAAGGAGTATCGCCGTGGCAAGAACGCAGGATTGGATAGCGAAGACGCAAAAGTGGACGGCGTGATGTTTGCCGCAACCGATTTTGGTGATTGCTATTTATTCGATGTATCCATCAAAGGCGGGGATTATCCGGTTTATTGGTGGCGTCATGAGGAGAACACGTTGGAGCCTTACACGTCAAACTTTGCCGAGTGCATCAAGCGGTTCGTGCAAAAGAATTAAGCCCACACCCTGATTCATCCCGCATGGAGGCCATGGCTCAAAAGAAGTTCACCTGCCCGGCGTGCGGGGCACCGGCGGAATGGAATCCCGGCAGTCAGGTCCACGACTATCCCAACGGGATTGCCTCATCCGGCCCAGGGTTGCCGCGCTTGCGAGGCTACCCTGGGAAACCGTTCCCAATTGGTCGGCAACCCCGACGGGGTTGCATCAGCGGTGAACCGAACGCTTCAACGCCGTTTGGGTTGGTAAATTTATCCTACGAATTACCCACGGTAGCTCGTTCCTCGCAACCATGGTTCTCGGGAGCGAGCTCCATTGGGATTCCCGATCCGATTCTCAGGTCTGATGCAACTCTTACAGAGTTGCGGATCACGGGGCTGAGGCCCAGGGTAGCCTCGCAAGCTCGGCAACCCTGGGCTGGAAGATCGAATCCCTTTGGGATTCACTCCGATGACGACGCAACCAAATCCCGGGAAAATGGCGTAACCGACCCTCGCTACGTTGGAATTTACCCGGATGGCCAAGCAACCAATCCCAACGGGATTGGAATCATCCAGCCCAGCGTTGACGCGCAGCGGCTACGCTGGGTAATCGCCCAAACCACTCACCAACTCTGAAGGAGTTGGAACGCATGCCCCAATCACTCGCCAAGATCCTCGTTCACACGGTTTTCTCCACCAAAGACCGCCGCCCGTTCCTCCGCGACAAGGCGCTGCGGGAGGAATTGCATCGCTACCTGGGCGGCATCCTGACGAACCACGAATGCCAGCCGCTGATTATCGGTGGGGTGGAGGATCATGTGCACATGCTCTCAACGCTTTCACGCACCTGCCAGGCTTCCGAAATGGTCAAGGAAGTTAAACGCGGTTCATCGCTCTGGCTTAAGACGAAAAGCTCCGATCTGGATGATTTCGCGTGGCAGAACGGCTACGGCATTTTCTCTATCGGGTTTTCGCAGGTCGAGGCGGTGAGAAATTACATTGCTGGACAGGAGGAGCATCATCGGAAGGTCTCGCTCCAAGACGAGTTCCGGGAATTGTTGCGACGATATGAGATCGAATTTGATGAACGGTACGTTTTGGATTGATGCAACTCTTTCAGAGTTGTGGAGCGTGCGGGAGCTACCCCGGGTAGCCTCGCACGCTCGGCAACCCCGGGCTGGACGATGGAATCCCGTTGGGATTCCTTTGGCGGGGCGGAGAACCAAGCAGCATTCGCCCGGCGTCGATTCCACTGCCGCCTGCACCTGACCTCCTGAGCTAGATTTCCGGTTTCTATGGCTGACCAACCACCGATCACCCAAGGCGCAACCGCACAAAAGAAATTCTCCTGCCCGGCGTGCGGGGCGGCGGCGGAATGGAATCCGGCCAAGCAATCCCTCATCTGCCCGTTTTGTGGTACGACGTCGCCGGCGCAGATGGAGCTCAATGCCGCGGGCGAACAGGTCATCAAAGAGCACGACCTGGTCGCGGCGATTCGCAACATTCCCGATGACAAACGCGGCTGGCAGGCGAAGAAGACTTCCGTCAAATGCCAGAGTTGTCAGGCCATCTCGGTGTTTGATGCCGAGCGCGTCGGGCAGCGCTGCGATTTCTGCGGCTCGGCGGCGCTTGTGCCCTACGCGGAGATCAAGGAAGCGTTCCGTCCGGAGAGTTTGCTGCCCGCCCGAATCAGCGAAACGCAGGTGCGGGAAAGCATCCGCGGGTGGTATGGCAGCCGGTGGTTCGCCCCCAACAAGCTCAAGCGCGCCGCGCTGACCGACACGGTCAAGGGGCTATACATCCCTTATTGGACGTTCGACGCCCAGGTGCATGCCGATTGGACGGCGGAATCGGGCTACTATTACTACGAGACGGAATACTACACCGACGCCAATGGCAAAAGGCAGTCGCGGCGGGTGCGCAAGATTCGCTGGCAATGGTCTTCCGGCAGCCTCGATCATTTCTTCGACGACGAACTCGTCCCTGCCTCGCGCGGCGTGCAACCGGATTTGTTGCGCAAGGTGGAGCCGTTTCCGACAAAGGAACTCGCCACCTACAACGCCGGATTTCTGTCCGGCTGGGTGGTGGAGCGTTACCAGATCGATCTGGTGAATGCCGCCCAGCACGCCCGGGAAATCATGGATGGCAAGATTACGGCGCTCTGCGCCCAGCAAGTCCCTGGCGACACGCACCGCAATCTGGATGTGGATACGGATTATTCAAGGCAGACGTTCAAGCACATCCTCGTGCCCGTATGGTTGCTGACCTACAACTACGGCCCGCGGAGTTTTCAGGTGGTAATCAACGGCTTCACCGGCACCATTGCCGGCCAGTACCCCAAGAGCTGGGTCAAAATCTTTTTCGCCATCCTGGGCGTGCTGACGGTTATGGGTGTGATCGCACTGATTGCCAGCCGGAAATAAACAACAAATAACAGGGCCTTTCAGCGTTGCCGCTCCGACCGGGTGGCTGGTTCAAATTCGGCCCATATCCCCTGCCCGGCTCACTGTCGCATCAGTTTCCTTGCGGCACGGGCCTGAAAGACCTGATCCGCCAAAACGCCAATCAACACCACCGTGCCCATGACGGCGTAGTTGAGCGAGCTGTCGATACCCAGGAGGTTGACCAGGTTTTGCAGCACCTGCAGCAAAGCCGTGCCGATGAGGATGCCGACGATCGAGCCTTCCCCGCCGCGCAAACTGCAACCTCCGAGCACGGCGGCGGCGATGCCATAGAGTTCGTAGAAATTTCCGTGGGTCGAGGGCGAGACGGAATTGGTGTAGAACGCGAACAGGACGCCCGAAATGCCCGTCAGCACGCCGGCGATGATGTAGCTGCTGGCAACGACCCGGCGCGTGTTGATGCCGGAAAAACGGGTGGCTTCCTCGTTGCGTCCCACCGCGAACAGATAACGGCCATAAATCGAGCGGTGCAGAACAAACCACATGATGAGGGCGAGGAGGAGCAGCAGAATGAACGGCATCGGCACCCCCAAAAGTTTTCCCTTGGCGGCATCCCGCAAAACCTCAAAGCCCATCGCGTCGCCGAAGCCCTTCGTGTCGTCATGGGCGATAAATCGCGCCAGGCCGCGATAGATCAACAGGCCACAGAGGGTGATGATGAACGGTTGAATTTTCATCCGGGTGATCAGCGTGCCATGGACCCAGCCCAGCAGCATGGGCAACAACACTGCCGCCCCGGTGGCCACCAGCCAGGGCCAGTGCCATTCGGTCAATGCCATGGACAGCAGCACCCCGCACAAGGCGAGCATCGAACCGACGGAGAGGTCGATGCCGCCGGTAATGATGACGAGCCCCAGGCCGAGGCTGAAAATCCCATACATGCCGATTTGGTTGGCGGTGTTGGTCAGGTTGACCGGGGAAATGAACTTGGGATTCAGGATGGTCGTCACCGCGCACAGCACGAAGAGCAGAACCGCGATGCCGATTTCTTTTTTCATTCTGTTTCGCGCTTCAGCTGGCAAACGCCGTTCGAGCGGCGGCGATCTTCTTTCCCACGGCCAGCTGCATGATGTTTTCCTCGGTGCAATCGGCCCGCGCCAGCACCCCGGCGATCTCGCCTTCGTGCATCACTGCCACACGGTCGCTGAGGTGCAAAACCTCCTCCATGTCGCTGCTGATCATCAGAATCACCGTACCGCGAGCCGCCAGTTCGCGCATCAACCGGTAAATCTCCGCCTTGGCGCCGACATCAATCCCGCGCGTCGGCTCATCGAGAATCATCACCTTGGGATTCATCGAAAGCCATTTGCCGAGCACGACCTTCTGCTGGTTGCCACCGGAGAGATTCACCACGCGCGTTTCCGCATCGGGCGTCCGGATGTTCAGCGATTGAATTTGCGCCTCCGCGACGGTGCGCTCGCGATCGCGATGGATCAGGAAGAGGGAGGCAAAGCGGCGCAGGGAAGCCAGGGTCACATTTTCCCGCACCGTCATACCGACGACCAGCCCTTCCCCGCGCCGGTCCTCCGGCACGAGATAAATCCCCCGCTGAACCGCCGCCCGGGCATTGCCAACCGAAAGCCGTTCGCCGTCGAGCACAATTTCTCCGCTCGCGCGCCGGTCGAGACCGACGATGGCTTTGGCGATTTCACTCCGGCCCGCGCCCACGAGTCCGGCGAAGCCAAGGATTTCCCCCTGGCCGGCGTCGAACGATACGTCTCGCGTCGGATAGCGGCTGGAGCGCAGGCGACGCACTTTGAGAAAGCCCGCGGTGGGCGGCGCAGTGGGGGCGCGGTAAACGCTTTTGATTTCGCGCCCCACCATCAAGCCGACGATGCGGTCGTGGTTGACTTCGGCCTGGGGCAGCTCGCCGGCGTTTCGACCGTCGCGCAGGACAACCACCCGGTCGGCACAGTGCTCGACTTCACCCAGCCGATGGGAGATGTAGATGACGCTGACGCCCTGCCCGCTCAATTCACACACCAGCTGGAGGAGGCGTTCGGTTTCGGCGAGGGTGAGGCTGGACGTCGGTTCATCCATGATGAGGATGCGGGCATTGAGCGAAAGCGCCTTGGCAATCTCGACCATCTGCTGCTGGGCGAGCGAAAGCTGGTCAAGGCGTGTATGGCTGGAGATCTCGAGCCCCAGGCGTTTAAGGTACGGCGCCGTGTCGGCGTGAATTTTCTTGCGATCGATCAGCCGGAACGGCCCGGACCGCGGTTCGCGACCGAGAAAGACGTTCGCCGCCACGTCCAGGTTGTCGAGGACATTGAGTTCCTGATGGATGAAGGCGATGCCAAGGTTCATGGCGTCCGTGACGTGGTTGATCCGGACCGGTCGGCCATCCACGAGAATTTCGCCCGCGTCCGGAGGATAAACGCCCCCGAGGATTTTCATGAGCGTGGATTTGCCTGCGCCGTTCTCGCCGCAGAGCGCCACGACTTCGCCGCGCCCGACCTCGAGGCTGACATCGTCAAGCGCCACCACGCCGGGGAATCGCTTGGAAATTCCGCGCATGGAAAGGAGGGGGGCGGTGGTCATGGCATACGAGCTTCATGGGGAGGGAGAAGCCGGCAACCGCCCACCCAACTTTCAACCCACACCGATTCACCGGCCAACCGATGGCAAATCCCCCTCTCCCCTTCGAAACGGGAGAGGGTCGGGGTGCGGGAAAAAGCGATGTTCACTTGCCCAGTTGCTTGTTCAGCCGGGCCTTGAACTCCGCCACGTTATCCTTTTTGATGCTCAATGTGGGCACGATCTGCTTGCCGCCGGCAAGCGCGGCCTTGTCGCCACCGAGGTGCCGGGCCATCCGGGTGATCGCCTGCTTCCCGAATTCATACGGCTGTTGGACCACAGTCCCGTAAATCAGATCGTTTGCCACCCCCGCAAGCGTATCGTCCTCCTCGTCGAAACAGACAATTTTGACCTGTCCGCCTTTGCCCGCATTCTTGACGGCGTTCAAAATGGCCGGGCCGTTGTAACTCCACAAGCCGACCAGGGCCGCCACATCCGGATATTTGACGAGCGTGTCCTCGACATTCTTCTGGGCGCGCGCCCGGTCGGTTTCATCCGTTCGCACGTCGATGATTTCGACCTTCGAGCCCGCGAGTTCCTGCTTGATGCCCGCGTAACGCTCCTTGGCGTTCTGGGCGTCCAGGGTGCCGACAAACAGCATGATCTTGCCACCGTTGGGCAGCGCCGCCTTGATGAGCTTGCCCGCTTCGAGCCCCGCGGCGGTGTTGTCCGTCCCGATGTAGCAAACCCGCTTGCTGGCCGGAGCGTCACTGTCGTGGCAGATCAACAAAGTCTGACCGGCGACCTTGTTCAGGAAATCGGTCTGGTTCGCCGGGTCAATTGGACTGACCGCGATGCCGTCGATGCCCTTGGCCAGAAGATCATCGAGAATCTGCTGCTGTTCGGCGGCGCCGCCCGAAGACGGAATCCGGAAATCCACGTCAACGTTGGGCAGCTCTTTCACCGCGTCCGCCGTCCCGGCCCGGGCGATGGTCCAGAAACTCGAGGCGTTGTTTGACACGAACGCCAGCTTGAGTTTTTTGCCGGTGCCACCCGTGGCGGCGATGTCGGTCTTGCCGCATCCGGCGACGATCATGCCCACACAAAAAGCAGCGAGGGCGGAAAGGCGAGGATTGATTTTCATGACCGGTAATTGACGGTTTCAGGCTTCAGGTATCAACGAACGGTGAACTTATAGATGATCGTATTTCGGAAGGTCTCCCCCGGCTTCAGGACGGTGCTCGGAAATGCCGGCTGATTCGGCGAATCCGGATAGTGCTGGGGCTCGAAGCAAAAACCGTTGCGCGCCTGATAAGTCCAGCCGCCCTTGCCGGTGATGGAGCCATCGAGAAAATTGCCCGTGTAGAACTGCACCCCGGGCTCGGTGGTCCAGACTTCCATGACGCGCCCGGTGGTTGGCTCGATCACTGTCGCGGCATGGGTCAATACGCCGGGCACGGCCTGGTTCAACACATAGTTGTGGTCGTAACCGTTGCCGAGTTTGATCTGTTCGTCATCGCTGTTAATCCGGGCGCCGATTGGCGTGGGCGTGGTAAAATCCAGCGGGGTACCCTTCACCGGACGCAACTCCCCGGTTGGAATCATCGTCGCATCCACCGGCGTGAACTTGTCGGCGTTGATGGTGACGACATGACCGAGGACGTCGCCGCGGCCGGCCAGGTTGAAATACGAGTGATGGGTGAGGTTCAGAACCGTGTCGGCATCAGTCGTGGCCGTAAAATCCAGCCGCAATTCATTATCCTCGGTCATGGCATACACCGCGGTGACGTTGAGGTTCCCCGGGAAACCCTCTTCCCCGTCTCGGCTGGTGTAGGTCAGTTTCAACGCGGGGCCGGTGGCCCCGATCACGATCCGGGCATCCCAGACGACCTTGTCAAAACCCTTCAAGCCCCCATGCAACGAGTTCGGGCCGTTGTTGATCGCGAGTTTGTATTCCCGGCCGTTGAGCGTGAACTTCCCCTTCGCGATCCGGTTGCCGTAACGTCCCACCAGGCAGCCAAAGTGGGGACTGCTATTGAGGTAACCGGCGAGATCATCGTAGCCGAGGACGACGTCGCCAAACTTGCCGTGTTTGTCCGCGACTTTGAGCGAGGTAACAATGCCGCCGTAGTTGCAGATTTTGGCTTCGGAGCCCCGAGAGTTGCGCAGCGTGTAAAGTTGCACCGGCGTGCCGTCCGGCGCATTCCCAAACGGCGCGTGGGAGATGGTCATTTTGGCTTCTGGCATGGCGGCGCAGCCTACCAGGCACAGCGCCCCCAGTCCAGTCAGGGCGGCAAGAGATTGTCGGATTTTGGTTTTCATCGATTTGTTGATTTGCGGGCCCATCGACCCGCGGATTCGCGCCTCACGCGGTTGTGCGGCCGTTATTCATCGCTGGCCATAAACGGCGCCCGGCCCATGCTTACGAAGAAAATGCCGGTTGCGCAACTCCGACGAAATGGGCTTCAGCTTGGGATTGATCCTCAAGGTCTCGCTGTTCAACCGCGCGACGAATTCCAGAATGCCGGCATGCTGGACCGCTTCGGCCACGTTTCGTCCCCACGTGAACGGCCCGTGACTCGCCACCAACACCGCGGGATGTTGCAGCGGATCCAGGCCTTGGAGCGTCTTCACGATGACCTTGCCCGTGTTCGCCTCGTAATCGCCTTCGATCTCAGCGGCCGTCAACGGACGGGTCACCGGCACATCACCAAACCAATAATCCGCCTGGGTGGTGCCATAGGCGGGGAGGCGCTGGCGCGCCTGGGCCCAAGCGGTCGCGTAAAGACTGTGGGTATGCACCACGGCGCCGATGCCGGCAAACGCGCGATACAGCGCCAAATGCGTCGCCGTATCCGAACTGGGCTTGAGTTTACCCTCGACCACCTTGCCGGTAGCCAGGGCAATGACGACCATGTGTTTGGGTGTCATCCCGGCGTAAGGAACGCCCGACGGTTTGATAACCATGACGCCACGCTCGCGGTCCACGCCGCTGACATTGCCCCAAGTTTCGATGACCAGGCCTTTGCGAACCAATTCAAGGTTTGCCTGGCAAACTTGGGTTTTGAGTTTTTCGAGCACGAATTATTTGACCTAGAAACAAGCTCCCATGATTTCAAAACTCTCCGGCTTGTGGATGATGGTCGCCATGAAATCTTGTTTTTGTGTGTTTCCTGTGTTTCGAGGTTAAGCGTCCATGTTCATTTCCTCACCCGCCCGCGAATCTCAATCAACTGTTTCATCACGCCGTACAGGTTGCCGCCGCCCGCCTTTGTGCCAAAGGCGTCGTGGACCTGCCGATACAGCGCGTAAAGCTGCTGGTAGGTCGCGTGGGCTTTCGCGTTCGGCTTGTAAACCTTCGATTTCAAACCTGTCATCCGCTTCTGCGCGAGGGCGTAATTCTTGTGCGCCCCGGCCACCACCGCCGCCGCGATGGCCGAGCCGAGCGCACAAGTCTGCGCCGAACGGCTGACTTTCATCGGCCGCCCTGTCACGTCCGCGTAAATCTGCATGACGACCGGATTCTTCTCCGCAATGCCGCCGCAGTTGACCACGGACGAAATTGTCACGCCGTATTCCTCGAAGCGATTGATGATGGTCAGCGCGCCAAACGCGGTGGCCTCGATGAGCGCCCGATAAATCTCTGCCGGGGTGGT
>CAZIJO010000208.1:0-10938 GCA_964539515.1 uncultured Bifidobacterium sp. | reverse complement strand
TATTTATTGAGCATCCAGAAGCCGGAAGGCTACTGGGTCGGCGAGTTGATGGTGGATTCCACCTTGGTGTCGGACATGGTCGCGTATCATCACTGGAACGGGAAGGTCGATCCGGAATGGCAGCGCAAGGCGGTGAACCATATCTTCGGGATGCAGCTGGCCGACGGCGGGTGGAACATTTATTACGGCGGCCCGGCGGAGGTCAACGCCACCGTCAAGGCCTACCTCGCTCTCAAACTGGCCGGCGTGGCGGCAACCGACCCGCGCATGTTGAAAGCGCGAGCGATGGCGGTGAGCCTTGGCGGCGTGCCGCGCATGAACACGTTTTCCAAGCTGTATCTGGCGCTGATTGGTTTGTTCCCGTGGAAATACGTGCCCACGATCCCCTGCGAGGTGCTGCTCATCGGCAAATGGTTTCACGTCAATTTCTGGGAGATGAGCAACTGGTCGCGCGCCATGCTGGTGCCGCTGGCGATCATCAATCATTTCAAACCGACCCGTCCCCTCCCGAACCACGTCAACCTCGATGAGCTGTATCCCGCCGGCATGCATGAACGGGATCTCGCGCTGCCGCCGGACCCGGACCGGATCTCGCTGCGCAACTTTTTCCTCTGGCTGGATCGGCTGCACAAATTTGCCGAAGTGTTCGCGCAGAACGGCATCCATCCCTTCCGAAAGCGCGCGCTCAAGAAGTGCGAGAATTGGATGCTGGAACGCTTTGAAGGCAGCGATGGGCTCGCGGCCATCTTTCCGGCGATGCTCAATGCGCTGATCGCGCTCAAAGCGCTGGGTTACCCGGACGATCATCCGCAGGTCATCCGGGCGGCGCACGAGTTGAAGAAACTCGAACATGAAACTGAGGACACGGTGCGCATTGAACCCTGCTTTTCGCCGGTGTGGGACACGGCCATCGTCGCCATGTGCCTGCGCGAATCGGGGGTGCCGGCCGATCATCCGCAACTGAAGCGCTGCGCCGAGTGGTTGATGGACAAGGAAATTCGCTTTCGCGGCGACTGGCAGTACAAGAACGCGGTCGATGTCGAGCCAAGCGGCTGGGTGTTTGAATACAACAACAAGTGGAATCCGGACGTGGATGACACGGCCATGGTCCTGCTGGCGTTGCGAAAGATCCCGACCGACAACCCCGCCCGCCGCAACGAGTGCTTTCAGCGCGGGCTCAAGTGGTTGATGGCCTTCCAGTGCAAGGACGGCGGGTGGGCGGCTTTTGACAAGGATTGCACCAAGAATATTCTGGAGAAGGTGCCGTTCGCGGATCACAACGCGATGCTCGACCCCGAATGCGCCGACATTACGGCGCGGATCCTCGAATTGCTCGGCTACGAAGGCTGGAGCCCCAGCCACCGGCAGATTGCCCATGCGCTGGAATACATCCGGGGCGAGCAAGAGGAGGACGGCTCCTGGTATGGCCGGTGGGGCGTGAATTACATTTACGGCACCTGGCAGGTCCTGCGCGGGTTGCGGGCGCTCAACCTCGACATGAGCCAGCCGTGGCTGCAAAAAGCGAAAAGCTGGCTGGAAAGCGTCCAGCGACCCGACGGCGGCTGGGGTGAACGCTGCAACACCGACGACGATCCGGTTTTCAAAGTCCAGGGCCCCAGTACCGCGTCCCAAACTGCGTGGGCGGTGATGGGCTTGTGCGCCTTTGGCAACCCGGACCTCCCGAGCCTGCGCTGCGGCATCCAGTATCTCATCCGCACCCAAAATTCCGATGGTTCATGGACCGAGGATGAAATCACGGGCACGGGCTTCCCGAAGGTATTCTACCTGAAATACGACATGTATCGCAACGCCTGGCCGCTGCTGGCGCTCGCGACGTACACGCAATTGCTCAACCGCAGTGCGCCAGGGGCCAAAGCGGAACGGAATGGAACGGCATCGGGATCGGATTCGCTGACCGATCGCCTTGTTCCGGTCGGCGCCTTGCTGGAACAGTAGCGGGTTGCCACTGCACATCACCCCTTCTTTTCGTCCGGCAACTGGAGTAAGCTGTGGCCGCGTGAAATACCGGTTGCTCATGTTCCTGCTGGCGGCGGTTGCCTTGGCTCTTGTCCTGGCGCTGCTCAACCAGAAACGCACCGACCAACGCGCCGTTTATCAGGGCCGCCACGCCGAGGAGTGGGCGGCGGAGTTTTATCCAAACTTTGATCCGCGCGGCACCAACGCAGCCCTCCAGGCCTTCCGGGCATTGGGTGTCGACGCCGTGCCAACGCTCCGTTCCTTGCTCAAATCCCGCACGCCACTCTATGAACAATTTCTTCTGCAGAACGCCAGGTGGTTGCCGGGTTCCACCCGCCGCTATTGGCTTGAAAAGGTGAAACCGGGACAAGCGGTCGCCCGACGGGTGAGCGCGGCCCGGGCGCTGGGGGTCATCGGTCCGCCCGCGGAAGCCGCCATCCCGGACCTGATCGCCGCTTTCCAGGATCCGGCCGGCGAAGTTCGCTGGGCGGCGGCGCAGGCACTGGCCCACTTGGGGGATCCGGCCGTAGTCGCCCTGATGACCGCCGCGACCAATTCCGATGTCACGGTGCGTCACGCCGCCGTGTATGCCTTGGGTGAGGCAGGCACGAATGCCGCTCCGGCCGCCGCGGTTTTGTTTGAATGCAGCCTCGACCCGAACCAATCCGTTCACGCCTCCGCCCTTTATTCGTTGAGCCGCATTGGTCCTGCCGGCGTCGGCCCCGTGCTCGAGGCTTGCACCTCCGAAAATGCCGCCCGTCGGACGGGCGCCGCCATGGCCATCCGGGCGATGAATCGCCCGCCACGCCACATATTGCGAACGCTGCTTGATCTTGCCACCAACGACTCTCCGCGGGTGCGAAAGCAATCGCTCGCCGCGTTGCAGGCCTTGCCGCCCAGCCAACCACAAATTGTCGCCCGTTATGTGCAGGCCTTGTACGATCCGGATCCCGGAGTCCGCACTGCCGCCGCCCAGGCCATCGGCCAATCGGCCAGCTGGACCACCAATGCCGATCTCAGCGATGGGATTGTGCGGACCCTTGGGTGGAACGGTTCGCTTGGCAGCAATATTGTCGTCAAATTGACCGGCCTGCTCCTGGATCCGGAGCCAAGCGTGAACACCGCCGCCCAGCGGGCGCTCGCCGAAATCCAAACTGCAATGGTCCGGTGAGGCTCGCCCTCCGTTCGCGATTACCGACTCGACACCCGGCGGGCGTCGCCCGACACTTTCGCCATGAGTTGGTTCTACCGGCGGGTGCTCCGCCCCGCTTTGTTTGCTGAAGATGCCGAGACCATCCACGGACGGACCTTGCAAGGATTGAACCGCGTCAGCCGCCATCCCCTGGCGTGCGAAGCGCTGGCTTCATTCCTGGCGGCCCCGACCTTGCCCACCGAACTTTTCGGCCTCCGTTTTCCAAATCCCATTGGCCTCGCTGCTGGCATGGACAAGCTGGGCGAGGCGGTGCCCGCGTGGGCGGCGCTCGGCTTCGGCTTCAGTGAACTGGGCGGCGTGACCTGGCACGCACAAACCGGCAACCCGCCTCCCCGCATTTTTCGCGCAGTGGCCGATGAAGCCATTGTGAACCGGATGGGATTCAACAATCACGGGGCGGTGGCGTTGGCGCAAACCCTGGCCGACTGGCGGGGGCGGGGAAACTGGCCGGCGCACCCGGTTGGCATCAACCTCGGCAAATCGAAAGTCACTCCCCTCGACCAGGCCGCCGCGGACTATTCCAATTCCTTCCGTGTCCTGCGCGACCTTGCGGATTTCTTCGTCGTGAACGTGAGTTCCCCGAACACGCCGAACCTGCGCCAGTTGCAGGACAAGACCGCCCTCGACGAAATCCTGGCAGCCTTGCAAGCCATCAACCATGGCTCGCCCCGCCCCATTCTGGTGAAAGTGGCCCCGGACCTCACCTTCACCGCCCTGGATGAAATCCTGGAACTCGTGGGCCCACGCCAGATTGCAGGAATCGTCGCCACCAACACCACCATCGCCCGGCCGGAAGTCAACGATTCGGTCAGCCGTCAGGTTTACGCCGAATCCGGCGGCCTCAGCGGCCGACCTTTACGGGCCCGCAGCACTGAGGTCATCCGCCACCTCTATCGCCAGTCGCGCGGCAAATTGCCCATCATCGGTGTGGGTGGGATTTTCAATGCGGCTGATGCATGGGAGAAAATCACCGCCGGCGCCAGCCTGCTGCAGATCTATACCGGGCTGGTTTACGAAGGACCGGGTCTCCCCGGGGAACTGGTGCGCGGATTGCACCAGCGATTGCTGGATGGCGGCTTCCGCGATCTTCAGGCGGCTGTGGGTAGTGCGGTCAGCGAACCTCGGGGCACTAACTGATGCGCGCCACGGCACAATTCAAAGTCGTGCTGGTCACGGCGCCGGATCTGAAGACAGCGCGGAGATTGGCGCAATCGGCGCTGACCGCCCGTTTGATTGCGTGTGCCAATCTGGTCCCGAAAATCGAGTCGCATTATTGGTGGCAAGGAAAAATCGAACAGGGCGCCGAGGTGCTGCTCATCCTGAAGACCACCCGCGCCCGCCTTGGCGCGCTGGAGAAGCTGATTCTCGCGCAACATCCGTACACCACACCTGAGTTCATCGTGTTGCCGGTAACGGGCGGCGCGCCGGGCTATCTTGATTGGCTGGCGCAGAGTTGCCAGCAGTAAAGTGGCGACGCTCCGCCTTTCAACCATGCCGGCCGCAGGCGGTGAGCGAACAGTGCTTAGCTCGTCATCTGCCAGCGCTCACCGTCACCAATAGGGATTGGCGAGACTGACCGGGGCGGTCGGACTGATCGTCAGGGGAAACCTAAAGAACTCCACATGGTTGTCCCCGAACAACATGACATACCGCCGCTGATTCTTGAAGCTGTGCCAGGGGGGATTCTTGGATGGATCAAACCCGGCGTTCTCCCAAATCCAGTCGCCCTGGATGATCTTGGTGGCCGGGCGGGCCGCCACTTCCGAACTTTTCAGCGGAATGCCTCCGGGCTGGGCGGTGACGTGTTTGACGCCCCAAGGATCGCTGGCCCATTGGGTGCAGTAGCTGTTGCCGTATTCCACGAAACAATTGAGGGCGCCGTAATTCGGATCCCCCTTGTCCGCGGGGCAGTACCAGCTTTGCGGCGCCGTGATGTATTTGTTCAGCGGTCGGTTCGTGCGGTCGTTGTCGATGCCGAAATAAGGTATCAACCAAGTTGTGACCGCCGTTGGTTTGCCCCTTTGACCGCCAAAATCCCCCCACCCTGTCGTGATGGGGTAGCTATCCCGGTTTTCCTCCACGTAGAAGGACCAGGCCAGGCCATGCTGCCGGTTATTGTTGATGCACTGGGTGCGCTTCGCGGTTTCCTTGGCCCGACCAAGGGCCGGCAACAACATCGCCGCAAGGATGGCGATGATGGCGATGACAACCAAAAGCTCGATCAGGGTGAATGCGCTGACGCACGGGGAAACCCGCTTCAAAACGTCGCCAGGGCGCGCGCCTTGTTTCACCTCGGTGGTCATGGAGGGGAAGCATGCGCCCGGCAGTTTGCAGCGTCAAGCGACGACTCACCATATAAACACAGCCTGCAAAATCAGCGAGCCCTCGAGGATTCTCAATCCAGTCGCCGCAACCGTAAGCGCCAGTGATTCGGAAAGGCGCACGAAACGAGTGCGGTTACTGGGATTCAGTCCCGCGGACGCCTGGCAGATTTGAGGATCAGGACAGGATGCGGGTAATAACCCTTCCATGCACATCGGTGAGCCGCATGTCGCGGCCGCCGAAGCGGAAGGTCAACCGTTCGTGATCCATGCCGAGTTGATGGAGGATGGTTGCGTGGATGTCGTGGATGTCCACCGGGTTTTCCACCGCGGACATCCCCATGTCGTCGGTCGCGCCGTAGGTCATGCCGCCGCGAACGCCGCCGCCCGCCAGCCAGATCGTGTAGCCGCTGACGTGATGGTCGCGCCCATCGGCGCCAGCGGAGTGCGGCGTGCGGCCCATCTCGCCGGCCCACAGGACCAACGTGTCATCCAGGAGCCCGCGCGCTTTCAAATCGGTGATGAGAGCGGCGACGGGTTGGTCGGTGATACGCGCGTTTTCCTCGTGCCGCAGTTTTAGTTCGCCGTGCTGGTCCCAGGGAGCGTTGTTGTTGTGCGTCAGCGGGCAGGTGATCTCAATGAAGCGCACCCCGGCCTCCACCAAACGCCGCGCCCGCAGGCATTGCAGCGCGTAGAAACGGTCGTAGTCATTCGTCCGATCCACGCCGTAGAGCTTGAGCGTGGCCGGACTTTCGCCAATCACATCGCACAGACTCGGCACGAGCGATTGCATGTGGGCGGCGGTTTCATAGTTGCGAATGGCGGCCTCGATAGCCTCCGAGCCGCCGTGCGCCGCGGCCACGGCGCTGTCCTGCTCCCGCAAAAAGTCGAGCTTGGCCCGTTGCCGTTCCGCAGGATCGGCAGGGGTAATGTTGTCCACGGGCGTGCCCCGCGCGCGAACCATCGTGGCCTGATGAATCGCCGGCAGAAAAGCGCTGGCAAAGTTCTGCGCACCGCCGTTGGGTACCCAGTCGTTGTTCAGCAACACGTAGCCGGGCAATTGTTCGTTCTCGGTACCCAGCCCGTAGGAGATCCACGCACCCAGGCTCGGGGCCGCTCCGATGCTGCGGCCGGTGTGCAGCAACAGATTTTGGGCACCGTGGAGAGGCGTCTCGCCGATGACCGAACGCACCACGCACAACTCATCAGCCACGTTGGCGATGTTTGGCAGCAGATCGCTCACCCAGAGGCCGGATTGCCCGCGTTGTTTGAATTCCCAGAGATTCTTCAGCCATTTGCGATTCGAGGTGAGCGCTTGCGAGCGCTCGTCGGCCCGCCACTTTGCCTGCTCGCCGTTCCGTTTGGTGAGTTCGGGCTTCGGATCAAAGGTATCCACGTGGGAGACCCCGCCGTCCATGAAGAGAAAAATGACATGCTTCGCGCGCGGCGCGAAATGCGGAAGCGACCGGCGGGTCGCGGCCAGTGCCCACTGGTTCGCGAGACCAGCAAACGCGAGCATGCCGAATCCCATGCTCGATCGTTTGAGAAAGCTGCGCCGCGTGAGCGGGGCCCCCTCAAAACCCGGACAGAGCGGATTGCGCAAGGAACGATGGCCTCTGGCCGTCGAGTAATGGTTCATAATGGCTGGGGTTGAGCAACGGACGGCCAGAGGCCATCCCGCCTTGCTTCACGGAACATAAATGAACTCCTTGAGGTTGAAGAGCGCGTGCGCCACATCCTGCCAGACCGGTTGGCACGCGAGGAGCGCGCCGGCCTCCGCGCCGTGCAGTTCGGCCGATCGTTGGGCAAATCTCACGAGGCGGGCCGTTTCGTCCGGCCGCGGCGGTCGCGCGAAAGCCGCCGCAAACATCGGCTGCACGCGCTGCTCCACCGAGGTGGATTTGTCCTTCACGACGCGCTCGCTCCAATCCTTCGCCATCGCCACGACAAACGGATCGTTCAGCACCGCGAGCGCCTGATCGGGCACATTGGTGGCATCCCGCCGGCCGACGGTAAGTTTGGGGATCGGTTGATTGAAGAGGGCGAGAAACTTTGGCGGCTCCATCAATGTCATTTTCAAATAAAGGCTGCGGCGTCCGTTTCCATCGAGCGGTCCGCTGAGGAGTCGTTTCGCCGCATCCTCCGCGGACCGGTAGGGGTCAACTGGCGGTCCGTATAAAGTGGCATCCAGCCGGCCCGCCACCGCGAGCATTGCATCGCGAATTTCCTCGGCTTCCAGCCGGCGCAGGGGCAGATGATGCCAGAGCCGGTTCTCGGGGTCCTCTGCGAGCGCGGCTTCGCCGACAAGGCGGCTCTGCCGCCAGGTCGCGGAGGTCACCAGCAGGCGCACCAGTTTCTTCACCGACCACCCGTCGGCCATGAAACGCCGCGCGAGCCAGTCGAGCAGTTCCGGGTGCGAAGGTTTTTCACCCAGATGCCCGAAATCATCCACGGTGCGCACGAGCCCGGCGCCGTAGAGGTAATGCCAGACGCGGTTCACGAAGACGCGGGCCGTGAGCGGATTCTGTTCGCTGGCGAGGCTGCGGGCGAATTCCAACCGGCCACTGGACTGCGGAATCGCCCGCGCGGCCGGGCCGCCGAGGAAGAGGATGTTGCCGCGCGGCACTTCTTCGCCGAAATCGGTGTACGAACCGCGCACGCCAACCCGCTCATCGCGGCCCTCGTCCCAATCGGCGACGGAACCGATGACGCGATCAGGTTGCAGGCGCTGCTCGGTTTCCCGATAGCGGGCGACGTCGTGCGCCAGCGCCGGATTTGACAGTGGCTCGTTTGGCAGCCACTTCGCATTCAGCGCCTCTGTTATCAGGCGCACATCCTCGCTGTCGCACTCACCCTGCGCCCACCGTTCGATGGCGTTCATCACCAGGCCGGCAAGCCGCGCGGCGCACTCCCCTTTCGTCCGCGGGGCGGTCGGCGTCTCGAACAGCGGGGCGAATCGCGCCAGTTCATCCGCCGGGGGTCGGCCGGCCGCGTGTTGGTAGATGCGGGTCACTCCGAACCAGGAACGCTCGTCGGCCACATCGCGCTCCTTGACCCCGCCATAATCCGTGCGCGGCGGAAAATAGTTGTTCAGCGACTTGGTGACGAGTTCGAGATACACCCGGCGGGCCAAGGTGTCCACGCCACCGGCAAGGGTTGGAAAATTGCCCGTGGCCAGCGTAAGCCAGCCAGGGGAGCGTTGATCGAGGAACTTCATGCGTTCGCTGTGGAAGCAGTTGTCCACGATGAGCGACTCCGCCGCGTGCTGGCCGCCCGCGTAACCCACCGAAATGGTGATCGGCGGTTTCGACGCGAGCAAGGGGCTGCGCACGGCACCGGCCAGCCGCGCGGACCAGACATGCGACCACCGGCCCGCCGGGAGGACTTGTGCAATGGCTACGTCGCCTTCGCCGGCGATGACCAGTTCCCCATCGCTCACCCGGCCATGCTTCATGCCGAAGCCGTCCACCTGCCAGCCCGCCGGCAACTCGTCGCGGGTGAAATCGGCAAGCACCTGAAGATTTGTCTGGTTCGCGGCCCCGCGGCTGGCGCGTTCCTGCCGGAACTCCTCCCTCAACTTCGCCCAGGCCGCATCGAGCGTCACGCCGTTGGTAAGCGCGGCATTCAACTGCCGCCATACCGCCACCATCGAGTCGGGGAAACCCGGTTTGGCCGGTGACTTTGCCTTGCTGGCGGCCTTGGCGTCCGGGGTTTTCGCCCCCTCCTCGGCTGGAATGGCGGCGATTTTTTCGGCTATGGATAATTTCGCCCCCCGCCATTGCTGGACCATTTCACGCCGGATGCGGCGTTTGATGTCGCGCAGTTCATTGATCACCCGCACATTTGGATCCGTCGTGTCAGCGCCACGCACCCCCCAGCGTGAACTCATCAAAACGCCCGCCAGTCCGTAATAATCGCGTTGGGCCACGGCATCCAGCTTGTGATCGTGACATTGGGCGCAGGCCACCGTAGTGGCAATGAAGCCCTTGCTCACCGTGTCGATGACGTTGCCCACGGCCTCCTGCGTGAGCCCCTCGGCATCGGCATTGTCCCCGTGCCGCCGTTCGCCGAGCCGCATCGCCATCGGGCCGATGATGGACTCATTCAAGCGGGTGCGCGGCTCGACCCGGGGCGGGAGGAGGTCGCCGGCAATCTGTTCCAGCACGAGCTGCTGGAAAGGGATATCGGCGTTGAACGCACGAATCAGGTAGTCGCGGTACATCCAGGCATTCTTCGCCGGCGTATCCCATTCGTAACCGTGCGTGTCGGAGTAATGGACCACGTCCATCCAATGGCGCGCCCATCGTTCGCCGAAGTGCGGGCTGTCGAGCAACGACTGCACCAGCTCATCATAAGCTCGCGGCGATTTGCGCGCGACGAAACGCTCGACGTCCTCCGGCTTGGGCGGCAACCCGGTGAGCGCGAAACTCAAACGACGCGCAAGGGTGCGGCGGTCAGCTTCCGGAGCCGGCTTCAGTCCTCGGGCTTCAAGATCGGCGAGAATGAAATTGTCCACTGGATTCCGTGGCCATGATTTATCCTGCACCGGCGGGGGGCGCGGGTTGGCAACCGGTTGCAGACTCCACCAGCTGAGCCGTTCGCGGTAAACCGAGTCCCAATTCTGGCTGGCGGTTTTCCCTGCGGACGCAACGCCGGTGGCAGGCAACCGAGGATCCGGCGCTCCCCTTTTCACCCAATCGACCAGCACGGCGATTTCCGCGTCGGCCAGCTTTTGCTTGGGCGGCATCTGCAGATCCTTGTCGGCATATTGCACCGCCAGGATAAGCCGGCTTTTTTCCGGCGACCCCGGCACCAACGCGGGCCCGCCGTCGCCGCCCTTCTCCCAGCCGGAACGCGAATCCAATGTCAGTCCGCCCTTGATCTTCTTTCCATGGGAGTGGCACTCGTAACAGCGGGCGGCCAGGAGCGGCTGCACTTGGGTCATGAAAAAGTCCGCATCGGCCACCGTCGCGACTTGCGCACGATCGGATTTTTCCCCTCCCGCCGCTTCGCTGGGCGGTTGGCCAGGCAAAAAGGCCAGCAGCACCGCCGCCCAACGCCAACCCTGGCGATTGAACGTGTGAGCCATCACTTGCCGCCAGCCCTTGCCGCCGCTGTCATCTGGAAGGCGACGCGTGAAAACCTCTGAACGCAATTCCATGCGTCGAGGCCATGAAGTTCCGGGCACATCTCAGCGCACATAGCCGGGCGGGTTTAATTAAATATAAAGTTGGTGTGATCCAACTTGAGACGAGACTCGCAAGCCAGTCAAGGAGAATGTCCGACGCTACGTAGCGGCGGGCGTCCCGCCTGCCGTAGAGCCGCGGCTTCCAGCCCGGCGGAAAAAGCCATGCGACCAATCGTGCGCTTTTGAAATCTTCGTGAGCCCAAAACCTTCGCAACCCCAATCCGGGCGGCGAGACGCCC
>CAZIJO010000207.1:0-11111 GCA_964539515.1 uncultured Bifidobacterium sp. | reverse complement strand
GTCGTCGTGAGGTAATCCACCGGCAGGAATGACCGGACCGAAGCGCCCTGCCGGTCTTCCGAGTGGGTGAGGATTTCAAACGAGTTCGTGGGCCCTTCCGGACCAAACGCCTTGTTCGCCGCCACGCAGTGCGCGTAAATGATCTGCCGTTTGGCGGTGTCAATCACCGGATCCGAAATGTAACCGGGCCGGCCTTGCGTCAGGATGGTGCCCGCCAGCATGGTCACCGCGGAGCGCACGTCGCATTCGCATCCACCCACGAGCGCCTCGTTGTTCAACTGGTGAAACCCGAGGCAGGGATAGGCATGGATGTGCCCGCCATAAAAGCCGCCAAGGCAATTGATCGTGATGCCCTGCGCCCCGTGTTTCTTCATCACCGCCTTCTCCGCCAGATACATCGCGGCCGAGGCCTCCAGCGTTTCGCGCGACACGCCTTCGACCTTGCGGGCGGCCTGGGTCCATCGATCCGCCACGGCGCGGGATTCGTCCTTGTCCGCGGCCTTCCAGGCGTCATTGAGTTCGGCAAAGGTGATGTGCTCGACCTTGATGCTCATGATCTCGCTGGGCGGCGGCACGTCCTGGCCGCGCACGGCGAGGATTTTTGATTCCTTGAAGCGGCGCAGGCAATCGTCCGGGGCCAGGCATTTCACCGCATCGGGTTTGCTGGCGAGGGGGGCGGCCTTGGGCGTGGCTTGCCGGCGGGCCCGGGCGGTGGCGGCAACGAAATCCGTGACCGAGCCGCCGTCCTTGACCACGTTGAAGCACTTGACCGCCGCGGCGAGGTCCTGGACGTCCGAGGATGCGACAAAGCCGACGTTGGTTGCCGGACTGCGCAGGAAGGCGGCGTTGTAAACCAGGAAACCGCCGCTGCCGCCGAACTGGAAATCGGCGTAGAGCACGGGCTTGCCGGCGGTGGCGAGGGTTTGCACCACGCGATTCCAGCAGTTCATCTGGTAAACGAGGTAGCCATCAATGCCGCCCGCCAGCTGATCCGCTTCGAGGATCTTTTTGGCCTGCGCTTCGCCAGTGGCGAGGGACGGAATGAACTCAAATCCCGGGCAGCGCCGTCCGAGTTCCTGATTGATGCGCTCCATGACCGGCTTGAAATCAAAGCCCTGGTTGGGCCAATCCGGTCCGGTTTGTTGCTCGCCATGCAGGGCATAGACGATGCGGATGCGGGTTTTGCGTTCCGGGGCCGCCGCGGCCAGCCAGTCCGGCGCCGTCAGCAAGCCGAGCGTGCCCATGGCAGCGGCGCTTCCGCGCGCAAGGAAGTTGCGCCGATTCAGGGGACAGCCGGAACAATGGGATGGGAGGAGACTTGATTTCATGGGAGGCCTTTCGTTGGTGATTTCGCAAACCGCCCGGGGGCGGAATGCGGAAACAGGATCATTAGTTTACAAATCGCAATGCCAACCAGACATCATTATAACTACTCTCCAAGCCGGGTGGCGTCAACCCTGGCGCGGGGACCATCAGCAATTCTCGTTTTGACCGGGAGCGCGGCTGTGTCGTCCCGACCAGCCGCAGCACGACCCTACAACCCCAAGCGGTTCCGCGCATTTACGCGCTGCGGCTGGTGCTTCGCACACAGCCGCGCTCCGCAACATGAGAAATGCTGGGAGACCATCCCGGTAGAGGGTAAATCCTGCCGATGCCACGGATTGTCCCGGATGAACAACCCACAGCTGTTCGGGTTTGGCCGCTTCGTGGCCCGCAATCCGGGAGCGGATCAAAACGCGCCCTCCCGGCCGAAGACCGCGCGCTTCAACAACCCGCGGGGAATCCGGCCGGCGCGCAAAGCCAAGTCAGATTTGGGCAATATCCGATGAGACGGGTGCGCACGATTTCCTAGAGTCATCTCAAATGGACCCGCCGCTAAAGCCGGGCGCCGGGAGCTGCGCCACGGCCGCATCTGAATTACGGTCCGACGTTGCGGCCGGAGGCATCGCTTTGGATCGGAAGGCCCGTCCGCCGGCTTTCGGATGTGTCGGACCCTGGGCCAGCTCCCAAACCAATACCGGCAGGCCCGGAATTATTGACGTTCTCCGGATTTGCTCCCGACGCTGAACCAAACCAATCCCGCGTTATGAAAGACAAGCGCTTCAAACCGTTCTGGACCATGCTGGTGTCGCTGCTGACCGGCTGGAACCTTGTGGCGGCGGATCTCAATTCCCTCTGGCAGATCGGACAACCCGATCGCAACGATGCCGAGCTGGCCCTGGCGCCAGATGGATACGGCCAGTTCAAGGCGGATGCCCTGTTCGTCATTGGTGAGTCGGATGCGAAGCACGACTGGCCGTATGTTCACCCCGGTCCGCAAGACATCTGGGCGGACGGACGCGAACACTCCTTCAGCATATTGTTTGGCCTGCGCGCCACGCCGGCGACCGGCGAGGGCCAGCTCAATTTTGAACTGATCGATACGCACAGCCAGAATCCGCCGAAGCTCCGCATCAAGATCAACGGCCAGACCTTCGATCGCCCCCTGCCGCCCGGCGGCGCCGATGAGTCGATCAACGGCCAGTTAGCCAGGGCGAAGCAACACGCCTTCAGCATTGCGTTTCCCGCCAGCCTGCTCCGGATGGGCGACAACGAAATCCAGATCACGACCGTCGCGGGCAGTTGGTTCCTGTACGACTCCGTTGGCATGAAGACCCCGCCGGGCGCGGAACTGGGCAAGATCCAGGCGCGGACCTTGGTCGATCGCGTTCAACCGGTGCGGGCATTGCAGGAGAAGGACGGCAAACTGTTCCAGCCAGTCGAGGTAACCCTGCGCCATTTTGGGGATGCGACGGAGGGCGTGGTGCGCGCGGAAGGCATGGCCCCGCTGCCGGTCCAGCTAAAGCGCGGCTCGCAAACAATTGAACTCCCGATCCCCGCCGTATCCGTGGAGAGCAAGCTCGCCATCAAGGTCGAAGTTGGCGGTCAGACGCTGGCGACGCCGAGCGTCACCTTGAAACCGGTCCGCCGCATGACGGTTTACATCCTGCCGCATTCCCACACGGACATCGGCTACACCGAAATTCAGACCGCCATCGAGACCAAGCAGGTGCAGAATCTGGTGGACGGCATGGCGGCGGCGAAGCGGACAGCCGGCTATCCGGAAGGCGCGCGCTTCGTGTGGAACGTGGAGGTGCTCTGGGCGGCGGATCTGTATCTCAAGCGGATGAACGAAGCGCAGCGCGCCGATTTTCTGAGCGCGGTGAAGAACGGGCAGGTGGTGTTGAACGGCATGTACCTCAACGAACTCACCGGCCTTTGCCGGCCCGGGGAATTGCTGCGGCTGTTCCAGTTCAGCACCCAAATGGCACGGCAGACCGGCGTGCCGGTGGATGCGGTGATGATCAGCGACGTGCCCGGCTACACATGGGGTACCGTGACGGCCATGAATCAAGCGGGCATCCGATATTTCTCGACGGCGCCAAATTACTTCGACCGGATTGGCACGATCCTGCGCGAATGGGAAAACAAACCCTTCTGGTGGGTCGGTCCCGACGGCCAGTCAAAGGTGCTGGTGTGGATTCCGTTCTGGGGTTACGCGATGTCGCACCGCTACGGCCAGATGTCGCCGCAACTGGTGGATGCCTTTTTCGATGGCCTGGAGCAGCGCCGATATCCCTACGACATTGCCCATGCCCGCTGGAGCGGCCACGGCGACAACGCGGTGCCGGATCCGGCGATCTGTGACTTCGTGAAGGATTGGAATGCCAAGTACGCCTGGCCCCGATTCATCATCTCCGGAACCAGCGAAGCGTTCCGCGCGCTGGAGCAGCGTTACGGCGACAAACTCCCGGTGGTGCGCGGCGACTGGACGCCGTATTGGGAAGATGGGGCGGGGTCCTCCGCGCTCGAGACAGCGCTAAACCGCGCCAGCTCCGACCGACTCGCGCAATCGGAAACCGTCTTTGCCATGCTGAAACCAGCCGCTTATCCGGCCGAGCGCATCGCGGACGCCTGGAACAGCGTGCTGCTGTATTCCGAACACACCTGGGGCGCAGATTGCAGCGTCAGCCAGCCCGAAAACCAGAAGACCCGCGAACAGTGGGAGATCAAAAAATCCTACGCGGATGAAGCGGACAAAAAATCGCGCGACCTGCTGGAACAGGCCCTGGCCTTGGGGATCGCGCCCCCGTCCGCCGGCGCCGCCGCCGCGGCGAGGCCCGGGACGTTGGAAGTGATTAACACGCTTTCCTGGCCCCGCACCGAACTCGTCACGCTGTCGCGCGAACGCTCCGCCGCGGGCGACCGGGTCCTGGACGACCGGGGCAAGCCGGTGCCGTCCCAGCGTCTGGCCAGCGGCGAACTCGCTTTTCTGGCGCAAGACGTTCCGCCGCTTGCCACGCGTCGCTTCACGGTTTCCGCGGGCGAACCGCACGTCGCGGCCCGCGCCGTGGCCGGCGGAACGACGCTCGACAGCGGCGTGGTGCAACTTCGGGTGGATGAAAAAACCGGCGGCATCAATCAGCTGTCGATGCGGGGCATGGCCGGCAACTTCACCGACACCAGCGGCGGCGAGTCCTTGAACGACTACCGTTATTTCACCGGCAGCAATCCCGCCGAGGCCCAACGCAACGGCCCGGTGAGGATTTTCGCCGGCGAGAGCGGCCCGCTCATCGCGTCCCTCATCGTGGAATCCGCCGCCCCCGGGTGCGAGCGATTGCGCCGGGAACTCCGCGTCGTCGCCGGCGGGGATTACGTCGAGATCATCAACCTGGTGGTCAAGTCCCGGCTGGCGGCGGCCAGTTATAAAAAGCCGCCCGGGAAGGAGAGCCTGAACTTTGCCTTCCCCTTCAACGTGCCGGAGGGGCAGATGCAGCTCGACATCCCGCTGGGCGCCATGCGTCCCGAGCTCGACCAGATTGCCAGCGCGTGCAAAAACTGGTTCACCGTGGGGCGCTGGGCCGATGTGTCGAATCCCGACTACGGGATCACCTGGGTCACGCTGGATGCACCGTTGGTGCAAGTCGGCGGGCTCACCGCGAACCTGCTCGAGTCCCAGACCAATCCCGACGTGTGGCGCAAGCAGGTGGACCGCACGCAAAAACTCTATTCGTGGGCGATGAACAACCACTGGGGCACCAACTATCGCGCCTATCAGGAAGGCCCCACCATCTTCCGTTTCATCCTCCGGCCGCATCGCCGGCAGGATCCCGCCGAGGCGACCCGATTCGCCACCGGTTTCAGCCAGCCGCTGTTGACGCGCCTGGCGACCGGCCAGCCAGCGCCGGCGACACCTCTGCTCCGGGTGGAACCGGCGGGCGTCATCACCGTTGCGCTCAAGCCCAGTGCCGACGGTCAGGCGTTGATCGTCCGGCTGTTTGGGGCCTCGGGCAAAACGGAGAACGCGAAACTCGCCTGGGCCACGACGCCGAAACAGGTCTGGTTCAGTGACACCAGTGAACAACCGCTCAAACCGGTGGCCGACAAAATGGAAGTCCCGGCGTGGGGCGTCCTGACGCTGCGGGCGGAGCTGCCTTGAGCGAAGGTTGGAATCCAAACCCCTCGACGAACGCATGAGCCGGAAACGCATCGCAACGGTCGCTCTGGCCGCCGGCATGTTGGCTGGCACGCTGGCATTTTCCGTCGGCACGGAAACCGCCGCCACCAACCACGTCGATCAGATCATCGTCGTTTTCAAAACTCACTTCGACATCGGCTACACCGACATGGCCTCGAACGTCGTGGCCAAGTACCGCACGACGATGATTGACCAGGCGCTCCAGGTGGCGGACCAGAATCGCGGTCTGCCGCCGGAACAGCAGTTCGCCTGGACCCTGCCCGGCTGGCCGATGAATAAAATTACCGAGGATTGGCCGGGGCAAACGGCGGCGCGCAAACAGCGCGTGACCCAGGCATTCCGGGACGGGCGGTTCGTGGTCCATGCCCTGCCCTTCACCACCCATACGGAGTTGCTGGAAGCAGAGGACCTGGTGCGCGGCATGAACTTCTCCTCACAGCTCGCCCGCAATGCCGGCCTCCCCCTGCCCCGCGACGCAAAAATGACCGACGTGCCGAGCCACTCATGGTTCATCCCCACAATGTTGCGGCACGCCGGTGTGGATTTCCTGCACCTCGGTTGCAATCCGGCAAGCCGTTCACCCCAAGTGCCGCCGCTGTTCTGGTGGGAAGGTCCGGACGGCTCGCGGGTACTCACGATGTATTCCGCGCAGCAATACGGCACCGGTCTCGCGTCGCCCAAAGACTGGCCGTATCGCACCTGGCTCGCACTGATCCACACCGGCGACAACCACGGCCCGCCGACGCCGGACGAGGTCAAGAAACTCCTCAATGAGGCAAAGCAAAAGCTTCCCGGCGTCAAGGTCCGCATCGGTCGGCTCTCGGATTTTGCCGATGCCATCATCGCGGAAAAGGCTGATCTCCCGGTGGTGCGAGGCGACATGCCGGACACATGGATTCACGGGCCGATGGCGGATCCCGCCGGAGCAAAGGGCGCTCGCAATGTTCGCCCTGCCCTGGCGACCGCTGAGTATCTCAACACCGAACTCGGCGTTTGGGGGCTGAGATTGCCGGATCGTTCCACCGTCATCGCAGAAGCTGGCGAGAACAGTCTGCTGTATGGCGAGCACACGTGGGGCGGCGCGTTCTGGTGGATTTACGGCAAATACACCTTGAAGTTCGGCGACGAATGGAGAGCCGATCGCGCTGCGGGCAAATTCCAACGCATCGAGTCGTCCTGGGATGAACACACCGCGTACATCGAGAAAGCGCTAAACCTCGTCACCCCGCTGCTGGCGGAAGAGATGTCGTCGCTGGCACGATCGGTAAACATCGCCGGCCCGCGGATCGTGGTCTTCAATCCCCTGCCCTGGCAGCGCGACGGCGTGGTGACCGTCAAGATGCCAGCCCGGTTTTCCGTTGTGCAACCGGCATCGGGCGGCGACGCCGTGGCGGTGAGCGCTGACGGCAATTCAGTGACGTTCATCGCCCGGGCGCTGCCGCCGATGGGCTATCAGACCTTCGTGCCCGTGAAGGCGGAAGTCTCGCCGCTGGGATTGGAGGCCGACGAAGGCGCGGCGAAGATGACGAACAAGTTCTTCCAGCTCACCCTCAATCCGACCCGTGGCAGCGTCGTCTCATTGATCGACACGCGCTCCGGGCACGAGCTCGTGGACTCCAATGCACCGCATGCTTTCGGGCAATATCTCTACGAGCGATTCGATCGCGACCAGGTCCAGGCTTTCGTCAAAGCCTACGTCAAGATCAGCGCGGATTGGGGGCTGAACGAACTGGGCAAACCGAGCCTGCCGCCGGCGGCCGAAGTTCCCTACCTCGCGGCCTCGCCGAAGAAATTTCAACTGCGATTTGAACGCACGCCCTTTTCCGTCAGCGCGGTGATGGAAGCACCTGCCGGCGACGGTGTGCCGAATGGGGTAACGACCCGATTCACCCTGTTCGAGGATCAACCCTGGCTCGACCTGGAGATGACGGTTCACAACAAGCCCCTGGAGCCCTGGCCGGAGGCGGGCTGGATTTGCCTGCCGTTCAAAGTCGATGAGCCGCAATTCCGCCTTGGCCGCCTCGGTTCGATCATTGATCCGGCCAAGGACATCGTCGCGGGCTGCAACTTTCACCTGTTCGCCTTGAACAGCGGGATGACGATTACCGATCCCGCCCGTCTCGGCGTGGGATTGTGTGCGATGGATTCGCCGCTGGTGAGCCTCGGCGAGCCGGGCGGCTGGAAATACTCGCAGACTTTCTCCCCACGAACGCCGCGCGTGTTTATCAACCTGTTCAACAACCAATGGTCCACGAATTTCCGGTTATGGAACTCGGGCACCTGGACGTCGCGCGTCCGGTTGTGGTCCGTTGCCGGTGCGGACGCGGGAAAGAATCTGGTCACGCCATCGGCGGAAGCACGCTTCCCACTGGTGGCCGCCGTGGCCGATGGTTCCGCGGGAAGCCTGCCCACGAGCCAGGCCGGCATCGAGCTTTCACGACCCGGGGTCGCGGTTACGGCTTTTGGTCGCAATCCAGACGGCCCGGGAACGCTGCTCCGGCTGTGGGAACTTGCCGGCCAATCCGTTCCGGTGCGGGTGAAACTGCCGCGCGGAGCGAAAGTAACCATAGTGCAGCCAGTGGACCTCCGCGGTCGTCCCAGCGGCGAAGCCATTCCCATTCAATCCGACAGCTTGACGGTCCCGATGAGCGCATTCGCCCCGGCTTCCTTCATCCTGGACGCGATGCGGTGAACGAATAGTCACTGCCCCGCCGTTCAGGCCGCGGATTATGAGCCGCACCGCGGTCGCTGCCACGGTTGGGCACTTCCATTCGTCACGATAAGTACTTCGTCGGAAATTTCCACGGACTCCGGTATTTCGGCACGGCCAGTTTCGCGGCTTGCCCATCACCCACGATTTTTTCCGTGGTGGGATCAAACCGGATCGAGCGTCCCAGCTTGAGCGAAAGCAGGCTGAGCACGATGGGCACATCCACCCGCGTATGGTAAAACACGCTGGTGCTCGGTTGCCGGCGGGACTTGATGCAATCGAGCCACTCGCGTTCGTGGCCGGGCGACGGAGGGATGGATTTCGGCGGCGGTTGCATGTCCTTCATCGCGTCGCCTTCGGGCACGATTTTGAACATGCCATAGTTGGCATACATCGTCCCGTTGACGCCGTGGAAGTAAACCCCGAGCCGGCGTTGGGGCTTTGGTTCGCCGTGCAGATCAAACCCGTAGCTGTTGGTCAGCGAAGACATCCAGGTCATCGTGCACTTCGGATATTGCCAGAGGACTTCGTGATGATCGTACGCGTCGCCGTCATCTTGGACGATGAACCGACCGCCCGAGGAACTCGTGACGAGGGGATAGCCGAGATCCAGCGCCCAGATGGGCAGGTCAATGATGTGGGGCGCCATGCCGGGCGTCCACCCGCCGCTGTAAGCCATCCACGAACCGTGCTGCGAAGCGTCGCGGGCCAGGGTGCGGTTGTAGGGAATCAACGGCCCGGGTCCGCACCAAAGATCCCAATTCATGCCCGGCGGCAATGGATTCTCCTTCGAGATGCCGATGCCCGCGGGCGTCTGGTTCATCACATTGAAGGTGCGCACCGCGCCGATGGCGCCGAGGTTGCCGCTGCGGATGTATTCCACCACGCGGCGATAATTTTCCGAGGCGTGAATCTGCGTGCCGATCTGGCTGATGATATCGTGCTGCTTGACCGCGTTTCGCACCGCCAGGCTTTCCCCCAGATACAGCGTCATCGGCTTTTGCAGGTAAATGTCCTTGCCCGCTTCGCACGCGGCGATGGCCTGCAGGCAATGCCAGTGCGGCGGCGTGGCGATGATCACGGCATCGAGATCCGGCTGCTGGAGCATCTCCCGAAAATCCACGTACCCCTTGCAGGTGGGTTTATACGTTTCCACTGTGGCTTCGAGCCGGGCATCGAACACGTCGCACGCCGCCGTGACCACGACGTCCGACTCGCGCGCGCAAAGGTCGAGATTGGCGCGCCCCATGCCGCCACAGCCGATCAGCCCCAAATGAATGCGGCTGTTGGGGGACGGCGGGCGCGCCGGTTTCCGGCCGGCGGCGAAGGCCAGTTGCGGCAACGCAAAACCAAGGGCGGTGATGGTGGCGGCCTTTTGAATGAAGGCCCGCCGGGTGCTGGAGGGAGCCTGCTGGTTTTTCATAATGACCACGCCGGTTGGCGGATTCAGGGTTTCGGAAAATAGGCAGGCGCGAGCGCCGCCTGATAAGCGCGCCAATGGGCCGCGCCATTTTCCGCGCTGGCTTTCGCCCCGCGATGCAACCACAACCGGAAACGAAGCACCAACGGCGCGCCGGGCTTCAATTCGTGGCGCTTACCGCTGGCGGGAAAAGTGGGTTGAAACCAGTTCAGCTCCGGAAACTTCACCCAGTCGCCCGGATAATCGGGATTCGCGGAGTGTTGCAGTACCACAACCCCGGACGGCTGCCGGGCGTCGCCAAAGTTGCCGAAACACTCCGCCCAGGCCGCACCAGGCACGGCATTTGTCGGGTCGGTGTGGAACGTGATCTCCTGGTCTTTGACGCGGGCAAGCCGGAGGTTCAATCCGCCGTATTTGTCCGTCCCGCGCCGGGCCAGCAACACCGGCTCGGTGAGCGCCGTGAACTGGAATTCGAGATCCACGACGCGGTCATCGCCGGTACCGCGATAGGCGCGGATGATGGCCCGCTCGCGAACAAGCGACTCACCGCTCTCCCAGAGCCAGACGTTTTCCGCTTCGATCTGCGCGAACACCGGACCACTGGTCGCCGTGCACTTGCCGACCGGCCGGGCGTAAACTTTCTGCAACGCGTGCAGGTCGCCGCGCTGCCCACGCCAGTCCACCTCCGGCCAGGCCCAATAAATGCCGCGATGATGCGGATGATCCACCGACCAGTCCTGCGTGAGCGTTTCGCCGTCAAACCCGAAGAGCGGATGGAGGTAATCGCTGCGAGCCCGGGCGTAAATGCGGTTGGCGGGCGCAACGTTCGTCATGGCTGGGCCGGGCTCATTCGTTGCGTAGTTGTAACGCAGCACAGGCTGGCCGGCGTCAGTGATGTCGAAATGGCCAGTCGCCGGGTCCGGCTTCGCGACCACCTCCGGGTCGGCTGGGCGGCGAAGTTCCTGGAGCTTGAAGGTGCGTTTGCCGGGGGGGCCGGGAGGCATCAGCCAACAGATGCGCGCCGCCGCACTGCTATTGTCCGCCGGGAGGAGCTGCGCGGGAATGGTGGATGCGGATGAAGCGGACGCCGGCCGAATTTCGTGGAGCCGCAACCGGCCTTCGACCGCAGCCCGACGTTGGCCCTGGCTCAGTTTGACGGCTGCCATCACCGGCGCCCGGGTCGCGCTCAAGGTACCGTCCGCATCCTGGACGACAACTTCAACGGCGGGCGCGACCAAAGTGGTGAGAACTACCAGAACGAGGCTCCTGAAGAATTGCGTGCTCATTGTTGCCAAGATCGCCGCACCCACTTCGATTTAGCGCCCGGAAGGGCCGCTTGTCCAGCGGAATTCCACACTACTTTTTGCCCCTCGGCTCACGCGCCATCCCCGACCATTCAGCCAACCTCCCCAGGCGCTCGTAGCAGCGGATGTGAGTCCGCTCGATTCAAAATCGAAGGCAGT
>CAZIJO010000206.1:0-11120 GCA_964539515.1 uncultured Bifidobacterium sp. | reverse complement strand
TTGTGAAAGGCGGTAAGGTGTTTACTCCACCGCTTGCGGCAGGAGCACTTTATGGCATCACGCGTGGGACGGTAATGGACATTGCCCGCGAAGGCGGTCATGAGGTTTCGGAGCCAAATCTCACCCGCTACGACCTGTTCAACGCCGACGAGTGTTTTCTTACGGGCACCGGCGCGGAAATCATTCCCGTGACCAAGATTGACGGAAGGCTGATTGGGGATGGCAAGCCTGGGCCGGTGACCCGGAAATTGGAGCACCAATATCACGCCTTGACGAAAGTGTCCGGCGAGCCGATATACGCTTAGACTTATGCTATGCTGTGTTTGTAAAGAAAAGACCGCCACCGTGCATTTGACCCAAATCGCTGGAGAAAAAATGCAGAAAGTTGACTTGTGCGAAGAGTGCGCGAAGACCAAGGGCGTGAACGACCAGACCGGTTTCTCGCTGGCTGATTTATTGCTTGGCCTCGGCGCGTCGCAAGAGTTGGAGCAGGCTACTGGTGGGGCGGACGTCAAGTGTCCGCAGTGTGGATTCTCACAGGCAGATTTCAAGAAATCCGGCCGGCTGGGCTGTGCGGCATGCTACCAGACTTTTGCGGAAGGGCTTGAAGGTCTGCTGAAGTCCATGCACAAAGGCACGCGGCACAGCGGGAAAGTGCCTGAGAGTCTGCGGCAGAAGCGCGACTATTCTGAGCAGTTATCCCAGTTGCAGAAGAAACTGGCCAAAGCCATTGAAGCGGAAAACTTCGAGGCCGCAGCCCAATTGCGCGATGAAATCAAACAAGTTAACAGTCGTTTGGCCGCAACTCTGGTGGCTTGAGCAGTATGGATCTTGATCACTTTCTGGTTTCGACGGCTGAAGGCGCCCAACGTAAAGGGCCTAGTGATCGCATTGTCTTGTCGAGTCGCGTCCGGCTCGCCCGCAATTTGAAGGACAGCGCCTTTCCGGGTTGGGCCAAGAAGCCAGAACGGGTGCGCGTCTTGGATTTGATCCGTCCGGCGGTTGAAGGTTTGCCCGCCTTGAAGGGGGCATTCTTCGAAACCATGGAGAATCTGAGCCAGCTCGATAAGCAAATACTGGTGGAACGGCATCTGATCAGTCGCGAGCATGCGGCCCGGGGCGCCGGAAGTGGGGTGATTCTCAACCGCGACGAAACATTCTGCGTCATGATCAACGAAGAGGATCATCTTCGGATGCAGGCTTTGCGACCGGGCCTTCAGCTGCGCCAAGCGTGGACCGCGATTGACCGGCTGGATTCGGAACTTGAGCGAAAGCTGGATTACGCGTTCAGCAACGAGCTCGGGTATCTGACCGCTTGCCCGACAAACCTGGGCACCGGTATTCGGGTCAGCGCAATGTTGCATCTTCCGGGGCTGGTGCTGGCCGAGCAAATCAACCCGATCATTCAGTCGGTAAACAAACTTGGGCTTGCCGTGCGGGGGCTTTACGGCGAGGGCACCGAGGCCTTAGGCAATGTATTCCAGGTGTCGAATCAGATGACGCTCGGAGAATCCGAAAGCAGCATTGTCGAGCGGCTGGAAAAAGTGCTTTCACAGATCATTGAGCACGAGGAGAACGCGCGGCAGACGTTGTTGGAGAAGAAACCCAAGACAGTTTACAACCACATCGGGCGAGCCTATGGCATTCTGGCCAATGCCCACAGCATTTCCTCCAAGGAAACCATGAACCTGCTCTCATTGCTCCGACTGGGGGTGGAGGTGGGTTTGTTTCCAACCATGCCGGGGTCATTGGTGGACGAGTTGTTCATTCTCACCCAGCCAGCGCATTTGCAAAAGCAGCATACCGGCAAGCTCTCCGCGGAGGAACGTGATTTGCTCCGTGCCGACATGTTGCGCGAACGGCTCAAGCCCGTCAGCCGGCCTATGGCTCGGCCCGGTGAGTCCGGCGCGCCCGGAGTGGACAAAACCCGGCCGACATAGCAACTTGCCCCACGTATATGAGCGAAGAAGCCATGAACAACTTTACGCCGCGGGCTCAGCAGGTGCTTGCGCTTGCCCGCAAAGAAGCCGACCGCTTCAACCACAACTTTGTCGGCACGGAGCATTTGTTGCTGGGGCTGATCAAACTGGGGCAAGGCGTTGCCGTCAACGTGCTCCAGAAGATGGGTTTGGATCTCGAGACCGTTCGCATGGAAGTCGAGAAACAGGTCGGGACGGGGCCCGATCAAAAAATGATCGGCAACATTCCCTACACGCCGCGTGTCAAAAAGGTTCTCGCTTTGGCATCGAAGGAAGCCAAGGCCCTGAATCATACTTATGTTGGGACGGAGCACATTCTGCTGGGTCTTTTGCGCGAGGGTGATGGCGTCGCTGCTCGCGTCCTCAAGAATCTGGAAGTAGATATCGAACAGACACGCCAGGAGATATTGAAGGAGTTGGATCCAAATTTTGCCGCTCAGGAGGAGCCGGCCTCGGGAGAAACTCCCGAGAAACCCGGCCCGACCGAGAAGCGGGGCGAAGTCAAAACTCCCGCCCTCAAGGCGTTTGGCCGCGATCTTACCGAACTCGCCCGCAAGGGCGACATGGACCCCGTTATCGGCCGAAAGAATGAGATCGAGCGGGTCATCCAAATTCTCTGCCGGCGGACAAAGAACAATCCGGTTCTGCTTGGTGAAGCGGGCGTAGGCAAGACGGCCATCGTTGAAGGGCTTGCCCAGGAGATTGCCAAGGGAAACGTACCTGAATTGCTCCGCGAAAAGCGGGTCATAACCCTTGATCTGGCGCTCATGGTGGCGGGCACGAAATATCGCGGTCAGTTTGAGGAGCGAATAAAGGCGGTGATGGATGAGATTCGCCGGGCGAAGAACATCATCCTCTTCATTGACGAGCTGCACACTATCGTGGGGGCGGGTTCGGCGGAAGGCACGATGGATGCCTCGAACATCATAAAGCCGGCGCTCAGTCGCGGCGAATTGCAGTGCGTGGGGGCCACCACTCTCAACGAGTATCGCAAATACATCGAGAAGGATGCCGCATTGGAGCGCCGGTTCCAGTCCGTGCGGGTCGAGGCTCCGTCAATCGAGGATGCCATCGAGATTCTAAAAGGCCTTCGTCAGAAATACGAGGAGCACCACAAGGCGGAGTTCACGGATGACGCCGTGGCGGCGGCGGTCAAGTTGTCCGACCGGTACATTACGGATCGCTTTCTTCCCGACAAGGCGATTGATGTGCTGGACGAAGCCGGCTCAAGAGCGCGGATCAGCACGATGACGCGCCCGCCGGAAGTAAAGACCATTGAAACTGAGATTGAGGAACTCAAACTCAAAAAAGAACGCGCGATCAAAAACCAGGATTTCGAGGGCGCCGCTCACATGCGCGACCAGGAAAAACAGGCCAAAGAAAAGCTGGAAGCGATTATGCGCGACTGGCGTACCAGCCGGGAGGAACACCGCGTTCGGGTGGGCGAGGATGAGATCTTGCACATCGTTGCCAAATGGACGGGAATTCCGCTGCAACGCATGGGGCAGGATGAAATGCAACGCCTCCTGGCGGTGGAAGGCGAAATGGCCAAGGTCGTCATCGGTCAGCGGGAAGGGGTTTCCGCAATTTGCAAAGCGCTCCGTCGTTCCCGTGCCGACTTGAAGGACCCGCGTCGGCCCATCGGGACCTTCCTGTTGCTAGGCCCGACCGGGGTGGGCAAGACCTTGCTGGCGCGGACCATGGCCGAGCAGATGTTCGGGGACACCAAATCGCTCATTCAATTGGATATGAGCGAGTACATGGAGAAGTTTAATGTTTCGCGCCTCGTGGGTTCGCCACCCGGTTATATCGGATACGAGGAAGGCGGCCAACTGACCGAGCAGGTTCGGCGCAAGCCCTATTCCGTCGTTTTGTTTGACGAGATTGAGAAGGCCCATCCGGACGTGTGGAATATGCTTTTGCAGATTCTCGAGGAGGGCAAACTGACGGACAACATGGGCCGGGTAATCAGTTTTCGGAACACGATCATTCTGATGACCTCCAACGTCGGTTCGGACACAATCAAGAAGCAATCTACACTTGGCTTTTCCCCGATCACCGACGAAAACTCTTATGAGAAGATGCGGGAGAAAATTCTCGATGAATCCCGGAAGGTGTTCCGTCCCGAATTTCTCAACCGTCTCGACGATGTCATTGTTTTCCGGTCGCTCACGAGGCCGGATTTGATGGAGATTCTGAACCTGGAGATCACAAAAGTGGTCGAGCGGTTAAAAGGCAAGAACATTCAGCTCGAACTCGATGAAACCGCGAGGGATTTTCTGGTCGAAAAAGGGTACGATCCCCAGTACGGCGCGCGGCCGATGCGCCGGGCGGTGGAGCGATTTCTGGAAGACCCGCTGGCCGAAGAAATCTTGCGTGGGCAGTTTCACGAAGGCGATCCGATTCGGGTCACCAGCAACAAGGAAAAGCTCATTTTCAATCAGTCGGCGCCGGCTGCCGGAACCCTTTCTGGCTAGGTTGCCGAGACTGGAATTGCAAACGCCAATTGCCCGGCAATTGGCGTTTTTTCATGATCCGCGCTTTTGCAGATTCGCCGCCATGAGTGACTATGCTCGCGATAGGACTTGGGCCCGTTTCACGGTTTCGACCGGCATCTGGATGCTAATGACGTTGGTTTCTCAGGTTTTCGCCGGAGGCAGTGGGCTAAACGTCGCCGTGGTCATCAACCAAAACAGTTCCAACTCGATCCAACTGGGGAACTACTATTGCGAAAAGCGGGCGGTGCCACCGCAAAATGTCCTGCGGATTAACTGGACCGGAAGTGTGGTTGCTTGGACGGATGCTGAATTCAATGCTTTTCTGCTTGCTCCGCTCTTGGAAATGCTGACGAATCGCAAGCTGAACGGCCAAGTCGATTTCGTGTTGCTTTCGATGGATATTCCGTATCGGGTCACTTCCGGCAATGGCGAGAATTCGACTACTTCGGCCTTGTTCTACGGCTACAAAACCAATGATTGTCCGGCATGCCCTTATCCGGGCTGTACTTTGCCAGCCTACACGCAGAATGCCTATGCCGCGAGTGAAGGGATCTTCCGCCAGTCCCCGCCCGTCAGCGCCACCAGCAATGCCTGGCTGGTGATGATGTTGACTTCGAGCAATCTCGCTCAGGCCAAAGCACTGGTGGATCGTGGCGTAGCCGCTGACTTCTCGCGGCCCACGCAACAAGTCAGCCTCGCCAAAAGCGACGATGTAAATCGCAATGTGCGGTATGCGTTGTTCGACAACGCGCTGTTCAATATTCAGCTGGGCGGTGTCATGAATGTCGCCCGCACCAACGGCAATAACACTTTCGGGCTGGGGACAATGCTTGGCTACGCGAATGGTTATATGGTGTTCCCAATCTACGGCAGCTTCGCCCCTGGTGCCATGGCCGACAGTCTCACGTCCTTTGGTGGGCAAATCTTCGAAGACAGTGGGCACACCGATGCATTGGATTTCCTGAATGCCGGGGCCACGGCCAGTTATGGGACGGTGGTGGAGCCGTGCGCATTTCTGGAGAAATTTCCCAGCACAATGAACTACTTTTATCAGGCACGGGGCTTTAGTGTCGCCGAGGCCTACTATCAGAGTCTCAGCAATCCATATCAGGGAATTCTCGTCGGCGAACCGCTTTCAGCGCCATTTGCCAGCCCGGCGGCGGGTGCGTGGAGCCTTCTGCCAGCGAACGCGCCGCTGGCAGGGACGACGAATCTATCCCTCCAGTTTGCTGCCGCCGATGGCTGCCCCCCCATCCATCAAGTGGATCTGTTTCTGGATGGTCAGTTTTTGCATACCATCACGAACATTGCGCTCCAACCTTCCAACACGCTGCACGTGAACCTTAATGGGTTTGCGACCAGTTACCTGGTCACCAACAACGCAACCCTCCAGTCGGTGGCCACGGGGCTCACCTCGCAGTTGAATGCCCCCGCTTATCGTGACCTGACCAAAGTGGCCGCCTTTGAGCATGGCGACCGGATCGAACTGCAGAGCCTGGATCACAATCTGCCGGGTTCGGAGGTTTCGGTGGTTACCAGTAACTCCCATGCCTCGGCTGGTTGGCTCACTACTTTTGTGGCGGCAAGTCATCCCACTTTCCTTGATACGCCCGCAACCGGTTTCAAAAAGTTTGGGGTGGCGGGAGCGGTGGTCACTAACGACTACTTGAGCTTGGTGGTCACCCGGACCAATGGCGCGACCACGACCATTGCCATCACCAATCAGGTCGAAGGCGCCACCATGGAAGCATTCATTCAATCCCTGATTGCGGCAATCAATTCCGAGCCCGGTCTGCAGTCGCCTGATGGAGTGCTCGCCGAGGATTTGGTTGTCGGTACCACGACCAGTGGCGATCCGTATGCGGAATTCAATTTGCGGGCCCGCACCTTGGGCTGGAGACCGGCTCAAATCATGGCCCAATTGAGCGGTTCGTTTTCACTGAGCCCCACTACTGCCGTCCCTTTGGAGGACAACTTGAACGACTTGCGTCCGCGCAATCACCTCTACCTCACGGTCGGTTTGACCAACCTGAATCTCACCTTTTCATTCGATACCACGACCAACGCCGACGGGTTTCACGAGCTGACTGCCGTTGCCTACGAAGGCAGCCATGTGCGTACGCAGAAACGCATCTCCCAAAACGTTCGCATCCAAAACAATTCGTGGTCCGCCACGCTGACCACGTTGCTCGGTGGCACAAATACAGCCCTGGAGGCCACGCTCCAGTTTGCGGTCACTGGCAATACCAGCAACATCACCCGGATCGAGTTCTTCACAACGGGCGGATTGTTCGCCGCCTCCAACAACGTTGCTTCGGCCATCTTCAGCCTTGCCGCCAGCTACCTCGGTTGCGGTCTGCATCCGTTTTACGCACTGGTTACGCGCCAGGATGGCACGCAGTATCGCACCGAGACCACATGGATTCGTATCGTCGGCCCGGAAACACCGTTCACCGTCGCCGCCTTGGGCCTGGCACCGACGCTGACCTGGCCAGCCTCGGCTGGCCGGCCATATCAAGTCTTGAGTGCCACGAACTTGGACCATACCTTTGTCCCGTACGCAGCGGTTATCCCAACCAATTCCACAGGTCTGTGGACGGAAACGAACAACAATGCGCCGCAGCGCTTTTATCGGGTCAAAACTCCTTGATGGCGGGAGAATGAACCCGGGCGCTGGTTGGTTGTCCAAACCCCATTGAATACAAGCCAACAAACCTGGCCGCGCCTGCTGGCGGTGGTCCTCCTCCTGACGAGCGTGGGGATCGTATCCGCTGGCAATGCCACGAATCAGTTGATTTGGAACCGGGCAGGCGATCGCGTGAGCGCTGACGTTCACGGCTGGCCGTTACTGAGCCTCCTCGAGGCCGTCGCGGCGCAGTCCGGCTGGCGCGTGATGGTCGAACCGGATTTGGAGCGGTCGGCGTCCGTCAAGTTCAAGGATCTGCCGTATGGGGAAGCGTTGCGGTTGCTCCTGGGCGACTTGAACTTCGCACTCGTACCGCAGACCAACGGCGCCGCGCGCTTCTATGTCTTTCGCACCGCGCAGGACCGGGCTACGCAGCTGGTGCGGGCTGCGGTCGGTCAACTTCCGGTCCCGCCGCCGAAGCGCGTCCCGAACGAATTGATCCTGCGGGTCAAACCCGGGACTGACATCGAACAGCTGGCACGGATGGTTGGTGCCAAAGTCACGGGCCGGCTTCCGGAACTTGATACCTATCGCCTGGAATTCCCGGATGAGGCCGCGACTGATGCGGCGCGCGAAACTCTGGCTGACGCGGCGGACGTTGCCTCGGTGGATTACAACTACTATTTCGAACGCCCGCAGCCGGTGCGCGAGTTTACGGGCACCGGGGCGCCGGCCCTTTCGTTGCAGCTCAAGCCGCCCGGCGAATCCGGGCGGGTCATCGTGGGTTTGGTGGACACGGCGGTGCAACCGCTGGGCGGGGGGCTCGACGCTTTTCTGCTCAAACAACTGTCCATTTCCGGCACCGCCTCGATGGACCCGGCTTCGCCGGCGCACGGAACTTCAATGGCCGAAACCATCCTGCGCAGCCTCGAAGCCGCGACGAAAGGCAGTACCTCCGTTCAGATCCTGCCCGTGGATGTTTATGGTGCAAACCGCGAAACCACGACCTGGAATGTCGCCTTGGGCATCGTGGCCGCCGTCAACGGCGGCGCGAATCCGATCAATCTTAGCCTTGGCAGCACGGTGAACAGCCCGGTGCTTCAGGATCTGGTCACCTCCGTGGCCGCGCGGGGGATTCTCCTGTTCGCCGCCGCCGGCAATGAACCGGTAACCACGCCTTTCTATCCCGCGGCTTATCCGGAGGTCACGGCGGTCACCGGTGGCAACAAGACCCGGATTTCGAATTATGCCAACTACGGTAGTTTCGTGGATGTCGCCGCGCCGGATTCGAACATCATATCGTATGCGAACCGGCAATGGTACATTGTAGGCACTTCAGCCGCGACCGCTTTCACCACCGGCGTGGCAGCGGGACTGGCGGAACAGACGGGGCAGGGGTGGAGCACGGTCCTGAAGCTCATTCAACAAGATTTTCCCGTGCCTTCGGCCCCCAAGTAGCCGCGGGCGTCAGTGCGAAGTGCAGCCGATCTTGCCGAAAGCCACGACGTAGGCGATCAGGCTGCCAATGAGCAGCCAGGGCTTGCCGTGCATGGCCAGGAGAATTCCCCACGAGAGAACCGCGCCGATCAGCAGGTAAACGAAAATCGCCAGAATCAATTTCATGCCCGGTAGTCTAGCGGTCCGTAGCCCCAAAGCAAGCGGGTGAAACAGGCGAACAGCGCCTTTTCCTGGTCGCAACCGACGCCAGACCGGACGCGCGAGAAGGCCGTCGCCCCAGAATTCTCCGCCACCGGTCGCGGTTGGGCTAGCCTTTTGGCCGGGTTGCCCGCGCATAAACGTAAGCCTTCAAAGCCCAAAATCGCAGATCCACCGCCGGCCAGTCGGCGTCGCTTCCCAGCGGCAGGACCGACACCCAATCTTCACCGCACTCGGGGTACGCTCGGGCGCCCGTCGCCAGGGCCCGGGGCTTCATTCGTTCATCCAGGCGAAAGGCAATCGTGCTCATTCCAGCGGCGAACCCAAAGATAATCCCATTGGTCGATGTCGCGACATACCGATACGCCTGGGCATCGGGACAAAAGATCGTCACATCGCCGAGCGGCTGCACCGCCGACTGCAGCAAGCCGGCGACGTCTGAATGCGCCGACAAGCCCGTGAGATGCGCCAGCACGGGCGCATTGATCCGGTTGTTAAGCAAGGCGGGGATGTTTTGCTCCATCAACTTGTTCCTCCGCTCCTGACCCGGGCCAACTGTGGAAGGATTATCTGTGCTCGAGCAGCCTGGCCTTTTGCGTCTGATATTCCAACTCGGTCATGGCCCCGGCGTCCCGGGCTTTTTGGAGATCAATCAGCTGCTGGCCCAAGGTACCGCCGCCGGTGCCTTGCGCATCGCGATTGCCAATGGCAGCCACGCATCCCGTCAGGCAGAGCAGGGCGGCGATGGTGATGGAACTGAAAGACGTTATTTTTTTCATGATGTGCTCAAGGTAGTGGGTTCGTGGGTGGGACATCGGTTCCTCGACCAGCAGGCCCGGGAGTCTGACCAGCAGGCCCGCTCGGCCGAATGCAATGGAAAACGTCCCTCCGATGCAAGCGCCGAGATGATCCAGGAGCCGATCATTGTCACAACATCACCATGTGCGAACCTGCATTGCCGTCAAGGAATTATTCAAGCCGCGGCGGTGGAGGCAACCGGGTTGATCGCGGAGGTCGCACGCGATCAGGATTCGAAATGCCACCAGCATCTTGGGGCGGCCCGCTTCCGACCGGACCTCCGGGTTGCATTGGTTTGGGAAGCGACGAACATCGCCTCAGGCAAACAATTTGGTGACCGCCTTGGCTTTCACCAGTTCGCGAGGCTGGTTGAGGTGGTTGTAAACGATCGTTTCCGGGTCGATACCGAACGCGTGGTACATCGTGGCCAGCAATTCGGTCGGGTGGACGGGTTCCTCCGCCGGGCTGCTGCCGGTTTTGTCGGATTTGCCGTGCACATAGCCCCGCTTGATCCCAGCCCCGGCCACGACAGACGTGTAGCAGTAAGGCCAGTGGTCGCGACCATCTGCGCTGTTGGTATTTCCGGAGGTGCTGACGCCCTTTTGCGGGCTGCGCCCGAATTCGCCGATTGCCACCACGAGGGTGTCCTTGAGCAATCCCCGATCGTCCATGTCCGCGATGAACGCCGCGAGACCCCGGTCGAGCATGGGCCCGGACTGGTCTTTCATGCGTTTCGTCAATTCCACGTGGTGGTCCCACGAGTGGTTGTCCGAGTTGGCGATTTTCGGCCAGATCACTTCGACGACGCGCGTGCCGGCTTCGACCAGCCGCCGCGCGAGGAGGCAGCTCTGGCCGAAGGTGTTTCGCCCATAACGATCCCGCATGCTTTCGGGTTCCTGCGTGAGATCAAAGGCTCGGCGGGCCCGGCCGGAGACGATCAGGTTCAACGCGCGTTGGTAATAATCGTCGAGGTTGTAACTGGCCACGGCCTGGTCGATTTCCGGCATCGCCTGGTCGATGGCGTCGCGAAGCCGGGCGCGGCGCTGCAGGCGCAACGCGAAGACCTCCGGCGGCAGCTTCAAATCGTCGCTGCGGATGCGGTCCATTTTGTTCATGTCCATGTCATCCCCGTCCGGAAACAGCGTGTACGGGTCGAACGCTTTGCCGAGGAAACCGGCGCTGCCGCCTTTGCCGACCACGTTGGATTCCTGCAGGGGACGCGGGAGCATCACGAACGGCAGCATGGGTTCCGTCAGCGGGTGCAGGCGGACAATCTGGGAGCCGAAATTGGGAAAATCCTTCGCGTCCGGTGGTTCCAGCTGGCCGGAAGGGCTGACCTTGTCGGTCGTGTAACCGGTCATGATCTGATAAATGGCGGCCGTGTGGTTGAACAGCCCGTTGGGGGTGTAGCTCATCGACCGGATCATGGTGAACTTGTCGTTCACCTTCGCCAGCTCGGGCAGGACTTCGGTGAAGTGAATGCCCGGAATTTTGGTCCGGATGGTCCCAAACGAACTCCGCATGTTGTCCGGTAGATTCTCCTTGGGATCCCACAGGTCGAGA
>CAZIJO010000205.1:0-11137 GCA_964539515.1 uncultured Bifidobacterium sp. | reverse complement strand
ATCGAACAAGTCGCCGCCGACCGCCTGCCGCAGGGCGAAGACAAAACCCCGTTGACGGCGCTGGGCTTTCTCACGCTTGGCCGCCGATTCCTGAACAATCAGAACGACATCATTGACGACCGGATTGACCTGGTCACGCGCGGCACGCTGGGCCTCACGGTCAGCTGCGCCCGCTGCCACGACCACAAGTTCGATCCCATTCCGACGCAAGATTACTACGCGCTGCACGGCGTATTCGCGAGCAGCGAGGAGCCGGCCGAGCGACCGCTGCTAAAACCTCTGAACGATTCGCCGGATTATCAGGATTACCTCAAGCAGAAAGCCAAAATCGAAGTCGAGATGGAGGAGTTCAAAGACAGGGAAATCGCCAAGTTCATCGGCGAACTCCGGCAAAACGTCGGCGATTACTTGCTGGGGGCACGGGAGGGCAAGGCCATTGACGACGCGGCCAAGTTTGAGACCTTCGCCATCGAACGGAAACTTATTCCCGCCGTGCTGCGCCGCTGGATCACCGATCTCGATGCGCGCAGCAAAGCGCCCGACCCAATTTTCACGCCATGGTTCGAACTGTCCAAGCTGTCGGCAACGGATTTTGCCACGAACGCCCAGCCGTTGCTTGCCAGGTTTACTGCCGATTCGACGTTCGTGAATCCCGCAGTGGCCAAGTTTCTCGCCGGGTGCGCACCGGATTCCTTGAAACAAGTGGCCGAGGCTTACACCAAGTTGTTTCGCGAGATAGATGCCAATTGGAAAACCAATCTGACCACGGCGGCGGAGGAAAAGAAAGCCGTGCCGACGACCTTGCCGGACCCCGCCCAGGAGGCCTTGCGGCAGGCGCTGTTCGCCGAGGGCGCGCCGGCCAATCCGCCCAAGGATGAAGTGCGAAAGATCCATGCCCGCCGGCTCGGCGAAGGCTCGGCGCCGTTTCGTAATCGCATCGAGGCCCTGAGCTGGACGCATCCCGGCGTGCCGTTGCGCGCGATGGCGATGGCGGACCGGCCCAACCCGGGCAACTCCCGCGTCTTCGTTCGCGGCAATGCCAGCAATCCCGGCCCGGAAGTGCCGCGCCGGTTTTTGGAAGTACTGAGTGCGGGCAGCCCCATGCCGTTCACCAACGGCAGCGGCCGGCTGGAACTCGCCCGCGCCATCGCCAATCGTGACAACCCCCTCACGGCGCGGGTGTATGTCAACCGCGTCTGGCGGCATCATTTTGGCGAGGGCCTCGTCCGCACGCCGGGGGATTTCGGCGTCCGCACCGAAGTGCCGGTGCAACGCGAGTTGCTCGATTACCTCGCGGCCTCGTTCATGGCCGATGGTTGGAGCACCAAGAAATTGCACCGGCTCATCGTGCTGTCCGCCACGTACCAGCAGAGCTGCGCGGCCAGTGCTGCCAGTCTCAAGGCTGATCTGGACAATCGCTATCTCTCGCACATGAATCGGCGGCGACTCGATTTCGAGGCGATGCGCGACACCCTGCTGGCCGTGTCCGGCAAACTGGACCCCAAAGTTGGCGGCTTGCCGGTGGATCTGGTGACGGAACCTTTCCCACCGCGGCGGACCGTTTACGGCTTGATTGACCGCCAGAATCTGCCCGGGTTGTTCCGCACGTTTGACTTTGCCAACCCCGACGTCAGCAGCCAGGGCCGCTTCACCACCACCGTGCCGCAGCAGGCTTTGTTCATGATGAACAGCCCGTTCGTGATCGAACAGGCGCGCAGTCTGGTTCAACGCGCTGAAGTCAAACAGGCGGCCAGCGATCCGGAGAAAATCCAGACCCTTTGCCGCCTCGCATGGCAGCGCCCGGCGGAGCGGGAGGAAATTCGCACGGCCGAGAAGTTTTTATCCTTGCCGCCGTCCAAAGGCGCCACGCTTTCGCCGTTGGAGAAATACGCCCAGGTCCTTTTGCTTTCCAACGAGCTGGGTTTCGTGGATTGACGGCGAGCGGTTTTTTAACGCCGAGGCCGCAGAGGTTGGCGCAGAGGAACGCGGAGGCGGATTTTCTTTGCGACCTTTGCGAGAACCTTTGCGTTCTCTGCGCATAACAGGATGCGGGATGTCAACGAGGGTTTGGCGGACTTGCGAAGTCGCTAATCCTTGTAGGAGATGGGGTAACGAGTCTCAATTATTCCTCCCCGTTTCCGAAGGGTAAGTTAGAGACTCCTCACGTCGCCTCTTACCTTCTACTCTTCAAATTTGAGCGTGCGCGTATCGCATTCCAGACCGGTGGGCACGGTGAGCGGCGCGTAGAGGTCGGGACGCCGGGCCCGAATCCAACTCCGGCCGGTGGCGTCGGCGAGCAGGCTCGCGTCGAGGTCGGCAATCACCATTGCATCGGCGGCTTTCCACGTCTCGGCGAGAATACGGCCGTAAGGGTCGAGAATCATCGCGTTGCCCGTGCGAATCTCATCGTCGTCCACGCCGACGCCGTTGCTGAAGATGAGGAACAGGCCGTTGTCGTGCGCGCGACTGGGCAGCCAGCGCAGCAGCCAGCCACGGCCCTTGTCGCCCCGAAACTCGCGCTCGATCGCGGCCGGATCGGCGTGGCGATTGTCCCACACCCGGCGGTCGATCAAGCCCATGAGATGCGGATTCTTGCTGCGGACCGCGCCCGTCTGGTGTGGCGCCAGCAGAATCTCGGCGCCGCGCAACGCGTTGATCCGGACGTTCTCGATGAGATTGCAATCATAACAAATCAGCACGCCGACGCGAAAACCCTCGGGCAGATCGAAAAGCGTGTAGTCCGTCCCGCTGCGAATCGCTGTGTGCTCGAACGCGTGCAACTTGCGGTGGCAATGAATCGTGCCGTTGGGCAGGGCCACGACGTAACTGTTGTGAAACACCCCGCCCCCGGCGGCATCCACCAACCCCGCCCCCAAGGTGATCTGGTATTGGCGGGCCAAATCCATCAAGCGCCGCGTGCTGAGGCCATCCGGGATGGGTTCGGCCAGGGCCGTCAGCTGCGCGATCGAAAGATTGCGGATGAACCAATAACCCGTGATGCAGCACTCGGGGAAAACGATCAACTGCACGCCCTGGCCGGCGGCTTGTTCCACGAAGGTCTCGATTTTGTGAAAGTTGGCCGGCTTGTCGCCCGGTGAGCTTTCGAACTGCACGGAGGCGACTCGCAGGGCGCGTTTGTCTTTCTGGTCGTGTTGCAATTTGGACATTGGTTCAGGGGTGGTGATGCCGCAACGACCGAAACCGCTCACCGGCGTTGTGGCTGTAGCGCATGAGTAGCCGTGGTGTCACTCATCTGGAAGCCGGTGGCCATGTCTTACGTAGGCAATCGTCCGACTGCCCGTCAAACGTCTGCAAAAAGTAGGTCGTGGCAAACCCGGCCAAATCCTCGGGCTGCTCCTCACTCCGCAAAACAAGCATGCCGATGCAAAAATGATACGTGGAAAAATACCAGAGTCCATCTGAGCCTCGCGCGAGAAAGAAATCATGAACGCGTCTGTCCTGCTTCTGACAGACGCTAGCGTAGGCCAACCACTCGCCTTTCCGCGTCACGATGATGCGATCCGTAAGCCAGCTCCCCTCACTCGGCTCGCCGGTGCTTTGGGCTTTGAGGCGTGCGAACTCGTTGGTCGGCCACGCAGGGTCAGCGATGCGCGCAGCAATCTCCGCGATGCTCTTCTGCTTCCAGTTCCGGCGCTCACCCGACTGAAGCGATGGAGACCGCAAGAATATGGCAGCACCCATGGCTGCTAAAATCAGCACAGAACCGATAGCAATGAGCAGCGACTTCTTCACGGCTAACGTGGGCTTAGCCAGGCGGGGCGGAACGTGCAGGAACACCCGCGACTTCTCGATAAACTGAAAGCGCCAACCCGCCTTGGCAGCGCATGGTTGAACTTCATTCGGTCTGCTCCTTGGTCCAAGCTGAACCATACGCTAGAAGCGCCGACAGGGTAATACGCGGGCAAATCATGCCATTCTGCTCGGTCGGCTCTCCACCATTCCACCCTGTGCTCTCAAGAAAAATCACCTCCGGGTCTTCGTTCCCATCGTCTTTGAACATCCAGAGATTCTGATCTTTAGCCTCAGCGAAGCAAAAGTACTGATAGGCGTAAAGATCTTCAACAGGCCAACCCTGATATACGTACCACAGGGCGCTTGACGGCCGAGGGAGGATGCAGATGCCGATGTATTTTCGCCCGTCCAGAGGATACCGGAAACCAGCACCACCGAGTCGAAACTCCATTGTGATATCGCGAAACCATTTTGGCCCATATCCAGGAATCCGCTCGTTGATCATCGACCACAACTCTTGGGTGTACCGTTCAAAGGGGACGCCTTCCTGGCTGGGACGCTGCTCAAGCTTGGCTGCGGCATCTCGGAGCGCGCTCATCGCTGGCTAGTCGAACAGATACTCGGGAGCAAGTCGCGGTCTACCACGTTTGACATGGTGGGGTTCTATTTCAGGCTTCCTTGCGTGTCAACAAAGGGTTGAGGCTTGGTGGGCCGCTGGAGAACGGCAGCCATGCCGGGAAGTCAGTGTGAACGCTCGCCCTCACCCCAGCCCTCTCCCCCCGGGAGAGGGAGTCGCCATCGGGAGCATTTGGACGTTCGGGCGGTTGATTACCTTTCCCCGTCGGCGGGTGTTTCGTAGCGTGGACTGAACCGATTTATTAGCCGCCCGATGATGCCGAAAACCGGCGAAGGTTCCTCCCTCTCCTCGGGGGAGAGGGCCGGGGTGAGGGCGGTCCAAACGACCATCTGCCCGGCGGCTCAACGATTGACTTCCACTTGGCTCCAAGCTGGCATCCGCCCGCGTCCGGGTTTCGCCATTTCAACCAGGGTTTAGGCATCCGCCACCGCTGAAGGACAAGGTCGATTGACTCCTCCTCGTCCTCCTCCTCAAACTCCTTCCACCGAATCGAGGACGAGGACGAATGCCCAACAGTGAATTTGTGATTATCCGTCAGGCCAGCAAACCACGGACAACTTCGCCGTGCACATCCGTCAGCCGGAAATCCCGGCCCTGAAACCGATACGTCAGCTTCGTGTGATCGAACCCGAGCAGGTGGAGCAGGGTGGCGTTCAGGTCGTGAACGTGGACCGGGTCGCGCGTGACGTTAAAGCCGAGGTCGTCGGTCGCGCCGTGAACGTAGCCGCGTTTCACTCCGCCGCCCGCGAGCCAGAGGCTGAAGGCGCGGTTGTGGTGGTCGCGACCGTCATTGCCGCCCTGCACCATCGGCGTGCGGCCGAACTCACCGCCCCAGATGACGAGGGTATCGTCGAGCAGGCCGCGCTGCTTGAGGTCGGTCACCAGCGCGGCGCTGGCCTGGTCGGTGTCGCGGCAATTATTCTTGATGCCGTTGGTCAGGTCGCCGTGCTGATCCCACGCCTCATGGAAGAGTTGGACGAAGCGGACCCCGCGCTCGGCAAGCCGCCGCGCAAGCAGACAGTTGCGGGCATAGCCGGGTTGCTTGGGATCCTTGATGCCGTACAGGTCCAACACGGATTGCGGCTCGGCGGACAGGTCCATCAACTCAGGCGCGCTGCTTTGAAGCCGATAAGCGAGTTCGTAGTTTTGGATGCGCGCGGTGGCTTCGGGATCACCATGGCCGCCCAAGGCGATGGAATTCAAGCGTTGCAACGCATCCAAAGAGGCGCGTTGAGTTTCCCCGTCGTAGCCCTTGGGATTGGAGAGATAGAGCACGGGATCGCCGGTGGGACGGAACGGGATGCCGCCATAGACGGTGGGCAGGAAACCGCAGCCGTAGTTGCTGGCGCCGCCGCTGGTGCCCTTGGCGCTGGTGAGCACCACGTAGCCGGGCAGGTTTTCGCTCGGACTGCCCAGGCCATAGATCGTCCACGAACCGAAGCTCGGCCGGCCGAACTGTTGCGAGCCGGTGTTCATCATGATCTGCGCGGGCGCGTGGTTCACCGCCTCGGTCTGCATCGTGCGGACCAGGCAGATGTCGTCGGCCACTTTGCCGAGGTGCGGCAGCGTTTCGCTCAACTCCATGCCGCATTTGCCTTGGGGCGCGAATTTGTATTTGCCGCCCAGCAGCGCTGAGTTGGGCTTGATGAACGCGGCACGGTAATCCTTGAGCAACTCGGCGGGCGGCAACTGACCGTTGCGCTTCGTCAGCTCCGGCTTGGGATCGAAGAGTTCCAGGTGACTCGGCGCGCCGGCCTGGAAAAGATAGATCACCCGTTTGGCCTTGGGCGTGAAGTGTGGCTCGCGCGGGGCGAGCGGGTTCGGCAACGCCGGGGCGGCCAGGGCGTCGCGCCGGAGCAAGGAATGCAGGGCGATGCCGGCAAGGCCGACGCCGCATTCGCGCAGGAACCAGCGGCGGGTTCGGAGCCGGGCGACTTCAGCGCGGAGTTCTTCACGGAGGTTCATGATTCAATTCTTGGTGAGCGTTTCGTCCAGGTTGAGCAACACGCGGGCGGCGATGGTCCAGGCCGCGGCGTCCTGCGGGGTCGTTCCCGCCGGCAGATCGAGTTTCTTTCCAGACTCGCCGGCGGCGACTTCCACCGCGGGCAACCAGCCTTCGGCCAGTTGCTTGCGGCGGGAGGCAACCAATTTGAGCAGTTCGGCGCGCTCGGCGGATTTTACACCGCGGGCGGTGCAGAGGCGGTAGGCGTAGTCGGCACGTTCGCGGTCGGTCCCGCCGCCTTCGCGGAGAATGCGCAACGCCAGCGCCTGGGAAGCTTCAACGAAGATCGGTTCATTCAACGAAGTGAGCGCGGCCAGCGGCGTGTTCGAGCGCGGACGGCGGACGCAAGCGATGTCGGCGGTGGGCGCGTCAAAGTTGGAGAGCGCGGGGTCGGGCATGGAACGCTTGCGGAAAACGTAGAGCGCGCGGCGGTAGCGCTCCGGCCCGGTGGCGACGGGCCAGTCGGGTTTAACGTAGTTGAATTCGAGCACGTTTTGCGGCACGGGCGGGAAGATGCTGGGGCCGCCGACCTTGTCTGTCAGCAGGCCCGATGTCCCGAGCGCGATGTCCCGGACCACTTCCGCTTCGGCGCGGAAGCGCGGGCCGCGGGCCAGCAACCGGTTGCGCGGGTCCTTTTCCAGCAACTCGGGAGTGACCCGCGAGGTCTGCCGGTAGGCCACGGAAGTCACGAGGGTGCGGATCAGTTGTTTTTGACTCCAACCGTTTTGCATGAAGTCCACGGCCAGCCAGTCGAGCAACTCCGGATGGGATGCTGGCGCGGCGCGCGTACCGAAATCCTCGGCGGTCTCGACCAAGCCGACGCCGAAAATCGCCTGCCAGACGCGGTTCACGGCCACGCGCGCGGTCAGCGGAGATCGCTTGTCGGCCAGCCAGCGCGCAAAGGTGAGCCGCGTCGCGGGCTCGCCCGCCGGCAAGGGTTGCAACGCGGCGGGCACTTGCGGGGCGACCCGCTCCTTCGGCCGGTCCCATCCGCCGCGATCCAGCCGGTAAGTATCGCGGGCTTCGTCCGGGCTGCGTTCGGCGAGATGCAGGACGGAGGTGTTCGCCTCGGGAAACTGTTTCCACAGCGCATCCGCTTCATCGTTGAACGATTTAAACTCCGGCACGCTTTGTCGCCACGCGGCGAAAATCTCCGCGGACTCCGCCGCCGTGCGCTGCGCGCGGGGTGTCTGCATGGCGCGCACCGCGGCGTACGGCGTGGCATTCACCTTCGGGTCGGGGCTGGTGGTGAGGGCGATGCGGAAGCGGCCAATCATGGTGTTCTTGGCGTTGCTGCCGGCGCCCGCATGGTCCTGGCGGAGGGAGAATTTCAATTTGGCGCCGGCCGGCAGGGTGAGGGGCTTTTCAAACTGGGCCACGGCCACGGAATCCGCGTTGCGGCGACCCACGCCGCGATCGGCGCGCCAGGCGGTCAGGTTGTTGGTGTCCGCCAGGAAAGCCGCGGGACCGCAGGTGCGTTTGCCTTCCTTATCCGCCCCCGTATTGGCCCACTCCGGCTCCATTGGATGGTCGGGTTCGGAAAAGTCCGCGGTGACATTCACAAGTTTCAGACGTTCCCAAACATTCGTGCCCGGCAATTGTGCTTCCACGATGAGCTCCGATAGCGCCCACGTGCCTTTGTAACTGCGACCCGGTCCCCCGAACGGCAGATCGCCACTGGTCAGGATCTCGAGCCGGAGGCCGGTAACATTCGTGACGTTGGGTTCCGCAATCATGTATGTATCGCCGCCCGACGTGGGATGACCGAGCGTGAGAATGGATTTGTCCGGCAATGACACGGGATGGTTCAGTTCCGTGGTGTGATGCAGATCCGTGGCTTCGACGATGTCCCACGTTGTTTCCTGCTGACGGCGCAGTTCCCCGGCTTCCCAGGCCGCGAGCCGTTCCGCCCAGTCCGGCGATTCTTTTTTCAACCGTTGTTCCACGGCGGCGAGGCCGGCGCGCACTTCGGCAATCTTCTGCTCCTGCGCCGGGGTATAAACCCACGACTGCGCCTCGTACGTATTATTGAGAAACGCAAACAGTCCGTAATACTCCGTTTGCGTGATGGGATCGAACTTGTGCGAATGACACTGCGCGCATTGGAGGGTCAAACCGAGCGTGCTTTTACCAATGACATCAATGCGGTCGAACATCGCTTCCATGCGGAATTGTTCGGGGATGATCGCGCCTTCCTCATTGATCATGCCGTTGCGCAGGAACCCGGTGGCGATGAGCTGGGCCGGCGAACGGTTGGGCAGGAGGTCGCCCGCGATTTGTTCGATCAGGAACTGGTCGTAGGGCAGGTCGCGGTTCAAGGCCTGAATCACCCAGTCGCGCCAGGCCCACTGCTCGCGGGCAAGATCTTTTTCGTAGCCATTGCTGTCAGCATAACGGGCGGCGTCGAGCCAATGGCGCGCCCATTTCTCGCCGTAATGCTCGCTCGCCAGCAGGCGATCGGCGAGGGCGGCGACCGCCGCCGGCAAGTCCTTGCGCGCGGCCCGCGAAAACTCCGCCACTTCCGCCGGCGTCGGCGGCAGGCCGATGACGTCGAGGTAAAGCCGGCGACACAACTGTTCCGGCGCAGCGGCGGGCGAGAACTTCAGCCCCTCTTTTGCCATTCGCGCCGCGAGAAAAGCATCCACCGGGGTCATTGGGGACTTGGCGCCAACGGCCGGCACGGGCGGTGGGACGGGCGGTTCGAAGGCCCAATGCCGGGCATACGGTGCGCCCTCGGCGATCCAGCGGCGGAGTTTTTCCACGTCCGCGGGTTTCACCGGATGTTTCTCCTTGGCCGGCGGCATCACCTCGTCCGCCTCCCGGGTGGTGAGCCGGACGATGAGCGCGCTTGCTTCGGGCTTGCCGGGCACGATGGCCGGGCCGTCCGATTTGCCGCCTTTCAGGGCATCGTCCCGTACGTCCAAGCGGAGGCCGCTCTTGCGCGTCTTCTCATCAGGCCCATGGCAGGCAAAGCAATGGTCCGTGAGGATGGGCTGGATGTCGCGATTGAAGACCAACTCCCCGGCCGCGGCGGCGAACAGCGGGGCCAGACTGACGAAGGTGACCACCAATGCGTTGCGAAAATGGCGTTGCGTCATGCTTGCGATCAAAGTGCGTTTCGTCACCAATAAACCACAGGGGGCAGAGGGGTGAAAGCAGAAATCCGTGAGCCACGGCGGACGAATGATTTGCGTTGTATTTTTCGCCGGGTGCGGTTTCATTTGAAAAATTACGGTTAATTGCGAACCAAAGCCTCCGCATGAAAACTAATGCCAACAATTTGAAAGCGCCCGCAACCAAAACCAGCCGGCGTCGTTTCCTTCAACGCACCACCGCCGCCGCCGCCACTTTCTCCATCGTTCCCGGCTACGTGCTTGGCACGCGGGGGCAGACGCCGCCCAGCGGCAAGCTCAACATCGCCGCCATCGGCATCGGCGGCATGGGCCGGAATAACATCGCGAAATGTGCGGTGACCGAAAACATCGTGGCCTTGTGCGATGTGGACGCCGGCGAGCGCGCGGGCAAAATCTTCGCGCTTTATCCGAAGGCCGTGAAATATCGCGATTACCGCGAGATGCTCGACAAACAGAAAGACATCGATGCCATCATCATCGCCACGCCGGATCACAGCCATGCGGTAATCGGCATGGCAGCCATCAAAGCCGGCAAGCATATCTACATGCAAAAGCCCCTGGCGCATTCAGTGCAGGAGGCCCGCCGGCTCACCGAGGCAGCCCGGCAGCACAAAGTGGTGACGCAGATGGGCAACCAGGGCCACTCCAATGATGGCACGCGGCAAATCTGCGAATGGATTTGGAGCGGCGCGATCGGCAAGGTGAAGGAGGTTCACGCCTGGACCAATCGTCCGGTCTGGCCGCAGGGCATCGAAGTGGAACGGCCCAAGGACACTCCCCCCGTACCGGAAGGATTCGACTGGGATATGTGGATTGGCCCGGCGCCCCTGCGCCCGTACCATCCGGCTTATGCGCCGAACGCCTGGCGGGCCTGGTGGGATTTTGGCACCGGCTCGCTCGGCGACCTGGGCTGCCATGTTTTGGATCCGGTTTTCTGGGCGCTGAAGCTCGGCCAACCCACGAGCATTGAAGGCAGCATTTCCACCTATTGGGAGGGTTTTTGGAAAAAGACGGTGCCGAAGAACGAAACTTATCCCCGCTCGAGCATCGTCCGGTACAAATTTCCCGCGCGCGGCGATATGTCCGCAGTCACCCTCACCTGGTGGGATGGCGGGTTGATGCCGCCCCGCCCGGAGGAATTGGAAGAGGGCAAGCGGATGGGGGACGCCGATGGCGGCGTGCTTTTCCTCGGCGACAAAGGCACCTTGATGTGCGGCTGTTACGGCTTGGAGCCACGGCTCATTCCCGAAAAGCGCATGAAGGAATTCAAACAGCCTGCGCCTTCGATTGACCGCATCCCGGGTGGGCAGCAAGGGCATGAAGCGGACTGGGTGCGCGCTTGCAAAGGGGGCAAGCCGGCCAGTTCCAATTTCGAGTATTCCGGGCCGTTGTCCGAAATGGTTCTGCTCGGCAATCTGGCCGTCCGCTTCCCGGATCAACGATTGCTCTGGGATGGCCCCAACATGAAAGTCACCAACGACGACGACGCGGATGCTTATATCCGGCGCAAGTATCGCGCGGGCTGGACCTTGTAATCTCAAGGTAGGGCGCGTCACGCCGTGCGCGACGTTCCAGATTATTCTTGGTTTCTCGGCGCGCACGGAGTGACGC
>CAZIJO010000204.1:0-11269 GCA_964539515.1 uncultured Bifidobacterium sp. | reverse complement strand
GGGAAAGCCACGTGGAATCGGCGGGGGCTTTTTCGGGGAGCGGCTTGCGTAACCCTTCGTCAAGATTGTCCGCCTGCGGCAAAGATGTTTTTATTGGGGCAAAGACTTCAGAAGGCCCGATGCGAATACCGAAACGCTCATGATGCTGAACAACCAGGCCATTGGTCTGGAAAAACTGTTCGACATTTCTAATCGTCTCCAGCCGATTTGTAGGATTGATCGAAAACCTTCCCGGGGTTCGCAAATCTACGTTCGTGTGGAACCAAACGGTGCCTTCCGTCAACCGCGCGTAGTAATCAATTGCGGTGGTCAGGCTGCCACCAGTAGCCGCAGGGTTGGGTTGGGTCTGTTGCATCACGGCTTTCTCAGCGCGTAACAGCATTTCTTTTCCTCTGACGCGCAGTTCCTGAATGGTAAGACCATGCGCACCGAACTGGCCAACTCCAGAATCACCATACGCCCGAAATGGCACAAAGCCGTTTATTGCTTGAAAAGGAACATTAAATATTGGCAATTGAACAAGCGTACGGATTTCGGGTTCAGATTTTTGCGGGTTTTGAATCTCGAGTTGCTTTCCATAATGCCCATACACCGACATGAGCACGAAGATGGGCACGGAGATGGCGAACATCTTGGCCCAGTATTGAAACGCCTGCACCAGCGTGATGCCTTTCATGCCGCCGAGCGCGACGTTGAGCGTGATGACCGCGCCCACCAGCACCACGCCCGCCCAATACGGCAGCCCCGGGAAAATGTAGGCCAGCGTCGTCCCCGCGCCTTTCATCTGCGGCATCGTGTAGAAGAACCCGATGAACAGCACGAACACCACGGCGATCTTACGGAACAACGGCGAGTCGAACCGGCCCTCGGCGAAATCGGGAATGGTGTAAGCGCCAAACCGCCGCAGCGGCCCGGCGATGAACAGCAGCAGGAACAGATAGCCGCACGCGTAACAGACCGGATACCACAGCGCGTCGTAGCCACTCGACATCACCATGCCGGCGATGCCCATGAAGCTGGCGGCACTCAGGTATTCGCCCGAGATCGCGCTGGCGTTCCAGCCCACGCTCACACTGCGGCCGGCCACAAAAAAATCGCTGGCCGTCTTGGATTTCCGGGCGGTCCAAAAGCCCATGAAAAGGGTCACGAAGACCGTGACGGCGCTGAAGGCGAGGATGTAGGGGTCGATGTGCATGGGGTCAAACACCAAACACCAAACACCAAACACCCAAAAAACTCCAAATTCCAAACACCAACATACTCGCCAAGGTGCCACCGTTTGGATCTTGAGGGTTGGTGGTTGTTTGGTGTTTGGAGTTTGGATTTTGGTGTTTCACTTCCGCTACTTCCTCTTCTTCAAGTTTTATCGACCGCCGGATGAAGTAGAACGAAATGCACCACACCGCCGGGAAGAAACCGATCCCCAACAGAAACCAAGTGAGCGTGAAGCCACCCAAAACCCGCGTCGCCATCAGCTCCGGCCAGAAGTAATTGGCCAGCGGGAGGCCCAGCAGCACCAGCAGGAAGGCCAGGGCGCAGGCGATGGAAAGCTTGAGTTGTTTGCGCATCAGCGAATGAAGGAATTCCTCGCTGTGCATGTCCGGTTTTTCAGGGGCTGGCGTTGGCATGGGTCGCGCCGTGTTGTAATGGACAAAACCCCAAATTCCAAGCTCCAATCTCCAAAGAAACCTCAATTACCAGCCCTCAAGCCGCACAGACCGCCCTCAAACCTCGGCGTAGCGGCGTCTCGGTAGAACGCCGCAAATCGAGTCCAAAAAACAGCGGCGCTCTCCCGAGACGCCGCTACGAGCCAATGTTCTGGGGAAGGCTGATGGTTGGCGCGAGGAGCTTCAGTCGCCCAGCAACAATTGCTCGATCTGTGCGTAGTTTTCCACCACCACCGTCGCCCGGCGCAATTCCTCCGCCGGGTGGGTATTGGTAATCGCAATAACCCGCATGCCCGCCGCGAGCGCGGCAGTCACACCCGGTTTGGAGTCTTCGATCACCCAGCAGTCCGCCGGCGCGACCCCGAGCAACTCCGCGGTGCGCAGAAAAATCTCCGGATTCGGCTTGCCCCGCCTGACCTCGGAAGCGGTGACCGTGGCGGAAAAATGCCGCCGGAGGTCCCGCAACGAAAGCACCGCCTCGACCACGATCCGATCCGACCCGGAGGCCAGGCCCAGACGACTGACCGGCGCCAGTTTTTCGACGAGTTCAGTCAACCCGGCATACACCGGCTGGTCGCGATGGAGGATCGCCAGCACGCGGTCGCGCTTCATCTCCAACAGCCGCTCCAACGATTGGGCGGGCCGGTGTTTGGCCACGAAATCCGCCCACAATTCATAATCCGACCGGCCCACGTAATCGCCCCAATCCACGCCGTGCGTCTCGCCATAGCCAATCTCCCGCACCACTTCAAAAAACGCATGTGCGTGACGGGTTTCGCTGTCCACGATCACCCCGTCCATGTCGAAGATGACCGCGCGGAAATCGCGATCAGGTTTTCGCGGCGGCAAGTTCAAGGATGCGATTGAATTGTTTTTCGGTCACGGGCTGCACCGAAAGGCGGGAGTTCTTCAGCAACACCATTTCCTGCAATTCCTTGTCCGCCTTGATGGTGTCCAAGCCGACCGGTTGGCCGAGCGCCGCCACCGGGGCGAGATCCACACAGGACCAATCGCCCTCCGTCGCGGTTGGATCGGCGTAAGCGGCCTGGACGACTTTGGCAATGCCCACCACGTGCTTGCCTTCGTTGCTGTGGTAAAAGAGCACGCGGTCACCGCGCTTCATGGCGCGCAGATGAATCCGGGCCTGGTAATTACGGATCCCCGTCCAGGCCGTGCGACCCTCTTTGACAAACTGCGCCCACGCGTAGGTGCCCGGTTCGGATTTCACCAGCCAATAGTTCATGGAAAGAATTTACGCCCGCAGGTTTACGATCTACGCTGCCGGTCATGAGTCTGGCGGAAAACCTCGATTCAATTCAACAACGGATTCGCAACGCCTGCCTGCGGGCTGGACGCACGGCGGATTCGGTCGCCTTGCTGGCGGTCACCAAAACGCACCCGCCGGAAACGATCACCGCCGCCGCCGACCTCGGCCTGTCGCTCTTCGGCGAAAACAAGGTGCAGGAAGCAAAGGCCAAGATTCCCCTCTGCCCGGGTCGCCTGCGCTGGCACTTCATTGGCCACTTGCAGAGCAACAAATGCCGGGAAGCCGTGGAACTGTTCAGCATGATCGAAAGCGTGGACAGCCTCGCCCTCGCACAGGAAATCAACAAGCGGGCCGCCGCGGCTGCCAAAACCATGCCCATCCTGCTCGAAGTGAACGTCGCGGGCGAAGCCAGCAAGTTTGGTTATCCGCCGGAGCGCCTGCTGGGCGAGCTGAAAGCCGTCAACGAATTCCCCCGAATCGAGATTCATGGCTTGATGGCGGTGCCGCCATGGACGGCGCTGTCCGAAAGTTCGCGCCCGCATTTCCGGCGGCTGCGGGAGCTAAAGGTGCAATGCGAACAAATCCTGGGCGCTCCCCTGCCCCACTTGAGCATGGGGATGAGCGGAGATTTCGAAGTCGCGATCGAGGAAGGCGCCACAATCGTCCGTGTGGGCACGGCGCTGTTTGGCGAGCGCACAGCGATAAAATCCGCTGCGCGCACAGGTGAAGACGGAGGAGATTGAAACTCCAATGCGCTGCCCGCTGCCATCGTTTTCAATCCAAAGGGCACCCGAATTGGCCGCCCACGCGCTTTGAGGAAAGCGGCAGAGGGCTGCCGCCATCCAAGACGCTCGCGCGTTCAAGGGGCCCGGAATTAATTACCGCCGCCAGGTTGTGGAGTGCGGCAGCCCTCTGCCGCTGTTGCCCGCGACCGGCGGCGTATGGACCAGATCTTCCAGAGGCGCCTTCGAAACCAAAACCGCTTTGACACCCGGTCCTGATGCGTCAAAATCCAGACCATGAACCCAAGTTTTATTTTTCGCGGTTTCAGTCTGATGGTCCTGGTCGCCGCGCTGCTGACCGCCGGCCCCGTTTTCGCCGCGGACGACTATGAACCCGGCCCCGACTCCAAACCGCAGCCGGATGTGCCCAAGGGCGAGGTGCTGAAATTCAACTTCACCGGATCGAAGATCTTTCCTGGTACGGAGCGCGATTATTGGGTCTATGTCCCCGCGCAATACCAGGCCGACCAACCGGCCTGCCTCTATGTCAACCAAGACGGCATCCAATGGCAGGCGCCGACGGTCTTCGACAACCTGATTCACAAAAAGGAAATGCCCGTGACCATTGGCGTGTTCGTGATGCACGGCCGGGTACGCGCCGCGGACACCAACGCGGCCGTGGATCGTTTCAATCGCAGCTTCGAGTATGATGGTCTCGGCGACAATTACGCCCGCTTCCTGCTCGAAGAAATCCTGCCGGCCGTGGAAAAAATCACCCTGTCCGATGGCCGTCGGCTGCGCCTTTCAACCAATGCCAATGACCGGGCGATTGGCGGATCGAGCAGCGGCGCCATTTGCGCCTTCACCGCCGCCTGGGAACGCCCCGATGCGTTCCGCCGCGTGTTCAGCGCGATCGGCACGTATGTGGGCTTGCGGGGCGGGGATCGCTACCCAACGTTGATCCGCAAATACGAACCGAAGCCGTTGCGGATATTTTTGCAGGATGGCAGCGGGGACTTGAACATTTACGCGGGGGACTGGTGGATGGCAAATCAGACAATGGAACGCGCCCTCACGTTTGCCGGCTACGAGGTCAACCATGTCTGGGGTGAAGGCGGTCACAGCGGCAAACACGGCACGGCCATTTTTCCCGATGCAATGCGCTGGCTCTGGAAGGACTGGCCGCAACCGGTCAAAGCCGGTTCGAGCAAGAACACGACGCTCGAGGCGTTATTGATTCCCGGCGAAGAGTGGCAACTCGTCGGCGACGGTTTTGGTTTCACCGACGGCCCGGCGGCCAACCCGCAAGGTGAAGTCGTTTTCACTTCGGGCCCGAAGTCCAGGACGTTCAAAATCGCGCTCGATGGCCGGGTGAGTGAATTCCTCGCCGACGCAAAAAAAGCCAACGGCCAGGCGTTTGGTCCCGATGGGCGGCTGTTCGCGGTTTCGCTTGGTGATCCAAACGTCCTGGCTTACGACGCCAACGCGAAGCCCAGCATCATCGCCGAGGGTCTGGCCGGCAACGACCTCGTCGTCGCGCACAACGGAAATATTTACCTCACGGACAACTCCGGCAGTCAATCGGGCGCGCCGGGAAAAGTCTGGCTCATAAAACCCGACGGCGGGAAACAAATCGTGGACACGGGCTTGCGATTCCCCAATGGCGTGACGATGTCACCCGACCAGACCTTGCTTTACGTGGCCGACTACCGCTCGCACTGGATTTATTGCTATCAGATTCAACCCGACGGTTCGCTGGCGCATAAACAACGCTACGATTGGCTGCACGCACCCGACCATGAGGACGACGCCGGCGCGGATGGCATGAAGGTGGACCGCGACGGGCGGCTCTACGTCGCCTCCCGCCTGGGCGTGCAGGTCTGCGATCAGCCTGGCCGGGTTAATTGCATCCTGCCGACGCCCAACGGCAAGGTGTCGAACCTTTGTTTCGGCGGCGAGAAGTTCGACACTTTATTTGCCACTTGCGGGGACAAAGTCTACCAGCGGAAGCTGAAAGTGCGGGGCGCACAGGCCTGGGACCAGCCGAACAAGCCCGGTGCGCCGCGCCTTTAATCCTGCGGGGAAGTTCTCCAAACCGGCGGTTTCGCCGCCGGGTGGGATTTTGCTTCAATTGTTGGGCCGCTTTGAGGTAAACTGACGCCGGTGACCATTCAGACGTTCAAGAAAGAAATCGCCGCCGCGGTCAAAGCCTACGAGAAATACGTAATTTGCCTGGACAAGACGCCGGAAGATTTTGAAGCGGCGATGAATTCGCTGATGCGGAAGGCGCTCACCGCCTATGAGCAGCGCGGTCCGGGGATGCGCCATGGCCTCGCGCTCGACAAGCAGGTGACCATCATCCTGAGCCAGAGCGATGACGCGCGGCCTCTCTGCGGGATCTATTTCAACCTTCACTCGCCGTACCAGAAGGCCGCGCTGCCCTCAACCGTCAAAGCCATCGGCCCCAAGCCAGCCAGCGGCGAATGAACGGGCGGAAACCGGCCCCCACCCATTCCGATCACGGCCCCGGGGTGAAATGAAACACCTGGGCGCCGTGGGCCGGTAAATCCAGATACAACCCCTGCTGCGCGATGTCGCTGCCAACGCGAACGTAGCGCTCCTCGCTCAAGCGATCGCGCAACGTCCAATGACGTTCAGCCAACCCGGGCACCGTCAACGTCACGTAGCACTGGCTGCGATGCGGCGCAAGATTCACGACCACCAGATCAAACTCCAAGGCTTGGGCCTGCCACTGCACGATGAGGAAATTCTGCCCGGTTGGATTTCCATCCCAAGCGCAGCGCGGAGGGAGCAGTTGCGCCTGGCCGCGGCCCACGCTGGAAAGCTTGATCGCGGCCAAAAGCTGCTCGTAGGCGGCGCGGACTTCTGGTTGAGCCGGCTCGGCGGGGCGGCGCGCGAGTTGCACGGGCAATTTGAGCCGGGCACCGTCGAGCTGGCCCTCATGCAGGAAACGCATCCCGGGCAGGCCCAGAATCGCCAGGGCCGCCGCGCGATTTTCGCCGGCAGCGAGTTTCGCGGCGATGCGCGGCTCATCGTGGTTTTCCAGGAAGTGAACACTGGCAGCGACGCATTCCGGCGGCGCTGACAACAACTGGTGTTGCACCTGCGGGTAATGCCGCGCGACCAGCTCGTCGTACAGCTGCTTGTCGTAGGTGTAGTCGAAGCCGAGCGACTGCAACCGTCCTTCCAGCCCCCAATAAACTTCGGCCATGAAAATGAAATCCGGTTGCGCCTGTTTCACTGCGGCGATGGCCGCGGACCAAAACTCGCCGGCGGGTGGGGGCTCGTTCGTCGGCCGATGCGCCCAGGTTTTGGCGAACACTTCGTTTAGCAACAGCATCGCCATGTCGCAACGCACGCCGTCGCAGCGCGTCGCGATGGAAAGCAAAAGCTTCTGCATGGCGGCACGCGTGGCGGCCCGGCGATAGTCCAATTGGGCCACGTCGGTCCAAGGCGCGAAATACGGATCCTTGCCGTTCGCGATCCAACACGAACCGGCGGCGGTTTTCTGCTCGAACGTCCCCTCCCCCTCCTTTGCGCATTGCACGAACAACTCCGGCCGTTGTTCCAGCCAGGCGTGATCAATGCCCATGTGGTTCGGCACGAAATCCAAAATCAGTCGCATCCCGTGCTGGTGCAGCCGGGAGCGGAAGGCCTTCAAACCCGCCTCGCCACCAAGCGCGGGCGCAACGTCGTACGCGGCGACCGAATAAGGCGAGCCGCCCACATCCGCGTCGCACCAGCCGGGGAGGACGGCGTCGTAGGCGGAACGCAGGCCCGGCTCGCGAAGGGCGATCGCGCGGGCAAGGGGCCCGGTCGGCCAGACGCCCATGAGCCAGATTTGGGTGAAACCGAGTTGTTCCCAGCGCGCGAACTCAGCGTCCGGCACGTTCGCGAGGGTAACAGCGCGTCGGTGACGCTCCGAGAGTTCGCGCAACCAGCAACGGGTGTTAATTTCGTATAATAGCGGATGACTCATGGCCTGATCCCATCCGACAGTACCATGGTCAGGATTCCGGGCAAATGGAAACGCAAGCCGCCGCTCGTTCCGCGGAGCGCCGTTTCAGCTTTACCGTGCCGACGGGCAGGGACATCTTCAAAGTGCATGAAGCTCGTCCTGGTTCCCCAACAAAAATCTCCGAAACCCACACGCGCCCCGCTCCGATCCTCATGCGCCATCGCGTTGATGATGATCGGCCTGACCGTCCCATTGTTCGCGCAGAGTGCCGCCGTCGCTCCACCGGGACGCTACACCAACTCCGAGATGCGCCGCTTGTGGAAGCCGGTGGCGGACCTGGTTTACCTGCAGGAAATCGGAGCAAAGATCTCCACGGAAAAACCCGTCACCTCGATTGCCATTTACAACAATGTGGCCTTTGCAGTTGTGGGCGGAATGCTCCAGCGATTGCAGGACGGAGTGCTGACACCTGTACCGGACGCTCCAAGGGGCGTGAACCGCTTGCGGTCGCTTGGTGGTGCGCTCTGGGCCGCAACTGCCAAGGGCACCTACCGTTACGCCGGAGACGCCTGGGTGCGCGTTGATGAACGGGCAGCCGTGGATTTCTGCTTCCATCTCGGTCAGGTGCACATTGCGACGCGGGATGAAGTTTTCCGATTCGAAGGCGGAAAGTTCGTCAATCTCCGGCCCGAAGGAGGCTATTTGTCCACGGACACGACGGTGTTGATGGAGGACTTCACCCAGGTTTTGGCCGATCCGGTGCAGATCGGGCCGTTGGAAAGGATCGCCTCCTACAGCGGGACGCTTTACCTGCTGCGTCCGGGCCGGCTGGCCTTGCTGGACGGGAAGACTTTCTTCCCCGACCCGATGGATTGGGGAACATTGCCATCACCAGTCACCCGCGATCTGCTGTCACTGGGCAGCCGGCTTTGCGTGGCGACCGATCGCGGAGTGGCAAATTTGCGCGGCATGGCGATGACGACTTTGCGCGGCCTGGACGGACTGCCGTACGAGGACACAACCTGCCTTGCGGCAGGCTTTGACGGCGAACTTTGGATTGGAACTTCCCGAGGCGTCATCCGCAAAACCGGCGACGCCTACCATTATTTCGGAGCGCAACACTGGTTGCCCGGCGATTACGTGCACGACGTCGCAGTGGGCGACCGGGCGGTTTACGCCGCCACGGATAAAGGGCTGGGAATCATCCGCTACGAGCCTTACACCCTGGCGAAAAAGGCGGCCTTTTTTGAGCGCGAGCTCGAGGAGTGGGGCTTCAAGCGGCTCGGTTTTGTCCACAAGCTTTATTGGGCGGGCGACCAGGATGGTTGGCGGCGCGAGATCAGTGACAATGACGGCGGGAATACGGCGCATTACCTGGCCGCAATGACATTCAAATACGCCGCCACCGGCGACGAGAAAGCGCGGCAGGAGGCACTGGAAGCGTTCAAAGCGATGGTCTGGTTGGATGACATCACCGGCAGTCCCGGATTCATAGCGCGCGCCGTTTGGTCGGTTCAAGGCGACAAAGGCGAGCGGGCGACCCGTGGATCGGGCGGCCTGCCGGCCAAGTGGTATCCCACCCAAGACGGCCTGTGGATCTGGAAGGGCGACACTTCCAGTGATGAGGTGAATGGACACTATTTTTCAGTTTGTCTCTTCCACGATCTGGCGGCAAAAGGAGCGGAAAGAGATCGCGCTGCAAAACACATCGCGAACATCACCTCGCATATCATCGACAACGGCTGGCTGCTGCGGGACCTGGACGGCAAACCGACGCGGTGGGGCCGGTGGGATCCCGCTTATTTGCAGCGGCCATACGGCTACGAGTCGCGGGGCTTGAACGGCATGGAGGCGCTGAGCTATGTGGAAGCGGCCTACGCCTTGACCGGCGAGTTGAAATTTCAAGCCGGCCTCGATCAGCTCCGGAAATGGCGTTACCCCAGTTATGTCGTACGGCAGAAAATGACGTTCCCGCCGGATTCCATTGCCACTTGGGACGATGAACTCGCGTTCTGGTGCTACTACACGCTGCTCAGTTATGCCCGGGACCCGGAACTGCGATCGACCTATCTACGCAGCCTGGAGCGCAGTTGGGAGGTGTTGCGCATGCAACAATTGCCATTCTTCAATTTCATCTACGGGGCTTTCACCGGGAACGATTGTGAAGCACCCCAAGCGGTCCAGCATTTGAGGGAATGGTCTTTGGACCTGATCAACCACAACTACCGAAACTCGCATCGCACCGACCTGACTCCGCAGCCCGGCTATGTGCCGTACGGCGGCGGTACCCGCGCCATTTCACCCCGGGAATCGGAGTCCAAATGGGGAAGCCGCAGTGCCCTGCAGTACGACGGCGGGGAGAACAGTCAGGGCGTCACCCCGCCCATTGGATGGCTCGAGGACTACTGGATGGGAAGGTATTACGGGTTTATCGAAGCCCCCCGGACACAGGACACGGAGGCACTGCAACCGGCGGGCCGATTGGAAAAACCACGGGGGGCGTCACCCTATAACGGGCCGGGTCGCCCAGCGGGCACGTGGGAAAAGTAAACGCCGCTCCAGAAGCGAGTCCCCTCACCGTGGACACCGAGATCTTCGAGTGTCCCTCATGCTCGCAAGTTGCCTCGGGTTCAGAAAAGTCGCCACACCCGCCCAAACCAGCCCAAGAATTTGCTGGCAGGTTGCTGTCGAAAGGGTCAGCCCGCGCTCACCGGGTAAGCTTACCGGCTCTTGGCGGACGACCTTTCGATGATCCACTTGGTATCTCGGCTTCCGCTGGCAGCAACAAAACCATTGTATTGCCGCTGGTTCACCGGCACGCGCGTGCTGGCTTCAAGCCATTTCTTGATCTCTGCATGGCCATCGGCAAATCCAAAACCACAAGCCCCATTGTGGTAGCTGGCCGGTAAATCAACCCACTGATTAGGATTCGTCACGTCCATGATGGTCCAGGCGTCGTTAATGCTGTCGGGATGCTCGTCGACGAAGACCCATAGGTTCGCCGGAGCTGGATTGATGATGTCCGTCATTTTGTCATAAGCCCACCACCCCGCAAACCAATGCGAGTCGCCCGATTTGTGTTCACCCTTGTAGGCCCCGCCCTCAATAAACCCGTTCATGCCGACGCTGCGCACCCGGGGGAGCAATGCGGCACCCTGCCGGCAGAGGTAAACATCAGCGGGGCACTTGTAGATGCCAACGCTTTTGGTATACGGGCCAATCTTGGCGTTCATCAGGTAATTCCTGTTGGTATTGGCGGTGTTATTCGGCTGAAAATCCAACCAACCCGGCACCCAGCTCAAATCGAAAGACGTCGTACCGCCGTCATGGTTCGGAACCAGGCTATTCTGGTTGTCATCCGCGTACATGATCCACGCCAGCGTCAGTTGCTTATTGTTCGACAAACAGGAAATCCCCTGGGCCTTCAACTTGGCTTTGCTCTATGCCGGCAGGAGCATCGCGGCCAAAATGGCAATGATGGCGATGACGACAAGGAGCTCAATCAAGGTGAACCCGAGGCGAGTGTGGGCAGAGGTTTGGTTGCTTTTCACACCGGAATCTTCGCCCAAACCGTGGAAACTATAACGGTTGCCAAAGGTCATTTCCGAATGGAGCAGATGGAGGCGGTTTTGTC
>CAZIJO010000203.1:0-11269 GCA_964539515.1 uncultured Bifidobacterium sp. | reverse complement strand
GGGGTGAACTGGATGCGGTGGAACGAAGCCTGAATCGCCGCGGCCAACGTGCGGACGCAAAGGGTCTTGGCCAGGCCCGGCACGCCTTCGAGGAGGACATGACCATTGGCGAGCAGGCCCACCAGCAGCCGGTCCACCAATTGTTCCTGCCCGACGATGACGCGGCCAATTTCGGCGCGCAAAGTTTTGATCCAGCCCGCCGCTGCCTGTACTTGTTCGCTCAACTCATTGCTCATTCGGGCGTGAATTTAGGCCGGGCGGGGGAGGGACTCAAGTTATCTGCACGCAAGCTGGATGATTTTCAAGAGCGCCGATCGGTTGGACGAAGGCGGGAGATCCCGTCGCACCTGATTGCCACGCGAAAAATCTCCACCTCCCAGGCTGGTGGGGCGAGTGTCCTCCTGAGAGCCGGTTTGCAAACGGGTAGCGGCAGGCGTCCCGCCCGGCGGACAAAACGGTTGAATCGCCGGTCGGCATTGGAAATTCCTGCGTCCTTGGAAAACTTGAGCCACAATTCCGGGCAGCAAGATGCCGCCCTCTACGGCAGGCGGGACGCCCGCCGCTACGGTTGAATTCGGCCCGCCGAGTTTTCAAACCGGCTCTGAGCCGGTTTGTCTGGCGACCCGCCCCAACCACGCGGCAATCCACGCGAATCGGCGCCGCGGATGGCTCGCCGTCCTTGGCCGCCCGCTCCGGCTTCGTAATCCGGGCGAACCGCTCGTTGTGTTTGGCCGCAATCCCTGGCACGGACTCCGGAAAGCGCAACCGATAATTGCTGTTCACCGCGTAATCTTGACTTGAAGTGCCGTGCGCTTGGCTGACATCGGCATTGCAAAGAATTTCCTTCGGCTTTCCCCAACACCAGATCATCGGCGGTGGGCCCGTTCACCCCAAACTCATTGTTGCTTGAGTTTGTCCTCGCGAAATGTAGCGTTGCGCGGCTCGGCGGGGAATTTCCTGATCCACTGCCCAAGCATGCCAAACGATTTACCAAAATGAGTGAGCTTCGCGCAAAATGAAGAAAGCAATCTTCGCCTTGAGCTTTTTGCTGCTCGTGAAGCTCGGGCCGGCCCAGACCGTCGTGCAAGCCTGGAGCCAACGCTACGATGGGCCCGCGAACAACGGAAACGCAATCGCGGTCGATGGCACCGGCGATGTGATCGTGACGGGGTTCCCTGCAACCATCAAGTATTCGGGCGCGGGGGTGCCGCTGTGGACCAACACGAACAACATCCGGGCGAATGCCATTGCGGTGGACCGCCACAACGACGTGCTGGTGACGGGCGAATCAGACACTTATCCCAATACGGATTACGTGACCATCAAGTATTCGAGCGCCGGCATTCCGCTTTGGACCAACTTTTACAATGGCCCGGGGAACGGCAGGGATTTCGCCCCTGCGGTGGCCGTGGACAACAGCAACAACGTGGTCGTGACGGGAGCCTCGCTCGGCACCGGTACCGGTTCCGACTTTGCGACAATCAAATATCGGAGCGATGGAGTGCCGCTCTGGACCAACCGCTTCAACACGCCTGACAACCATACGGACTCGGCCTACGCGGTGGCGGTGGATGGCGACAAGAATGTCATCGTGACTGGGGCATCGGCAGTGGATTGGGTTTACACGACGATCAAGTATGCCAGCGATGGCGAGCCCCTCTGGCTCAACCGCGACCTCGGGGCCGGCGGCGTTGTTGTTGGTTTGATCCTTCGGGTGCTGGCGGTCGATAGCCAAAACAACATCATTGTGGCAGGGGATTCACCCGGCATTGGGGGTGGGACTGGCTACGCGACGATCAAGTACTCAAGCGATGGCCTGTCGCTCTGGACCAACCGGTACCACGGACCGGAAACCAGTTTTTCCAGACCTCACGGGGTGGCCGTGGACAGCGAAGACAGCATCATCGTGACGGGGCTGTCGATTGAAAGCGGCCACGGTTCGGACTATGCGACGATCAAGTACTCGGCCGCCGGTGCGCCGCTCTGGACCAACCGTTTCAATGGTTTGGGGAACGGTGCCGACTCCCCACAGGCCGTAGCCGTGGACAGCCTTAACAATGTGATTGTGACCGGCCAATCGCACAATGGCACGAACAGCGATTACACAACCATCGCCTACTCGAGTGCTGGCGTCGCGCTTTGGACCAACAGCTACAACGGGCCGGGGAACGGGGTGGACAGCGCCTCGGCCGTGGCGGTGGATCGCCGTGGCAATGTGTTCGTGACCGGTACTTCGTGGAACGGGACAAATTATGGGTATGCGACCATCAAGTATGCCGTACACCGGCTGCCGATCCCGCTCATGCTTCAAAGCCTGAACCATCAACTGGTGCTGAGTTGGACGAACCCAGCGTTTGGCCTGCAGTCCGCGTCCTCCCTCAGCGCCCCGTTCACCGATATTCCGGGCGCGACGAGTCCTTACACTAATTCCATCACCGGTGACCAGCAGTTCTTCCGGTTGATCTCAGACTGACCCCCGCCAAGGCGATTCCCAGGTGGGTCACCCGCAAACACGCTGAAGTAATTCAGTGCGGCCGGCGCCTTCCGCCGCATCCGCCCCCGCCTGATTCTCGCGCGCCCAATCGGGTTTCAGTCCAGCGCGCGGGGTTGCAATCCTCGACGCGTCGGAGAACCGCCTTGATGCACAATGATGCCTAAACGCGTTGGGCGCCGCGCGTCACTTCAGGCCCCGTCCAGCCGCCCGTATCTGCGAATCTCCGGCCAGAGCCACGCCACGGCCAGCACGACCAGGATTGTTCCCACCCCGCCCGACACAACCGAGATCATCGCACCGGTGGCGATCGTGTTTCCCAGGGCCGGACCGAACCAATGGGCGACGGTGCCCGATTCGACCTCGCCCAGTTCATTGGAGGTGCCGATGAAGAGGTTGTTGACGGCCGAAACGCGGCCGCGCTTTTCATTGGGGGTGAGCAACTGCACCAGCGTGTGCCGCACGACCACGCTCACGTTGTCGGACAACCCGCAGACCATGAGCATGGCGAAGGAAAGCCAGAAAGATCGGGAGAGTCCGAAGACAACCGTCGCCACCCCAAAGGTCGCCACCGCCCAAAGCAGCGAGTGGCCGGCTTTTTGCAAAGGCGGTCGGTGGGTCAAGGTGATCGAACAGAGAATGGCGCCCACCGGCAGGGCTGCCTGCAACAAACCCAGCCCGTACGGGCCGACGTGCAAAATCTCCTTCGCGTAAACGGGCAGCAACGCCGTAGCGCCCCCCAGCAAAACGGCGAACATGTCGAGGGTGATGATCCCGAGAATGATCCGGTTGGTGAAAACAAAACTAAAACCGGTCAGCAGGGTCTTGAACGAAAACGGCTCCACGCTGCTGGCCGCTGGATGGTGCAGGCGCACCCGGTTGACGAACGTGCTGCAAAGCACCGCCGCCAGCGCGTTGAGCAGGTAGATCCACAGGGCTTGATGGGTGAAGTGGAGCAGGATTCCTCCCAGCGCGGGGCCGGTTATGGAGCCGATTTGGAACGTCAAGCTGCTCCAGGTGACGGCACGGGCCAGTTCCTGGCGCTCGACGAGTTGGGGGAGAAACGAGGCGCTGGCGGCCCATAAGAACGTTTTCGCCGTTCCGCTAAAGATCAGGCAAAGGTAAATCAGCATCACCGGCGCGCGGGTTGCGGAGATGACGGCCAGGGCGAGATTCACCGTGGCGAGGATCAGGGTCATGAGCACAATGATGCGCTTGCGGTTGTACCGGTCGGCGAAATGGCCGGCCGGCAGCGTGCACAGAATCATCGGAATCACCTGGGTCAGCCCCACAAAACCGAGGGCCAGGGCCGAGCCCGTCCGTTCGTAGAGTTCCCAGCCCAGCCCCATGGCGAACATCTGCTGGCCGATAATGGCGATCAGCCGGCCCGTGAGATACACCCGCAGATCCCGGTTGCGTAGCACGGCGTACGCGTCGGGTTTTCGGCTCGAGTCGGCTGGCTCCGGGGCGGGCATAACGTCTGCCCGACCCTAGGCCTTCAGCTGCCACCAGAACATTCGTTCCAGGCCGGTGCGGTTGGGATAGGAACGCGGCACCCAGTCGGATTTCAGGATGAAGTGTGGTGCAAACCGTTTCCGGATTTCGCCGGAGGTCGTGCCAAAGGGCGGGCCTTCGATGTCGGGGATGAGATAATTTACGGCCAGGTAATGGCCGCCGGGTTTGAGCCACCGCCGCACGGCCTCGAGGTACAGCGCACGTTCGCCCGGCTGAATGGCGCAGAAAAGCGTGTGCTCGAAAATCCAATCGAAGGGAAAGGGCGGCTCGTCCCGCAAAAAATCCGCGCGGCGGAACTCCGCCCGCAGCCCCGCCGATCGCGCCCGTTCAGCGCTTAAAGTGATGGCGCTGGTAGCGATGTCGTAGCCGTAAACCCGGAAGCCCGCCCTGGCCCATTCACAGGCGTCATGGCCGGTGCCACCCCCTGGCACGCAGACCGTCTCGCCCGGTAAATCCGGATGCTGCGCCAGGAAATCCACCAGGCCGGGCGAAGGGGCGCCTTTTTCCCACTGCATGTTGCCGGCTTGGTAAAGTTTTTCCCAGTAATCTTGGCTCATATTGATTTCAATCGGACCGGAGCAGGCGGGATGAATGGGGGCGACGATTCCCTCATCTCAACCATCGACCTTGATTTTGCCGTCCACCAGTTGCACCACCTTCGGCGCGCGGGCCGCCACGCTCGCATCGTGGGTGGCGATGATCAGGGTGGTGTTTTTGTCGGCGCGCAAGTTCAGGAGCAGGTCGATGATCTCCGCCCCGGTATGCGAATCAAGATTACCGGTCGGTTCATCCGCCAGGATCAACTCGGGTTCGTTCATCAGCGCGCGGGCGATGGCCACCCGCTGTTGTTCGCCGCCGGATAGTTCGTAGGGCTTGTGATCCATCCGGGCGCCGAGGCCGACGCGGGTGAGCAGCTCACGGCCGCGTGGTCCGGCGACCGCGACGGGCATCCGCGCGAGGCGGGCCGGCAGGCACACGTTTTCGAGCGCATCGAGTTCCGGTAACAAATGGTAAGCCTGGAAAATGAACCCGACCTTGCGGTTGCGGAGCGCGGTCAATTCGGCTGGCGGCAAATGGGCAAGATCCTTGCCGGCAAACCAGATTTCCCCCGCATTCGGCGAATCCAGGCCGCCGAACAAATGCAGCAAGGTGCTTTTGCCCGCGCCCGAGGCGCCGCGCAGCGCCAGAAAATCGCCCGGCGCCACATCGAGGGAAACGCCGCAAAGCACTTCCAACGAGCGTTTGCCCAGCGTATAGGCTTTCGTCACCGACCGGGCGGAGAGCAGGGGTTCACTCATGGCGCAACGCCTCCACGGGATTCAACCGGCTGGCGTGCCGGGCCGGAAACGCCGCCGCCAGCAAACAAATCACGAGCGAACCGCCGCAGATGATCGCAATGTCGCCCGGCAGGATGAGCGCCGGCAGCTGGCTGAAGCCATAGATGTCGTCCGGGAAAAGCTGGACGCCCGTCCAGCGGCGCATCAGCGCCAGAAACTCGTTGCGGTAGGCGATGGCCAGCAAACCCAGACCGAGACCGGCCAGCACGCCCAGAATGCTCACAATCTGGCTCTGCAGCAGGAATACCCACATGACCTGGCCGTTGGAGGCCCCCAACGCCTTTAACAACCCGATCTCCCGCGTCTTCATGACGACGAACGTGATCAACGTGCAGGTGATGCCGAAGGCCGCCACAATGACAATGAAGAACAGAAGGTAGAGCATCATGCTCTTTTCCACCATCACCGCCATCATCATCGGGCTGTCTTCCATCCAGGTTGTCACCCAAAACTCCCGCCCGAGCGCCTGCTTGAGTTCGCTTGCCACATCGCCCGCCTGGAACGGATCCTTGATGCGCACGGTCAGTCCGTGGATGTTGTCGCTGTCTTCCAGGTCATAAAACCGCTGGGCGTTGACCAGGGAGGTGATGACAAACAGCGAATTGAACTCGTAATGGCCGGCGTCGAAAATGCCGCGGATCACGAAATCGTCGGGGAGGACGGCAACCTCGTTTTTCTTGTCCGCCTGCTCGCGCATTTTGTGAAACTGCGTGGGCGAAATCACGGCCACATGGTCGCCCACCCGCAATTCCAGGTTTTGCGCGAGCGTCGTGCCGATCAACAATCCGCGGCCGGAAACGTCAAACGCTCCGTCCACGATATTCGTGCCGATGGTGCTGACCGTGGGTTCGGCTTCCGGGTCGATCCCGCGGACGACCGGCGCGCGGACCATGGCCTGACCGGACGCCGGCTGGGTTTCCAGCATCACCTGGCCGACAACGAACGGCGCGACGCCCGTGACGTTGCGGTTCGAGGCGATGGTGCGGGCGGCCTGGGTGTAGTTCCCCATCGTCTGGTTGCCGGCTGCCACCACTTTGAGGTGCGCGTTGAAACCGAAAACCTTTTCCTGCAACTCCTGATCGAATCCGCTCATCACGCTGATGACAATGATGAGCACCGCCACGCCCAGCATGACTCCCAGAATGGAAATCACCGTGATGATCGAAACGAACGTCCGCTTGGGCCGCAAGTAACGCAGCGCCAGCATCAGTTCAAATGGCAGTTTCGACATCCGCGGGAGGCTAGACACCGGGGATGCGAGTGTCAACGAACGCAGGATCCGGAGCGGCGCGAGGCGGCCGGCGATTGACACCGGAAACCGTCCCGCGCAGTCTCCCCGCATGCAAACCGACCTGCGGCCCGCCCACCTGAGTCTCCCGGCCTTCCAATCCCGGATCCCGATCCCATCAATCATGCGCAACTTAGCCGCCGTCCTTTGCCTCACGCTCGCAACCTCCGTCGCAGTGCGTGCGGCGGAAGCGGGTGCGGGCCCGGTCGAAAGCGAGGCGATTGTCCCGCGCGAAGTCATCCGGCTCTTCAACGGCCGCGATCTTTCGCCCTTCTACACCTGGCTCGTGGATTTTCATCGCGAGGATCCGCACCGGGTCTTTTCGGTCGTGGACCAGGTGGATGGCGCGCCGGCCATCCGTATCAGCGGACAGCATTTCGGTGGGCTCTACACCCGGCAACGGTTTGCGAACTACCGGCTCGTGGCCGAATTCCGCTGGGGCCTGGCCACCTGGGGCAACCGCACCAACGCCACCAAGGACAGTGGCGTGCTGCTGCATTGCTCGGGCCGCGATGGCAATTATCTGTCCAAGGCTTTTAACGGTCCCTGGATGCGCTCCTACGAATTTCAAATCATCGAGGGCGGCGTGGGCGACCTGCTCGTGCTGGGTGGCTACGAACCGGACGGCACCCTTCAAAAATACTTTGCCACCGCCACCGTCGTGAAGGATCGCGATGGCGAGCCGTGTTGGGATGCGAACGGGACGGCGAAAGTGTACGAAACCGGCCGCGTCAACTGGTGGGGTCGCGATCCCGACTGGGCCGACAAACTCGGTTATCGCGGCCGGCAGGACGTGGAAAGCCTCGGCGGGGAATGGACGCACATCGAAGCCGTTTGCGCCGGCGACACGCTCGATTATTTCGTGAACGGGAAACGCGTGAACCAGGCCACGCAGCTGAGCCACCAAGCCGGCCAGTTGATCTTTCAGTCCGAGGGCGCCGAGATTTACTTCCGCCGCATTGAACTGCATCCGCTCGCGGCCTCGAAATGACCGGGCGGCGCTGCTCAGCCGCCCTGGCCCGGCGTGCTCTACCCGCTCCGGACCAGCATTCCAGCACCCAAGCCGGCGTCGGGCCCGGGCCCGGGCCCGATCGCACCGGGGAGTTCGATTCTATTCATTTCCATTGCCAATCGCGCTGGCCGTTTTAGGCTCCGCCCGGCTTGATTTTGAGGATTATGACGACAAAGACCCTTTGGCGGCTGGGCCTGGTGGCCCTCGCCGCGCTCACCCAGTCCTGCAGCGACGGCGAATTGCGGAACGAAATGCGGCAGGCGAACCACGAGTTGCGACAGGCGAATGACGAATTGCGGCAGGAAAATCGCGGGCTGCGCGATCAGGTGGCCACGCTTGACAAACAGCTCGCCCAGCAACAGGGGCGCATCGCCGAATTGCAGCGGGCGGTTGAGCCGGCCGTCCCCAAGCCGGTCGCAAACCCGATCGTCGCTCCGGCGGAGCCGAAGGGGCGTTCCGAAACTGAGGCCGGCGTGCGCGCCGAACAGGTCAAACAGCAAACCGTGGCCACCCTCAAAAAACTGGCCGCCCAGATGGACCGGTTGTTGGATGAGATCCCGGGCCTGGAAAGCAACCTGGCCGCGTGGGACCTGGCGATGCCGGTGCTGCTGAATCTCTACAAGGAAGCCTCGTTGCAGATGAACTTGCTGGCGGCGGAGCTCGACGGGTTGAAATTTGAACACCGCGAAGCCGTCCGCCAGAAAATCACCGGATTTTCCACTGGTTACCAGGGGCTGCCCGGCATTGGGCGCATCGTGGTCAGCAGTCGGGAGCGCGTCACCGCCCTTCGCGCCCAGGCCAATCCGTCGGAAGCCGACCTGGACGCGGCCACCCGCGAAGAAGTCACCATGGCGGCGCAGCTTTCAGTCTTCAACGCCACGCTGGCGGAGTGCAAGCGGCTCCGGACCGAAGTCTCGAAACTGGCGGACTGACGTCGTTTAGGCGTGAAGTGATCGATCGCCTTCCTGCGCCTGTGGGCGGGCCAGACGGCTTTCGGCTGCGTCGGTTCGGTCGCCAGAACCTGGCCAAAAATTTCTGGAATTGGCCGCCTTGCCCTGCCCGAGATCCCATCCGACCCCATTTCTCCACGCGGCAATTACCACTCCGGCAAGACAAAGAATCACAAAGATGACCAGTATGACGGTGGTAAACGCAAGGAACGAGGGACGCGTTCGCAGGCAAAAGGCGCAGTAATCTTCATTCTCACGCCGCCCGCAGCGACGACAATCGGTTTCACGCCTTTCTTTCGCATGATTCATAAAGATTCATTCTCCAACATTGACGGGAAGGATTCCAAGTCTGAAACCTGCGAGACATCAGGCTAAGGTTCACCTCGACAGGGAATTTAAATTAGCTGGGTAGCCCGGGAGAAGTGGGGTGGTCTAACCGCCTCGTTAAACGCAGGATTCGGGAAACGGCGGTGGGGAAAAATACTTTCTTGTTCTTCGGCACTGAAGAAGCCGGACCGCGCAACGCTGCGCTCGCCGTGGCAGCTATTTGCGGCGATGGAACAACAGCAGTGAGGCCAAGCCAAGACCGGACAAAGCCAGAGTGGAGGGTTCAGGACATAGCCCTGGTACCATAATCGCACCAAAGCCGCCTTGAACAGGCACGGTTCCATTAGCCCAGGTGGACAACGTCGTGCCACCCGGATTGACGAGGCTGTTATAGGCGAGCGAAGCGCCCGGTTGCATGGTGAAGATTTGAGAAGACCCTACCACCCAGCCAACATTTAGGTCACGGATTCTAACTTGGAAGGTTGACGGCGAACCACCAGGGAGCGGTGAGATCCAGTTAACCGGGCCGAATATTCCCGGAAGGGAAGGATTCATTGGCACCGACGTAAGCAATGCCAAGCTGCCGGCATTCGTGCCAGCATAGCCGTAAAGATCGACCACCCAATTTGGGCCGGTGACGAGAGACTTGTCCCAGCAGCTATAAACCAAGTGGTTCCAGTCGTTCATGATGCTGATTTTGCCTTGAGCGAACGCACCGGCACACATGGCTGTCACGGTGATTACGAGGAGTGTTGTTTTCATGATGTTTTGCCTTTCTCGTACGCCTAACATGCGCTCCGATCGGAGCATTTCAAGGTGGATCGTTCACACCCCAGCACTCCACCACCGCTCGCAACTACCCCACGTCGCTGCCGACGGACGGGTGAGGCAATCGGCGTTTGCCCAGCAGCGCGACCAGGGAGTTGATCGTCGCGCAATCCCGAAATCCGGATGGCTCGGCGCTTCCAGCCACGGCCTCGGCCCGCACCGTGTTTTCGAACCGGAATTTCCCGCCCCACCGACCTGGCCATGCGTCCACGCCAGCTCGCCTCGTTGTTGGCGTGTCCGGGGTACCGCTGTTTAAGGGCTTGAAGTTCAAATTGACGGGCTCAGAACAGCGGCCTAGAGTCGCCCCATGAAGCCTTCGCTGCCGCAGCCGAGAACGAAACCGGTCGGGCAACTTGGCCTTGGGGTTGGCGATGACGAACGCAGCCTTTGCCAGACGCACTCCCACGCCCAGATATTTCAAAACCTTCAACACCCCAAACAACTGCCGCAAGCCATACCCTCCGTGACCGGGCGGAGCTACACGGCTTTTTCGCGGCCGATTCCCTGTTAGGCGTCAGTATGCGCTTCTCGTGTGCAACCTGTGGAGCAGAGCATGACATTGACGACATCTCGTTCGGAACGGATGCGCCGATTCAGTGGGATTTGCTCTCAGAGAAGGAGCGTTCCCGTTCTGTTCTGAGTGGCGAGCAGTGCGAGATAGACAGCTCAGACGGGCGGAGCTTTTACATCCGCGCTTGCTTGGAGATTCCCATTCGAGGCACTGACCGAAGTTTTACCTGGGGTGTTTGGTGTTCGTTGAGTGAGCAGAGTTACGACGAGGTTTCAGAGCATTGGGATGACCCGGCGCGTTCGAGCATTGGCCCACACTTTGGCTGGTTGTGCACGAAGATTCCCGGCTACCCCGACACAGCTTTTCTCAAGACGATGGTTCTCCAGCGAGACGTTGGCGTCAGACCGGTTGTTGAGCTTGAGCCGACAGACCATCCACTGGCAGTTGACCAGCGTGATGGGATTGAGGAGCATCGTTTGAGAGAGATTGTGATTGGAGAGTTACACAAATGACGGCTAACCTTAAAGGGTGTATTGCTGCGGAGCGAAGCGGAGCCAGTAAATACGCCATTAGTTGAACAAGCCCGGTCGAACGGTCCGCACCCGGCTATTGGCACTTGTGTTGGTGGAATCGGGGGCCGGCCAAGCGGAACCGGAAGTTTTCGCTCCGCATTTTCATTGTCCGCCCCACGCCACGCCACGTCCTTGGTCGGACGCCACGGTCTGCGGGCCGCCGCCGTTCGCGCAACTGGGGCGATTGCACCCCCGCACCGCGGCTTGGCCCGCCGGAGCACCCTGTCACGACAATGCCGTCCCCCTGGCCAGCGGCTTTCAAAATGGCGGCGGCGAGATGCATGTGGCACGGATTGGAGTTCTCCGCGGAAGTGAGGTCGCGGCGGCGGTTGGGGATTGCGGCTGGACAGGGTTGGGCTGGCGGAGTATGTAGGTTTTCATGATGTCTGTGCTTCGCTCATTCATTGTTTGGGGCGTGCGTCCCACAACGGGTGGCTC
>CAZIJO010000202.1:0-11318 GCA_964539515.1 uncultured Bifidobacterium sp. | reverse complement strand
CATAATGCGATACGTCGGCGATGTGAACCCAGAGCTTCCAGTGGTCGGGGGAAATGCGCTGCAAACAAATCGCGTCGTCAAAATCCTTTGCGTCATCGGGGTCAATGGTGATGACTTGATGCTGACGGCAATCTTCGCGCCCGGCGATTTCGTGCGGCGCAACGGTCGATCCAATGGCACGGGCTTCGGCCAGCACTGGCTTCGGGAAGTGCAGCGGCAGTTCGTACTGGCGCAGCACGGACAACATGTCCACGCCTTCTTCGTCGGGGGCGCCGAGCACCTCGATGATTTCGCCCTCGGGATTATTGTGGCGTGATTTCCATTCCTGCAATTCCACGACCACCTTGTCACCGATATTGGGTTTCCGTCCCACATCGCGCGGTTCGGGAACGTAAATGTCGTGCGGCATGCGCGGGTCGTCGGGAATCACGTAGAGAAACTGCCGGCCGCGTTGCAGCGTGCCGACCATCTGCGTCCGCTTGCGTTCCAGGATGCGGATGACCGCGCCCGTTTCCGTCACCGCCCGATCCGGTCGCAGGCCGCGAGCGCGAAGATCACGGCGCACCAGGACACGGTCGCCGTGCAAGGCCGTGCCCGTGGCGCTTTCAGGAATCATGATCTCCTTGACCCCGGCTGCGTCGGGCCGCAAAAACCCCTTGCCCTGGCGGTTGATTTGAATCTGGCCGGGGATGAGATCAGCTTCCTGCGATTTGATGTAGCGATTGCCCTTGGTCCGCGTGACCTGCCCGGTGTGTTCCAGCCCGCGCAGTTCGCGTTGCAAGTCCGCCTGCCGGTGGGGCGGCAGACGCAGCAGCCGGAGCAGCTCGGGCACATTGGCCGGCAAATAATCTTTCTGTTCCAGTAAATGGATGATTTGGTCTTTCATGACTCGCAGGGTCGGCCACGGCGCTCCGGCCGCGCCATTCGCCATCAACTAATTCCGCACCGCCGGAGCTAACGTGACTTTGACTTCGATCGTAACCGGCAAAAGCTCGTCCGGAGCGGTGATGAGGTTTCGGACCCGATATTTCAACGCCAGCGGGCGGCTCCCGGCCGCGACATTCGCCCGGGCCTTCAATTCGAGTAATACCGTCTTGCGCGCGGCAAGCGTGAGGTCCCGCGGCGCGGTCACCTCCGCCAGTTCCTGCCCTTGCTCCAATTCGAACGCCACATCCGAGTCATTGCGGATCTGAACGAATGCACGCTCCCGGCCTTTAAGCGTGATCGCAGGATTCAATACCGTGACTGACAAGGCGTACAGCGGACGGAGGAACCGCTCCTCGCCGATCAACCGGTTTCCGGAATAAACCGCCGTGCGCCGGTCGAACAGCGCTTCCTTGATGGCCGCAAGGGTTCGTTCCCGGGCAAAAACCAGCGTGAGGGGACGGTGGTCGCCATCGTGGACGTGGTAATCAAGATTGAGCGGCGCGTGAATATCGGAGTTGCTGAAGAGCGTGAGCTTCTGCTCGATCGCCCAGCGATGCGCTTCGGGATAATAGTCGCGGCCGTTGACGACTTCGATTCCGTGCATCAAATCCTGATCCACGAGCTGGGTGTGTTCGGGAAACCACTTGGGCTTGCCGTCGGTGAGCTGCGGTCCCCAGCCGGGATGATTCCAGAAGATGAAAGCGCCCTGCGCGCGGGCGGCGCGGAAAGCGTCCCACCAATTGGTGACCGCCAGGGGCATCGAGTTCGTGAGAAAGATCGCATTGTGATGCCCGGGCGGCATGTCGCGCGTGACTTCGCTGCCATGGATGACGAGCACATCGAGGTCCCGGCCCAACTGCGCGGCCAGGTCATGGGCACGGTTGTGGTTGGTGGACACATCGCCCTTGTGGGGCAGGTACTCGAGGTGGTCGGTGATCGCAATGGCATCGAGCCCTTCGCGCCACGCTTCCTCGGAGCGGACCGTTGGCCAGACGAGGCCGTCGGAAAAAACCGTGTGGATGTGAAAATCGCACTTGAGCGTGAGATAGCCGGGCAGGTTCGGCAACTGCACCGCGGTGCGGGCGCGGGTGACAGGTTCATGAGCGTGCAGCCCGGGGACCAATATCAGCGGGACCACGAAGCGGACCGCCCACAGGGCATTCTTCCAATTCACCCTGCCACCGTAGCGGACCGGCAGCAGGGCGACAACTCTCATGATTGTTAGCCGCCGCCGCCGATTGCAATGGGGCGTCCCGACTTCAAGCCACCACGGGCGTAGTCATGCGTATGCCAGTTTGGAAGAGAATCCAACAATCGCTTGCACCGGGAATGAATTCTGAAATTCTCCCGCCGGGATGCGGCGAACCCATTCCGGACTTCGTGATGCCCTTCGACCGCAGCGGGCTTGATCGCGATATTCACCCTGGCATCGCGAGCCAAGCCGGGGCACGTGGGGAGCCGGAGCAAAATCGCATCCGCTATGACGACACGATCAGACCAATCGCGGCTGACCGAACTCGCCGGGCTTTTTCTCAAGCTCGGCACGATTGCCTTCGGCGGTCCGGCGGCGCACATTGCGCTGTTCGAAGACGAGGTCGTCCGCCGGCGCCAATGGCTGACGCGCGAGGAGTTCCTCGACTTGTTGGGCGCCACGAATCTGATCCCCGGCCCCAATTCGACCGAACTCGCGATTCACATCGGCCATCGCCGGGCCGGCTGGCCGGGGCTGCTCGTAGCTGGCGCGTGCTTCATACTTCCGGCCACCTTCTTCGTTACTGCCATCGCCTGGGCGTACGTTCGCTTTGGCAAACTGCCCAATGCCACGGCCCTGCTTTACGGGATCAAGCCGGTCATTATCGCGATTGTGCTTCAAGCCCTCTGGAATCTGGGACGTGCGGCCCTGAAAACCAAAACCCTTGCCGCTCTCGCCGCCGTGGCGGTCACCCTCAGCTTTCTCGGGATAAACGAGCTCCTGATCCTTTTTGGGACCGGTCTGCTGGTTTCAACCGCCAGATCGGCAGTGCGAAAATCCACCCCCTCCGCCACGGCCCGCTCCGCGTTGGTCCCCGTACTGCCCGTGGCTGCCGGGGCCGGCGCAGCAGCGGTCGCGGTGGTGCCGTTCGGGCTTTGGCCGCTCTTTCTTTTCTTCCTGAAAGTCGGCTCGGTGCTGTTCGGTAGCGGTTACCTGCTGCTGGCATTCCTGCGCGCGGACCTCGTGGATCGCTGGCAATGGCTGACCGAAAGTCAGTTGCTCGATGCCATCGCCGTGGGGCAGATCACCCCCGGACCGCTTTTCACGACTGCGACCTTCATCGGTTACCTGCTGGCAGGCATGCCGGGGGCCGCGGTTGCCACCGTCGGAATCTTCCTGCCGGCCTTTTTCTTCGTCGCGATCAGCGGACCGCTGGTGCCGAAATTGCGCCGCTGGCCGGCGACCGCCGACTTCCTCGACGGGGTAAATGCCGCCGCCCTGGCGCTCATGGCGGTGGTCACCTGGCAGCTGGGACGCGTCGCGATCTGCGACTGGCTCACGGCCGGCCTGGCGCTGGCCAGTGCCGTCTTGCTTTTTCGTTTCCGCCTCAATCCCACGTGGCTGGTGGCGGGCGGCGCCCTGGTTGGTTTAAGTGCAGGATTATTGGGAGCCGGCGGCGCGAAATGATCCCGTAGAACGAAGCCCACGGAGCATTGCACGCAACCGGCTGGATCGCTCCAGAGCCGTCGCCGAATTCAACCCGGCCCAGTCTGCCCGGCAACGGGCGACCGGCGGATTGTGAGCGGCGGACGTTCGCCGAACGGAGGCAAACTCACGCTTGCCCGCGTCGGCGTCCTGCCGCATCGTCCCTGCCGCAAATGAGCGAGCGAGCCAAGTTGATGCGCGCGGCGGAACGATTCCTGAGACTCGTGCCGGCGCAAACCCGCGAGCGCGGCCGGGCGTACCAGGCCACCGGCCACGTGATCGAACTCACTTGCGTCAAGCCCGACCAGAACTACACCGCCGTCGTGCGCGGCGGTCAGGATTATGCCGTTTCCCTGAATTATGCGGATCGGAATTGGGCGACGGACTGCACCTGCCCGATGCATTACGATTGCAAGCACACCGTTGCGGCCATGCTGGAATTGCAGAAGCAGTGGGCCGAGAATTCCCCCGCCCTACCCCCCATCGCGGTACGTCCTCAAACGAAGCCACCGCGAAAAAAGCTGACCAACATCAGCCGCCCCTTGGTGCCCCAACCGCCCAGCTCCCCGCTTTACGATCGGCTGGTCGAGGAACTTGGTCGCGCACTGGACTTCCAGGAAGCCAGTTTCATCCGCCGGGTGCAAACGCTTTACTCCAATGCCGAGTTCCGCGAACTGACCGAAAACGACCTCAGCCAGCTATTTCCCCGGCATTTCAGTTACGGCTGGGTGGAGCTGGACCTCTGGCCCAAAAAGCCCCGGGACGATTATGAACTCTGGCTCTATCTGGCTGTGGCATTGCGCCGCCGCAAGATTCCCCTGCCGGACTTCATGCGAGCCATCACGGATTTCACCACGCTCGAGGCCGGCATCAAAAAATGGGAACGGCAGAAGGAAATTGCCGTCTGGCAGGAATGGTTTTCCAGCAATGAAAGTAGCGTGCCCCCCACCGCAGATACCCTCGACCTGCGGCTGGCGTTTCTCGCGGAGGAGGCCCGGTTGCAGTGGCGGACACGGCCGGACGCCGCATTTGCTGATTTGAAGCAGGCACAGGCCAAGCGGTTCGGGGAGAACGTCGAACGCGGCACATTGACGATCGCGCCGGAAGCGCTGCCGTTGTGGGGCGCATTGTACAAGCCCTGGAGTTACGAGAGCTGGTGGTGCATCCGCTATAATTCGGAAGCCTCGGGATTGCCGCTCAACCGGCTGCTTCGCCTCGCATTGCCCCCCGAACGCTTCGTCAACGCCGAAGGCGAACCGCTCGCCCGCCCCACCGAGCCGCTCCGCCTCCAGTTGAATCCGCCGTTGAAAAACGGGGAGGATTACGAGCTGTGCCTGCTGACGGCCGACGGGCAGGAACCGCCCCCCATCCGGTTCGTACTGAACGGCCACCCCACCCTGTACATCACGGAACGCGCGATTTACGCCGGCCCGCCCAAAAACGCCCTGGCGCTGGAGGTGCGCAAAGTCATCCCGGCACCCGCGCTGGAATCCGCCGGGGGCATTCGGTTTTTGCACGCGTTGAATTTGCCGCTGCCGGAGCATCTCGCCGAGCGCACCCGGATCATTCCGGTCGCCGTCACCCTGACCTGCGAGCTCAAGGAGACTTATCCCGGCAGCAACTCGGAGCAGATTGTCCTGCGTCCCACCGCCCGGGCCGAGGGATTGGAGAAGGAGGAGTTTACCCTGCACGGCTGGCAGACGCCGAATCAGGGCTGGGCGCAACGCAAAACCCCCAAGCCGGTGAAAGGACTTATTCCCATTCACGACCGCTCGGCCCAGGCACATTTTCCCCGCGTGCTGGACGCGCTCGGCGTCAAATGGGCCAGCTACGGCGGCGGTTGGACGCTGAGGCTCACGAAGAAGACACCGGAGGTTTTTGTCGCCTGGCTGCAAAGTCTGCCGCCGGAGATCATCGTCGAACTGGACCGCGAACTCGCCACCCTCCGCGATGCACCCATCAGCGGCACGGTGTCCCTCGACGTGCAGGAGGCGGGGATTGATTGGTTCGATCTCAAGGTCATCCTCAACGTGGCCGACCTCGCGCTCACGCCGGAGGAGACCAAACTGCTCCTGAACGCGCGGGGCGGCTATGTGCGCCTGGGCAAGAAAGGCTGGCGGCGACTGCAGTTTAATTTGACGCCGGCGGACGACGAACAACTCGCCCGCCTCGGCCTCGCCCCGCGCGATTTCACCGCCGAACCCCAGCGTTTCCATGCGCTGCAACTTGCCGATGACGCCGCGAAGAAATTTCTCGCCCCGGCCCGGGTGGAACAAATCCACCGCCGGGTCGGCGAACTGAAAACCCGGGTCGCGCCGCCAGTGCCGGAACGGATTCACGCCGAACTCCGCCCTTATCAAATCGAGGGCTACCATTTTCTCGCCTACCTGAGCACGAATCGATTCGGCGGCGTGCTGGCCGATGACATGGGGCTGGGCAAAACCTTGCAAGCCCTCGCATGGATCGCGTGGTTGCGGGAGGCTGCTCTCAACCCTCAACCCTCAACGCTCAACCCTTCTCTGGTGGTCTGCCCCAAGTCCGTCACCGACAACTGGGTCTCCGAGGCGGCGCGGTTTTATCCCGGCCTCCGCGTCCGGCGCTGGAGCGGGGAAACAGCCGATGCCCTCCCGGCGGCGCGGGAAGCGGCCGACCTCATCGTCATTAACTACGCGCAACTTCGTTCTTTGTCGCCAGCAGTGGCCCAGGTCTCATGGCAGGCCGCAGTCCTCGACGAAGCGCAATACATCAAGAACCCCGACTCGCAGACCGCCCTGGCCGCCCGCGCGTTAAAAGCCGATTACCGTCTCGCCCTCACCGGCACGCCGATTGAGAATCGGCTGCTCGATCTCTGGAGCATCCTCGGTTTCGCCATGCCCGGGGTCCTGGGCAATCGCGCCGAATTCCTCCGCCGCTTCAACGCGCAGGATGATCCTCTCGCCCGCCGCCGGCTCGCCGCGCGGGTCCGCCCGTTCCTGCTGCGTCGCACCAAGGCCCAGGTCGCCAAAGACCTGCCCGACCGCGTCGAGGAAGATTTGTACTGCGAGATGGAGGGCGAACAACACCAGCTCTACCAGGCCGAATTCAAGCGCGCCCAATTGCTGCTGCTCGGCGTCCAGACGAACGCCCAACTCAACGAACAGCGTTTCAACGTCCTCACCTCCCTGCTCCGCCTCCGTCAGATCTGTTGCCACCCTGCCCTGGTGAATGAGAAGCTGGATGCCGTCGAAAGCGCCAAGGTCAACGCCCTGTTGGACCTGCTCGAACCGCTCATGGAGGAAGGCCACAAGGTGCTCGTCTTTTCGCAGTTCGTCACCATGCTCGACCGGTTGCGCGCCACCGTGACGCAACGCGAGTGGCCGCACTTCTATCTCGCGGGCAGCACTGAGAATCGCGGCGATCTGGTGAAGGAATTCCAGTCGACGAAGGGAGGCGCGGTGTTTTTGATTTCCCTCAAGGCCGGCGGTTTCGGGCTCAATCTCACCGCCGCGTCGTACGTGGTGCTGTTCGATCCGTGGTGGAACCCGGCCGTGGAAAACCAGGCCATTGACCGCACGCACCGCATCGGCCAGACCAGCAAAGTGATGGCTTACCGCCTGTTGATGCGGGAAAGCATCGAGGAAAAAATCCGCGCCCTGCAGAAGCAAAAAGGCGCATTGATGACCGACGTCCTCGGTGAAGAGAAGTTCGCCCAAAGTCTGACGCTCGACGATCTTCGCTTCCTGTTCGCCGACTGAGAACCAGCTAAAAACTCTCTTAATCACCGTAGGAGACGAGGTGACGAGTCTCAAACACCCTTGATTTAAGGCTGACCCACGGAAGAAGTCAGAGCCTCCTCACGTCGGCTCCTACTTTTTCAAATAGGCGGTCACGCAAGCAGTGCCAACTGTTTCGGAGTCAGCAGCCAGGCAAGGGTCGCACATCGGCCGTAACGCAATTCGCCTTCGATTTCCAGTTTGGCCAACCCGCCCTTCTTCATGGCCATCGCCACAGCGGAATCGCCGGAAATCAACCACGACATCAACTGGCTTAGATCAGGCTCGTGGCCTACCAGCAGGAGATTCTCCCGTTCTGGCCGCAATCTCTTCAGGTAACGCACCAGCCCCTTGGGGTCGCCGCCGCAAGCCAGTTCATCGCAAAACTGTAACCGTTTCCGCAAACCCAGTTGCGCCGCCACGATCTCGGCGGTTTGGGCTGCGCGCCGATACGGGCTGGACAGAATCAGGTCAAATGACAGACCCAGCGCTCGTATCGCCTCACCGCAAAGCCGGATGCGCTCTTCGCCTTTTGCCAGGAGCGGACGCAGGGAATCATCCGGGAATTTTCGCGGGTCACGCTCGGCAGCCAGACCGTGGCGTAAGAGGTAGAGATTCATAGTTGGTTGACCCTATCAGCGTTAGGGTGCGGCCAGAGGAATGAGCAACACCAAGTTGATCCGCCGTTGGCCTCCGGACCGCTCCCGTCCACAATCGCAATCGACGGCGCAAGCATATTTGTTCGCCCCGGATGCGTCCACGACAATGGCGAAACGGTTCAGAATGACCTTTTCGAGCGGACATTACCAAATTGCCACGGAGTGATCAGAACCAAGATCCATGCCCGCGGCTATAAGGAAGGAACAAATGCCGGCCTATTGGATGAAATGCTTATCAAGAGCCGATTTCGAGTTGAATTCGCTTGCGGGAGACTGCTAGTGATAAGGACCTCAGATGGATGCCAAGCCAGATATTAGTGGTCTTCCCGCACTAGCGCGCGAACGGGTTCGAATCGGCCCCGTCCCTGACTGGGTATCTCCGACCTCTTATAATCCGGACTTTGATCCGCAGGTACGCGGCTCGACAACGTGTTTGCTGATCGAAGAGCAATTGCACGCCGAGCTTGGAGGGACCTATACGCGAGTGGCGATGCGGCTGGAAACAATGCAAGCAGTGCAGCTTCACTCACAATGGCGGCTTGAATTTGAGCCACAGGCGCAATCCGTCGTACTGCATTGCATCAAAGTACGGCGTGGGGCGAGTGAAACCGAACATGGGGTGATGGGGCTAATTCAGTTCTTACAACGCGAAGCTGAGTTGGAAGGATTCAGCATCGATGGCTGGATTACGCTGTTGTTACTTTTAGAGGACGTCCGGACGGACGACATCCTGGAGTGGTCATACACGGTGACAAGTCGCCCGAGATTGTTGCCCATGCATGTCAGTCGCTTTTTCAGCCTGCCGATTGGGACTGAGGTTGGGAAATACTACTTCTCCGTTCGCCACGCCGAGCCACGAGGGTTGAAATGGAAATCTTCCGCGCCGGAGCTGGCGCCAAAGATCACGACTGAAGGCACTGAGATCATCTGGCTTTGGTCCGGTGAAAGCATCTCCACGCCCGAACAGGAGTGCTATGCACCCTTGTGGCAACTAACCTTTCCTTGGGTTCAAGTATCAGACTGTGCGGACTGGCAAACGGTGGCGCGGGCAATTTCGGAGGGTTGGGAAGAGGTTACATGCGACGGACTGAGAAGGTTCGTTGAGGAAATCCAAAGCTCGAGTTCTGATCCGCTCATTCAGGTTAATCGGGCCATCGAATTGGTACAGGATGGCTTCCGATACTTGAGCGTTAACCTGAAATTAGGTGGCCAGATTCCTGCGTCAGCCGAAACAGTAATTCGCAGACGTTACGGAGATTGCAAGGATGTGGCTTTCTTACTCGTTCAGACGCTACGGTTGTTGGGAATATCCGCAAGGCCCGTGCTGGTGGACTCCTTCTGGCGAAAATCAATCGCGTCCATGCTGCCTTCACCAAACGTGTTTAACCACGTTGTTGTCGAATACCAGATCGGCGACGAAAAGCGCTGGGTGGATGCAACATCAAAGTCTCAAGGTGGTGGCGCCCTTGGGCGATCCATATCGGACTTCGGGATGGGTTTGCCAATTGACGCTGAGACAACGGCACTGGTGCCCGTTCCCAAGGCATCTCTCCCCTCCGGTACATACGAACTGAAAGAGTCATTCCTTCTCGATACCGCTGGACACCCATCCTTTTTTGCTCAAGTCGGAATCGCCACTGGGGGCCACGCCGACAGTTTGCGGTGGGAATTCGCAAACGAGGGAGTTGAGACCGTCGCCAAGAGAAGATTGCAGGCGTGCGCCAACAGATTTTCTTGGGCCACCAGAGTTGGGCCGCTACAATATCGCGACAATCGGGAGGCCAACGAGTTTGTAATCGCAGAGGTCTTCGAGATAACAGGCTTTCTGAAAGAAGACAGGAAGTCCAACACCTGCCCGTTCTTGATCCAGAGTGATATCACTTCCGAAACGTTGTTATCCCCACCTCTGGCACCACGTCGTAGTCCCTTCGTCCTCCCATTTCCTTATCATGTTACGCACACGGTTGAAATTGACTTCACCGGGTTTAATCCAGCGGCAATGCCGCCCTTTCACGCCAAGAATCAGTTTTTCAATTTTAGTCGTCGCACCAAGGCGCTGCCAAAATTCTTCAAGATCACCTATACGTTAGAGACACTGACAGATTCTGTTCCGCCAGCTCATTTGGGAGAGCATCGAAAGCTAGTTGAATCAGTCTGGCGGGAATCCGCACTTCAGATACACCTCCCGGTTGGTTATTCGCGCATGCGGAAAAGAAGTGATTTTGGAAGGTTGCCAGGCCCAACGCGAACGCCGGCTACCGCCGCTCCAGAAACAAAAGGCAAGCCATCACCCATTAACGTCCTTTCGAACCCAACGCCACCTCAGGAAATTGCACCGACCACCATAGTTGAGTTGCAACCGCCATCAACCAAGACGGTAGACTCCAATGGAGAACCGGCGCCTGGCCAACTAACTCCCTCCCCGGCAACAACGAGGATGCTTGCCCCATCATCCCATCCTAGCCTTTCTCCCGCACCTTCACCTTACCGCAAACACGGGACGAACAAACGGTGTTTGCTTTCGCTGTATTCTGTTCTTGGGGGGAGTGCTCTGATGGTAATCGGCACGATTGTTGGCAATGCGCCAGGAGCAGATGCGATCGCCGGCGCTATTTTGTTCCTTTGTTTTCTGATCGTGTTGGGGTCGTTGATACTTGCGAGGAGGGGATGGAAAGAGTGTGGCCAACCTCCGTGGAAACCCCAGCGCGGTCGGTCGGCGGCAGCAGCAACCTTTGTCATCGGTGGTTTGCTGGGGCTTATTCTTTTTCCTGCACTGATTTACGGGTTTGGGAACATGCTAAGCCGCCGGATGAACTTCACTGGTGGGACCCTCAAATTCGGAGGAATGAACTTTGAATTTCATTCGCCAAGGCCGCCTTGGAATCAGACGGATGAAAGGACAGTCGGCCGCAGCACGGTGCTCGCTTTCTCCCGCCCCGGCCCGATGACCTTTGCGGTAAATGTTAACGCCTTGGAGGCCGGTTATCCGAACGCGCTTGCGCGTGTGATTGAATTGGCTAAAGCGGACTTCAGATTAGCCGTGAATTCATATCGCGCCGTCTCAGAAGGCGAAGTGAGTCGCAAGGGTGTAACAGGATGGCAGATTGAAACTGAAGCAGTACATCAAGAACGCCATCTCTATATTATCCAATGGCTCGTGGCGACCAACGGATTTGGCTATCAACTGACAATTTGGGGGCCGCTGGAGCTAAAATCCCAAATAAAGAATGAGGCAGAGCCTTTGTTTTTAGAACGGTTGCCAAAAAGGATTTCCGGGTGTTTGAAAAACAATTGAAAAAAGTT
>CAZIJO010000201.1:0-11322 GCA_964539515.1 uncultured Bifidobacterium sp. | reverse complement strand
AAGTGCTCGACGATGGCCGGCTCACCGACGGTCAGGGTCGCACCGTGGATTTCAAGAACACCATCGTCATCATGACGAGCAACATCGGCTCGCCCATCATCCAGGAATATTTCCTCGATGGCCGCATCACCGTCGGCGCGCGTTCGGCGATGGAAGACAAGGTGATGGCCGAGTTGAAGAATCATTTCCGCCCGGAATTCCTGAACCGCGTGGACGACGTGATCATCTTCCAGAGCCTCGACGAGAGCGAACTGGCGCGCATCGTGGACATCCAGCTGGCGCGGTTGGAACAACGCCTCGCACAGCAAAACCTCACCCTCGACGTGGATGCGGTCGCGAAGAAGCTGCTGGCCAGCGAAGGCTACGACCCGCAATTCGGCGCGCGCCCGCTCAAACGTGCGATCCAGGAGCACCTGCTCGACCCGCTCGCGACGAAGTTGCTGGCGGGGGAGTTCAAGCCAGGTGATAAGATCAAAGTCACCGCGAAGGATGACGCGTTAGTATTTCAGAGGAAATGAACCGCAGAGACGCAGAGACGCAAAGTTGAACCGCGAACTGCCCGAACTATGCGAACGTCCCACCCTCTCCGCGCTGGGGAGAGGGCCGGGGTGAGGTGATTCCATAACTCGCGAAGCCAAGCTGACTTGCCCCAACGGGGCAAATGAAATTAGCCCGGGGTTGCTCGTACAACGTAAGAGCTACCCTGGGTCAATGTCCCACAAAATAATTCTCCCTCTCCTCGTTTGGCGAGAAAGTCTGCACCTCAACCGGCCTGCGGCCAGCTTCTCCCCAGAGCGGAGAAGGAATGTTTTGTGGGACGTTGAACCGGGCTGAAAACTCGGACGTTGCCAAGAAGCACAATTCCGGCGCCGGCAACCGCCCGGCGTTCAGCCTTCGCATTGGACCATCGCTTGGGCGAGCAACAGGGGTTCCAAGGCGTCTTTCACGGGATTTTCGGTACAGTAAGGATTCCCGTATGGCTGCCAGCCCGACGCGATCAACTTGTTAACGGCCTTATCGAGCTCGAACGGGTTGTTGCCGTAAGCGGTGGCGTATTGCTTGATTTTCATGAATCGAGGATAACAGTCCGACCGGGGCTGCCAAGCCTCAGAACCAAGCCGTTTCCAACGACTGCGGCCCCTGCCCAAAAAACTTCCCCAGAACCGCGCCGCTGCTGTCGCCGCCTGGCCTTCACCGGGGAGCGGGAGTCAACCCTTCACGAAGGCTGGGGCATGACGCGGCGGCGAAAGGGGGGCGGATGGTGGAGTCGGCACTGAATGGAAGGCGGGCGGCGTCAGGCGTCTTTCCGGGGAAACAACGGCGCGGGTTCGCCAATCGCATGGCCGGCCGCCAAGCCACCCCAGGTGGCGGTGGAAAACTTGTCGGGGGCGCCGGGTAAACCAAGTTGGGTGTAAATTTTGGTGCTGGTGCCCGGCAGAAATGGCCAGAGCAGGACGGCGAGCACACGGCAGGTTTCAGCGAGGTTATACAGGACTTCATCGAGGCGCCGGGCCTGTGCGGGGTCTTTGGCCAGACTGAATGGCCGCGTCTGATCCACATACTGGTTCGCCCGGTTGACCAATTGCCAGATGGACTGGAGGGCGCCCTGCAATTCGCTTTTCGCTAGCAACGCTGCGGTGTCGGCAACCACCCGGTTCGCTTCGGGCGCGAGTTCATCGTGGCGCGCGGGCACCACCCCGTTGCGATATCGCTTCAGCATCGACAGCGAACGGTTCACGAGATTGCCGAGACCGTTGGCCAGTTCACTCTGGTAACGCGCCTTGAATCCGGCATCGGTCCAGTTGCCGTCGGGGCCGATGTCGAGTTCGCGCAGGACATAGAAGCGAAATGCATCCAACCCCCATTCGTCGATGACCGCCACGGGATCCACGACGTTGCCGGTGGTCTTGCTCATCTTCGCACCGTCTTTTTGCCACCAGCCATGAACCAGCACCTGCTTGGGCAATGGCGCCCCAACCGCCTTGAGCATGATCGGCCAGTACACGGCGTGGAACTTGACGATGTCCTTCCCGATCACGTGAATATCCGCGGGCCAGAGCTGCGGCGGTTGCGCTGCCGTCGTGGCGGGATAATACCGTCCGAGCGGGGCAACGGCCGCCGGATCGCCGAGGGCGGCCGGCACGCTGAAGTAATTGGACAGGGCGTCGAACCAGACATAGTTCACATACTCCGGATCAAAGGGCAGGGGAATGCCCCAGCCCAGCCGGGCTTTGGGCCGGCTGATGCACAAGTCTTCGAGCTTCTCGGATTTGAGGAAACCCAACACCTCGTTGCGACGTGAATCCGGCTGCACAAAGCTCGGATTCGCCTCGAGGTATTCGATGAGCCACGCCTGGTGCTGGCTCATCTTGAAATACCAGTTGTGCTCGACGAGTTCGACCACCTCGCCGTAGATCGGATCCCATGATCCGTCGGGCTGGCGGTCCTTGTCCGTGAGAAACGTCTCCTGCCGCCACGAATACCAGCCGCGGTACTCGGCTTTGTAGAGGTCACCCTGGTCGTGCAGCTTGTTGAGCATGGCGCCGACGACGGCCTGGTGCCGCGGTTGCGTGGTGCGCACGAAATCGTTGTTGGTGAGTTCGAGTTTCTTCGCAAAAGCCCGCCAGTCGGCGGCGAGGTCGTCGCAGTAGGCTTGGGGCGTTTTGCCCTCCGCAAGGGCGGCTTGTTGCACCTTTTGGCCATGTTCATCGAGACCGGTGAGAAAAAAAACCTCCTGCCCGAGACTCCGTCGCGCCCGGGCGATCACGTCGGTGAGGACCATTTCGTAGGCATGCCCGAGGTGGGGCTGGCCGTTGACATAAAAAATGGCGGTCGTGATGTAAAACGATTTGCTCATCCGCGCGCAGTGTGGCGCACACACGGGGCGTTGGCAATCCGCGCCTGCCATGAGGCCGGTCAGAACTGCGAATATGCTTGCTTCGCCACGAGGCGGGCTGATTATCCCAGCAGGGTTATGAAAGCTCAAAGCCGCACAATCCGTCGGCTGGCATCGACGTCGCTCCCACTGCTGCTTCTAATTCTTGCGAGTCATTGTCTTGCGGGTCCTGGTAGTGGGGACCAAAACTATGCCCCGACCATCACGGGCGGCGCGGTGAATGCAATGGCCTTGCAGCTGGATGGGAGATTGTTAATCGGCGGCGCTTTCACCGCGGTCAACGGTTCCGGTTCGCGTTCGCACCTGGCGCGCCTGTTTGCCGACGGCTCGCTGGATCCGACGTTCTTTAGCAGCGGCAGCGGCGTTTCCAGCACCATTTATTGTATGGCCCTGCAAGCGGACGGTCGCATCGTCATTGGAGGGGATTTTACAACGGTGACCGGGATCGCGCGAACCAGGGTGGCGCGACTGAATTCGAATGGGACGGTGGACGGAACCTTTGTTCCCACCAACACCATCAACGTTTCGGTGCTCGCCCTGGCCGTGCAAAGCGACGGCAAAGTGATTATTGGCGGGAGTTTTTCGGGCGGCACCTTTCCGAGCTGGCTTGCCCGGTTGAATGCCGATGGCACAACGGACACCAGTTTCAACTGCGTTCTCAACGGAGCGGTGAATGCGATCGCCATCCAGACCGATGGCAGCATCCTGATTGGCGGCGCCTTCACCACGGTAAACGACACGACGCGCAACCGAATTGCGCGGCTGAACCCCGGCGGCTCGGTGGACAACGCCTTTCAAAATGGACTGGCTGGTGCCTCCAGCGTCGTGCGCGCGGTTCAAGTCCAGCCGGACGGCAAGATTCTCATCGGTGGCGATTTCGCATCCGTCAATGGCACCAGTCGTGGTTGTGTCGCCCGCTTGAACAGCAACGGGACCTTGGATGCCGGCTTTGCTTCCTCCCCGGGCGCCAGCACTTCCGTTTACGCCCTTGCGGTCCAGCCCGATAACAGCATTGTGATTGCCGGCAACTTCTTAACCTATGCTTCGTTCAGCTTGAGCCGGGTGGCCCGGCTCTACCCGGACGCCGCGCGCGACACCAGCTTTTCCCCCTTCGGCATCAATAATCTCGTTCGAGCCTTGGCGTTGCAGAGTGATGGCGGCATCCTGGTGGGCGGCAGCTTCACCACCATCAACAACGCCAATCGTTCGTACCTGGGCCGCCTCTATGGCGATTTGTATCCGCCGGAATTTGTCAGCCAGCCTGTCAGCCGGACGACCAATGTCGGGGCCAATGTGACTTTCTCCGCGCAGGTCAACAACCCGACCCCTTCGACTTTCCAGTGGCGCAAGGACGGAAACAACCTCGCTGGGGTCGTGGGCACGTCGTATACGCTGTCCAATGTGCAACTGGCCGATGCCGGCAATTACTCGGTGTTTGTCAGCAATGCCGCCGGCGGCACCACGAGCAGTAACGCGGTGCTCGTCGTTGGCCTGGCCCCGACCATCACCGGACCGCCGGTGAGCCTCGTTGTCACGCAGGGGCAAAGCGCCACCTTCACCGTCACGGCCGGCGGCTCGCCGCTCCATTACTTCTGGAAGAAGGGCGGCGTGTTCATCACGGGCGCGACCAACTCCACCTATACGATCACCGGTGTCCTTGCCGGCCATGCCGCCACCTACACCTGCCAGGTGAGCAATTTTCTGGGCAGCGTCACCAGTGCTGGCGCCACCCTCACCGTTTACTCCGCGCCGGCCATCACCGTGCAACCCGTCGCCCAGATTGTTGGCGTTGGTTCCAATTTCACCGTGAGTGTCACCGCCACCGGCAATCCCGTCCCTGCCTACCAATGGCGCAGGGATGGCCTGGACGTACCCGGCGCCACGGCGCCGAGTTACACCGTAACCGGCGCCCAGACCAATGACGCCGGTGGTTATTCGGTCGTCCTGACCAATATCGTGGGCGCGGTGACCAGTTCCGTTGCGGTCGTGAACGTGGGGGATGTGCCGTTCATTACCCAGCAACCGCAGGCCGAAATCGCGATCCAGGGCCGTCCCGTCGCTTTCGATGTTACCGCCACGGCGCAAACGCCACTCGCCTACCAATGGAGTCGGGATGGCGTCCCGCTTACTTCCGCCACCAATACCGCCTTGCTGATTCCCGATGTTCAGCCTTCCCTCGCGGGTCTTTATTCGGTGCGGGTAAGCAATGGCTTTACCAGCGTGGTCAGTGCGTCGGCCGCCTTGGTGGTGATATCCTCCAGTGGCGCGGGCGCCCCGGGATTTACCGGCGACCAATTCGGCTTCGGCGTCAGCGGCCCGGAGGACACCTCTTTCCTAGTGGATGCTTCCACCGACCTCATCCTTTGGCAGACCATCACCACCAATACTTTTGGGCCTGGCATGTTCCTCTTTCTTGACCCTGCCTCGAGCACCAATTCGCTGGGCTTCTATCGGGTGGGCCTGCCGTAAGTCGGGCCGCTTTCCAACCCGCAAAGGACTCGTCAAAGCGCAGGGGAGATGTATAAATCATCCCGTGCAGTCCTGGATGAACCATCCGTGGGTGGCGCGGGGGCGCGGTTACCTCCGCCAGCATTGGCGGCAGGCATTGCAACTACGGGAGAAGCTCGCCCCGCGCGAAGAGGCCCTCCACCTTGCGCTGGCCGGTGTCGTCGGAGTCCTGGGCGGGTTGGTGAACCTGGTTTTCTTTCACGCGATTGAAGCGGTCCGGCTTTTTTTCCTGCGCCAGCCGGGCGACCCGGTCGAAGTCGCCGAGTTGATGTCGAAATGGGAGCGGGTGCTGATTCCGGCGGTGGGCGGGCTGGCGGCGGGGGCGGTATTGCATTGGGGCTTGCGCCTCGTCGGACGACAGGGTTCCACGAACATGCTGGAGGTGGTGGTGGCCGGGGATGGCCGATTGCCGCTGCGGAGCGGGCTGGTGAACGCTGCGTCGTCGCTCGTCAGCATCGGCACGGGCGCTTCGATCGGGCGCGAAGGCGGCATCACGCAGGTCACGGCGACCCTGGCTTCGAAGCTGGGGCAACTCGCGCACTGGCCGCCGTATCGATTGCGTTTGCTGGTGGGTTGTGGCGCGGCGTCGGGCATCGCCGCCGCGTACAATGCGCCGATCGCGGGCGCGGTGTTTGCCTCACTGATCGTGCTGGGCAACGTCTCGATGAATCTGTTCGCGCCGCTGGTTTTTTCCTCGGTGATTGCAGCGATGGTTTCGCGGAGTTTTTTCGGCATCCGACCCTGGTATGTCGTCCCGCCATTCGAGTTTACCAGTGTGTTGCAATTGCCGTGGTTCGTGCTGCTGGGATTGGGCTGCGGGTTCATGGGGGCGGTTTTTCTCAAGATGATCCGGCAGGTGAAAGGACGATTCGACCAGGTGCGTCAGCCGATCTATCTCAAGATGGCTTTCAGCGGGCTCCTGGTGGGGTTGATCGCCATCGAGATTCCCGGGGTTTGGGGCAACGGTTATGTAGTGACGAATCGCATCCTGCATGAGGAACTGCCGCTGCTGGTGCTCGGGGGGCTGTTTCTCGGCAAACTACTGGCCACGGTGGTGACCGTCGGTTCGGGCGCCGTGGGGGGCGTGTTTACCCCCACACTCTTCCTCGGGGCCGGGCTGGGTGGTTTGTTCGGCGCGACGCTGCATCTTCTGGGTTTTGCCCGCGAATTGCCGACCAATTCTTTCGCGCTGGTCGGCATGGGCAGCGTGCTGGCTGCCACGACGCGGTCGCCGTTTCTGGCGATGATCATGGTCTTCGAGATTTCCCTCGATTATTCACTGATGCCGCCGCTCATGCTGGGCTGCGTGATGGCGATCGTCCTGGCGGGCCGGCTGGAAAAGGACTCCATCTACACCGAGCCCCTGCGGGCGAAGGGATTGATGGACAGCGAAGACACCACCCGTTTCGGAGCGGCCACGGCCCAAAAGGTCGGCGATGTGATGCTTGCCCCGGTGCCGCCGGTGCGGGAAAACGCTTCCTTGCGCGAGATTGCCGACCGGTTCCTCACCCATGCCAACAACTTTCTGCCCGTGGTGGACGCCGAGCACCGGCTGCTGGGCGTCGTCGCTTTGCATGACCTGAAGGAGCATTTGGGCGCCGGGGCGGAATTGCGTGCGGTGATTGCCTATGATGTCATGCGCCCGCCGCCCCGTTGCGCGACCCCCAATCAGCGCTTGGTGGACGTCCTGCCCCTCGCCCTGGCCAGCGAGCAGCAGAATATTCCCGTGGTCAGCACGTTGACCGAAAACCGGCTGGTGGGCGCGCTATCGCGGGCCCAGGTACTGGGGTTGATTTCCGAGTCCATCGCCGCCAGCAGCAAAACGGGGATCTGAGGATTTGTTGCGCCTGCGGGGCCACTGGCGTGCTGCGCTTGACGCTTCCGGGAGAGCCTGCAACCTTTCCCGCGCTTGGCGCAGGATTCTCAAGCCTCGGCGGCAAGCCCATTGTTCGACCGAGTTGCCCAAACTCCCGCCGTGCAAGCCCTCGCCCGGCGCCTGGAGTTGGGCGGCGCATTGACTTGTGCCGGCGTCAGCGCTGCGGCCCAGCCGTTTTTCGCCGCCTTGTTGCACCACCTTTTTCCGCAACGCCCCATCGTTGTGGTCACGGACAGCCTCAAGTCGCAGGAAAGTTTCCAGCAGGATCTCGAGACCTGGCTCGCGGTGGATCGAGCGTCGAGGGGCGAACGTCGAGAGCCCAACCTGTCGGGCGCTCCAAGCCCCCGAGCCTCGACCCTCGATCCTCAACTTCTGTTCTATCCAGCATGGGAAAACCTGCCGCACGAGGGCAAATTGCCCCACGCCGACATCATCAGTGAACGGTTGGAAACGCTCGTTGCGCTGACCGACCATTCCGCCCGCCGCCCGCCGCACTCCGCAATTGTCGTGACCCGGGTAACCGCGTTGCTTCAAAGAACCTTTCCGCCGGAGTGGTTGCAGGCCGGCACCCGCCTCCTGGCTCGCGGCGACAATATCAATCTGCTCGACCTGGTCGAATGGTTGGAAGCCCAGGGTTACGAGCCGGAAGCGCAAGTTACCCAGAAGGGCGAGATCGCCATGCGTGGCGGCATTCTTGATGTGTTTCCGCCCACGAGTCCGTGGCCGGTGCGGCTGGAATTTTTTGGCGACGAACTGGAGTCGTTGCGTGAGTTCGATCCGCTCACCCAAATTTCGCGCGGGGAAATTCCGAGCTGCCTGCTGCCGCCGGCGGGGGAACTGGGGATTCTTAAGGGCCAAGTTCAGAAGGCACTGAGCGAAACTCCGCAGTCTGCGGCCGAACCCTCACCGCTCAACCCCCAACTCTCGACTCTGCTGCACTACCTGCCGCGCGAAACCATATTCCTGCTCTGCGAGCCGGAGCAACTCACGGCCCACGCTGATGATTACGCCGCCCAGGTTCCAGCTGACGATCCGTTCTTCATCTCGTGGGAAGCGTTTCGTGAAGCCATTGACAGGCAGGGGCTGACCCGGATGGACGTGATTGAGAGTGACGAGGCGCCGGCAACCCGATGGGTTGAGGCGGCGGACGAGTCTTCCTTGCCGGCCGCTCGCGAGGAAATTTGCTCCAAAGCTCCGTTGTTTGCCGCGCTCGATGTGTTCCGTCCGCTGGGTGATCGCGCACCCGAGCCGCAAATCGCCGAGGCGCAGCGGCGCGAGTTTTTTGCCCAACTCCATCGCTGGCTGCGCCAGGGTTTTGGCGTTCACGTCTTCTGTAACAACGAGGGCGAGCGCCAGCGGTTTGAGGAAATCTGGAACGAACTCGGACTTGGCCAGGACCCGGGCGGCGAGCGCCGAGGGGCAGTCGGGCCCGGACCCGCAACCCGCAACCCGCAACCCGCGACGTTCATCGGCCCGCTCGCGCGCGGCTTCCTTTGTGACGCCGCAAGGCTTGTCGTAGTGACGGACGCCGAGATATTCGGGCGGTACAAAGTGCAGCGCCCCCGCCGGCTTAAGTCCGCCCACGCCCAAGCCACGCGGTCCGCGCTGGATATTGACTTCGCGGACCTGGAGGACGGTGATTACGTTGTGCATTTGCAGCACGGCATCGGGCGCTATCTGGGGTTGAAAAAGCTCCCCGCCGGCAGCGGGACGCGCGGCGTTGCGCCCGCCACTCTCAATTCCGGACTCGCAACCGAATGCCTGGTCATTGAATACGCGCCCAGCGATCCGGGCAACGAAGCGCCCAAACTTTACGTCCCGGTCACCGAGGCGCATCTGGTCAGCAAATACGTCGGGGTGGGCAAGGTGCGGCCGCCGCTCAACACGCTCGGCGGCACGCGCTGGCACAAGGCGAAGGAACATGCCGAACGGGCCGTGCGCGATGTCGCGGCGGAACTGTTGCGCATCCAGGCGGCGCGGGAATCCCAGGCGGGGCATGCCTTTCCGCCGGACGTACCGTGGCAGCGGGAATTTGAGAGCGCCTTTGTTTTTGAGGAAACCCCCGATCAGTTCAAGGCCATCGTCGAAACCAAGGCCGACATGGAGAAAGCAAAGCCGATGGACCGGCTCGTCTGCGGCGACGTGGGTTTTGGCAAGACGGAAGTGGCGATCCGGGCGGCGTTCAAAGGCGTGATGGGGGGGCGCCAGGTGGCCATCCTGGTGCCGACCACGGTGCTGGCGCAGCAACATTACAACAATTTTCGCGAGCGCATGGCGGATTACCCGATCCGGATTGAACTGCTCTCGCGATACCGCACCCGCAAGCAGCAGGAGCAAGTGGTGCGTGATCTGGCGGCGGGCGCGGTGGACATCGTGATCGGCACCCACCGGCTCGTGCAACCGGACATTGCGTTCAAGGACCTCGGCCTGGTGGTGATTGACGAGGAGCAGCGCTTTGGGGTGCTGCACAAGGAGACGTTCAAGCGGCTGCGAACGATGGTGGATGTGTTGACCCTGAGCGCGACGCCGATCCCGCGCACGCTCTACCTTGCCCTGACCGGCGCGCGCGACATGAGCACCATTCAGACGCCGCCGCACGATCGGCTGCCGGTCGAGACCATTGTGACGGAATACGACGAGCGAATCATTCGCGACGCCATCCGGCGCGAGCTGAACCGCGGCGGGCAGACGTTTTTTCTCCACAACCGCGTGGCGACGATTCACACGGTGCAGCAGAAGCTGCAAACGCTCCTGCCGGACGCCCGCATCGTTGTCGGCCATGGCCAGAGGCACGCTGACGAGCTGGAGGAAGTGATGACCAAGTTCGTGAACGGCGAGGCGGATGTGTTGCTTTCCACGACGATCATCGAGAGCGGGTTGGATATCCCAAACGCAAACACCATCATTATTGACCGCGCCGACCGGTTCGGGCTGAGCGACCTTTACCAGCTGCGCGGGCGGGTGGGCCGCTACAAGCACCAGGCTTACGCCTATTTGTTGCTGCCGCGCCACGCCCGCCTGCTCTCGGACGTGCGGAAGCGGATCAGTGCGATGAAGCAATACGCCACGCTGGGCAGCGGCTTCAAGATTGCCATGCGCGACCTGGAAATCCGCGGGGCGGGTAACCTGCTCGGCGCGGAGCAAAGCGGGCATATCACGGCGGTGGGCTTTGAACTCTACTGCCAGTTGCTCAAGCAGAGCGTCGGTTCGCTCAAGGGTGAGAAGGTCAAGCCGCGGGTGGAAGTCCGCGTAGCCTTGGATTTTATTAGCGACGCGATCAACCTGCCGGCGAAGTACGCACCCGAATCGCAGCATCGCATCGAAATCTACCGCAAGCTGGCACAGGCAACGGACAAGGCCGCGTTGGAAACCCTGCAGCGAGAACTGCGCGATCGCTTCGGCCCGGTGCCGTCGGCGGTGGAATTGCTGTTGGCGGTGGGCGAGCTGAAGATTCTCGCCGGTGAAAAAAACGTGACGGGGATCGAAGTGAAGGAGGACAAGACCATGCTCACGCGGGACAACGATTTCATCACCCTTGGCGGCAAATTCCCGCGGCTGACCAAAAAGGACGCGAAGGGTCGGCTGAAGGAAATCAAAAAGCTGCTGCTGGCGCTTTAGCCCGGGAGCGACGGGCTCGCCTGACGCGTGAGCGTGGCCGACGTGAACGATCTCCCTGGCCCGCTTGTGGTCGACCTCAAGCCCCAAGTTTACTTGCGCTTGCAGAACGCGCACGGACAAACCATTTGCCCGTTCCCCTTATTGGCGCGAAGCAATGAAAGCTGTGTCCCTTGACCATGATCCAACCCTTTAGGCGATGCGTTTTCGGTGCGTCCTTTCGCCAATGGGCCGGGCAGACCTGGAGGTTCACCCAAACTTTCCGCTGAAGCTGCCGGGCCAAACAGCCAAGCGCGCAAAGTTTCACCCTTCCATCCGCGGGCTGCCGGGTCGAAGAACGGCGCTGCAATTCACCGATACGGTTGGATCAGTTCCACCGGCGCGGGCTTTTTCTCGCACCCAACCAGCGTTGCCATCAGCACCGATA
>CAZIJO010000200.1:0-11598 GCA_964539515.1 uncultured Bifidobacterium sp. | reverse complement strand
GAGGGCAGAGCAAGAGCAAGAGCAAGATTCAGACGGAGGCCTTCACGCTCATCGAACTGTTACTGGCCGTGGCGATCTTTTCCATTGTGCTGCTGGCAATCAATGCCGTGTTTTACAGTGCGTTGCACCTGGAGCGGACGACAAACCGGGTGCTGGATGAGCGGCTGCCGTTGAATCAAGCGCTCGCCTTTCTGCGCCGCGACCTGCTGGGTGCCGTCCCGCCGAATTCCAATGGCGTTTTTATTTGCGATTTCAAAAGCGGCGCCATCCGGGGCGGGCTGGGCGCGTCCGGGACCGCCAGCACGCTGGAGTTTTGCACGACCACCGGCGTGATCCGGGATCATGATGCCAAGGGCCAGCCGGTGCCGTGGGGCGATCTGCAGCGGGTGAGTTATCACCTCGTCGAGCCCACCGACCGCGCGGCCGGCAAAGGCATGGATCTCGTGCGCGTCATCACCCGCAATTTGCTGCCGGTCACGACCGAAGAAGCCGAGGAACAATGGCTCATGGACAACGTCGAAAGCCTGGAGTTTCTGAGCTACACCGGCACGGACTGGCGGGATTCATGGGATACCACGATGGGCGACACGGGCTTGCCGCAGGCGGTGCGCGTTCGGATTCAACTGGCGGCAACTTCCCCGGGCAATGCCGCCCGGCGCGATCCGTTGGAGTTGCTGGTGCCGCTCACCATCCAGGCGCGAACGAACCAGGCGACGACCGGAGGAACGGGCGGATGAAACTAAGCGCCTCGCATCCTAACGGTGGCCGACGACAAGGGGAGGCGGATCCGGCCATCCACTTGTCCGCCTCATCACGTCGTCAGCTACAAAGCGGCTCGGTGCTCATCATCGTGCTTTGGATCGCGTTGGGGCTGGTGGCGATCACGCTTTATTTCGCGAATTCCATGAGTTCGGAACTGCGGGCGTCGGACAATCGCGTGGCCGCGCTGATGGCCGATCAGGCCATCGAAGGCGCCGCGCGGTACGTGACCACGGTGCTGACGGAACAGGCCACCAACGGCATCGTGCCCTACCTCACCGACTACGCCCGGGAAGCCGTGCTCGTGGGTGATGCCCATTTCTGGCTCATTGGCAGGGACGATGGCCAGGGGGCTCCAAACCAGATCGCATTCGGCCTGGTGGACGAAGGCGCCAAATTGAATCTCAACAACCCCGCCATCACCGCCGAGATGCTGGAACTGCTGCCCCGGATGACGCCGGAACTCGCCGCGGCGATCATTGACTGGCGGGATGCCGACGGTGAAATTTCCGCCGGTGGTGCCGAGGCGGAGATCTACGGCCGGCTTCAGCCGCCCTATCTGTGCAAGAACGCGCCGTTTGATTCCGTGGACGAACTTCGCCTGGTGGCCGGCGCCACGATGGACATCCTTCTCGGCGAGGACATCAACCGGAACGGCATCCTGGATCCGGACGAAACCGACGAGGACCGCGACAGCGTGGCTGATCCGGGCCTTCTCGAATATGTGACCGTTTGCAGTCGCGAACCCAATACCCGGAGCGAGGGTTCGCCGCGCATCCCGATCAGCAACCGGGCCCAACTGCAACAGCTGCTCACGCAGGCGTTCAACGAGGGGCGGGCCAATCAGATCAGCAACAATCTCGCCGGCCCCGTTGCGCGCAGCCCCCTTGAATTCTATATCCGGAGCGGCATGACGGCGGAGGAATTTGCCCAGATCGAAACCGAGATCACCACGACGGCGGGCGCCATTATCGAGGGCCGCGTGAACGTGAATACGGCCAGTGCCGCCGTCCTGGCCTGCCTGCCCGGCATTGGCGACGACAAGGCACTGGAGCTGGTGAACTACCGGCTGTCCAACGCCGACGGCACCGATTCCGTCGCCTGGGTCTCGAAAGTGTTGAGCCGGGCCGAAGCGTTTGCCGCCGGCCCATTTCTTACCGGGCAGAGTTATCAATTCAGCGCCGACGTCGCGGCACTCGGGGCGCACGGGCGCGGGTATCGGCGGACCCGGTTTGTATTCGACTTGAGCGAAGGGGCCCCAAAAATTATTTACCGCCAGACCCTCGGCCAGCTCGGCTGGGCCCTCGGCCGGGAAACGCGCCAGACCTGGCTGGCCACAGCGACGCCATGATTGATTTGGGAAGCATAACTTCACGGCGGCGGACGAGTTCGACCTCGATGCTCGGCCTCGCGCTCGACGGGAGCCGGTTGGACGGCGTCTGGCTGAAGCGTGTGAACGGCGGGCTGCACTTGCAGTCGTCGTTTTCGGTGACGCTGGCGCTGGATCCCCTGACGGCCGCGCCCGAGCTGGTTGGGCGCGAAATTCGCAATCACCTCGATGCGGCCGAAATCCGCGAGCGCCATTGCATCGTGGCGTTGCCGCTCAGATGGGCGATGGCCGTGCACACCGCCCTGCCGCAACTCGCGGAGGCGGACGCCGCAAGTTTCCTGCAGGTCGAAGCCGAGCGCAGCTTCCCGTGCGACATCGCGACACTGGCCACCGCCACGTCCTTCAGCCAGGCCGCTTCCGGTCAGCGCCACGCGGCCGTTCTCGGGTTGCCCCGGAATCAAATTGCAACCCTCGAGTCCGTGTTGCGTTCGGCCCGACTGCAGCCGGAGAGTTTCTCACTCGGCATCACTGCTTTGCAACCCGGGGACCGGGAACCCGCCCTTACCCTGGCCATTGGGGAAACCCATGTAGGATTGCAGGTGACATGTGGCGGCGGCGTGGTGGCGTTGCGCGCGCTCGAAGGGGCCCTGGAAAATGAAGGCGGCCGGCGGACGGTGCGCGGTGACCTGGTGGCGCGGGAGGCGCGCATCACGCTCGGTCAATTGCCGGAGGAACTGCGCGCCATGGTGCGGCACGTGCGGGTTTTTGGTCCTCCCGAGCTCGCCGGGCAACTGGCGGTGGAAGTCCAGCGCCGGCTGGCGGTGATGAACCTGCAGGTGGTGGCTGTCACGGCTTATGACGCGAAGGAATTTGGGGTCCAGCTCCCGTCCCGGGCTCCCGTCTCCGCGGCGTTCAGCCTCGCCGCGGCCCGCTTGAGCGGGCGCCGGCCGGCGTTCAATTTTCTGCCCCCAAGGGTTTCGCCCTGGCAGCAGCTCACGTCCCGCTATGCCACAGGCAAGTTGCGCCAGGCCGGGGCGGTTGCCGCCGCCGCGCTCCTGCTCGTGCTCCTGGCGTTCGGTTATCAACAGATTCAACTCTGGCGGCTGCACGCACGATGGGCGGGGATGCAGGTGCGGGTGGGCGAACTGGAAGTGATGCAGCAACAAATTCGACAGTATCGCCCCTGGTTTGACGAGTCACTGCGGAGCTTGAGCATTCTGCGGCAGCTGACGACGTCGTTCCCGGAAGACGGGGTGGTGACGGCCAAGACGGTGGAAATCCGCGACGCAAACCTGGTCACCTGCACCGGCACGGCGCGGGACAATGCGTCGCTGCTCCGCACGCTGGAAAAACTGCGCGCCGCCGGCAGTGTGGCCGATCTGAAAGTGGACCGGATTCAAGGCAAGGCGCCCATCCAGTTTACGTTCGACTTCCGGTGGGTCGAGGGAGGCAGCCATGCCAATTAAGAACCGCCAGCAGAAGTTGATTCTGGCCGCCCTCCTGGGGCTGGCTCTCCTGGTTGGCGATTCGCTGATCTTCTCGCCTCTGGTGAAGTTGTGGAAATCACGATCGGAGAAGATCGTGGCGTTGCGCCAGCAGGTGGACAAGGGCGAGCGCTTGTTGAAGCACGAGGAAAGTTACCGCCGGAGTTGGGCCAACATGCAGACGAACACCCTGCCGGCCAATCCCTCGCTGGCGGAACAGCAGGTCCTCCAGGCGTTTGACAAATGGTCACAGGACAGCCGCATCAGCGTGAACTCGATCACTCCGCAGTGGAAACGGGACAGCGACGATTTCACGACGCTGCAATGTCGCGTGGACGCCGGGGGGACGGTCGGCACCCTGGGCCGCTTTCTCTTCAACATTGAGAATGATCCCATGGCGCTGAAAATCGAGTCGGTGGAAATAACCGCGCGCGACAAGGAAGGGGCGCAACTCTCGCTGGGCCTGCAGATCAGCGGCCTGGTCCTGAGCCCGCCGGAGGAGAAACGATGAACCAAAACGGTAAGTCGGGCGCCCATGAGCTAACGGGTCGTGTCCTGCGGCTGCGATGCCGGCTGGCAATGGCGCTGGCGCTGGCGGGCGCCGCGACGGCGTTCGCGCAGAATACCAATGCGCCAGTGCGGGCGAGTTACGATGCCTTTCGCATGATCAGCGACCGGAATATTTTCAATCCGAACCGGGTGGCCCGGGGGGCGCCGCGGACAGCTCGAAGTGCGGCGACCCCGGCCGCGCACGTCGAGTCGTTCTCGCTGGTTGGCATCATGGGCTACGAGAAGGGGTTGTTTGCCTTCTTCGAGGGGACGAGCGGCGACTTCAAAAAGGTCCTCCAGACGGACGCAATCATCGGCCCCTGCAAAGTAGCCGGTGTCCTGCCGGATCTGGTTAAATTAACGGTTGGCACGAATGATTTTGAGATGAAGGTTGGTATGCAGATGCGTCGCGAAGATCAAGGTGAATGGTTTTTGAGTGAGGGCGGCGAAATTACGTCCCGCCGGCGCAGCGTTTTTTCCCGTCCACTCACAAACGGCGAGCCGGAGAGTCTCACCACAACGAACGGCCTGGAAAGCGCCGGGGGGGAAGCCGAGCCGGAAATAATTGTGGTCGAAAGCGATTCGACCGGGAATCCGGCGCCGGGTGAGACCCCGCCGGCCAACGGGGCGGCGGCCACCGACGGCGTCACCGATCCGGTGCTTTTGCGATTGATGCAACGACGACAGGAATTGAACCAATGAAAACGATCCCTACCCTGATCCTTTTGGCCGGGCTGGCAGCCGGACAACTTGTGGCTGCCGAAACACCGGTGGCCCCGGTCCCACCGCCAACAGAACCAGCCCCCGTACCGGCCGTGGTGCCGGAACCTGGCGCGCCCGGGGCGGAGGCGCCGCCGGCGGCCACCAATGCCTTGGCTGTCGTGACGAATGGCGAGGCGGGACTGCGATTGAACTTCCGCGGCGCGTCGCTCGATCAGGTGCTCAATTATCTCAGCGAGGCCGCCGGGTTCATCATCGTGCTCGACACAAAGGTGAGCGGCAAGATTGACGTTTGGAGCAATACCCCGCTGACCCGGGACGAGGCGGTGAACCTGCTGAACTCGGTACTGAACAAGAATGGTTACGCCGCCATCCGCAATGGGCGCACGCTGACGGTGGTGAACAAAGACGAGGCCAAAACCAAGAACATTCCGGTGAAACAGGGCAGCGATCCGGCGGGGATTCCCAACAACGACGAAATCGTGACGCAGATTATTCCGGTGCGGTTTGTTGAGGTGGCCCAGTTGATCAAAGACCTCCAGCCGCTCGTTTCCACCGCCACCACCATGACCGCCAACGAGGCGGGCAATGCCATGGTGATCACGGATACGCAGGCGAATATTCATCGCGTGGCGGAGATCATCCAGGCGATTGATCAGGGGGCGGAGGATGTGACGGAGGTGGAAGTGTTCCGGTTGGAATACGCCGATCCTACGGAGATGGCCACCTTGCTGAGCAATGTATTTCCGGATGAAAGCCGGTCCGGCACGAGTCAATCACCGGTGCAATTCGGGGGCCCCGGCGGCTTCGGACGATTCTTTGGCGGCGGCCGGACGGGTGGGGGTACCACCAGTACGACGGCGGCCGGCCAGGCCGCCCGGATCAAGAAGCGCGCCCGCGTCATCGCCGTGCCCGACGCCCGCACCCAGTCGGTAATCGTCAGCGCTGCCAGCGGATTGATGAGCCAGATCCGCGGCATGATCACCCAGCTCGATTCAAACCCCGCGAAGAAGCAAAAGGTTTACGTGTATTCCCTGGAAAATGCGGACGCGCAGCAGGTCGAGTCGGTCCTGCAGGAGATGTTTGAGACGACGACTACACGTAATAGCAGCCGCAACTCCCAAAACCAGAACAACGTTTTGCAGAACCGGGCCAATCAAAGTCAGCAAAGCACCACCACCACCACCGGCACCGGCACCCGAACCGGCACGCGCACCGGATCGCAGGTCGGCGGCTTCTAACCAGCCTAACCCTCAGGAGCAATCTATGTTCAACCAAATAATCAAACTGTGGAAACCACTGCTGGCGGTTTGTGCGCTCGGCATGTTCGCCACGTTGCCCGCCCCGGCGCAGTTCCCCGGCGGCGGATTCGGCGGATTCGGCGGCCAGAATCAGAGCCGCAGCTCCACGGCCACCACTCGCCAGTACAACAGCGCCGGGACGGTGGGCACCGCCACGATTTCCGTGGACCCGGAAACCCGCCAGCTCATTGTCATCACCGACGAGGAAACCAGCGCTCAAATCAGCCAGGTCGTGACCAACCTGGACCGACCGAAACCGCAGGTGCTCATCAAGGTGGTGTTTGTCGAGGTCACCCACGCCGACGGATCGGACATCGGGGTGGAAGGCGGATTTACCGGTACGGACAATGGCGTGACGGGCAATGCGGCGGACGTCTTCGGCTTGTCCGGCCTGAATCAGATTTCCACAAACGTGCAAAGGAATGCCCTCGGGCAGCCGGTGCAAAGCTTCATTCCGACCCCGCCCGGCGCCGGGCTCTACCAGATCATGGGGCAGGATTATCAAGTCACGCTGCGCGCCATCGCGCAGACCGGCAAAGCCAAGATTCTTTCGCGGCCCTCCATCCTGGCCCGCAACAACCAGCCCGCCAGCATTCTCGTCGGCCAATCGGTGCCGCTCATCACCAACGTGCGCTATGACACCTTCGGCAACGCCATCAACTCCGTTTCGTACACCGACGTCGGCATCATTCTCAAGGTAACGCCGTTCATCACGTCCGACGGGCAGGTGGAGATGATTGTGACCCCGGAGATTTCCTCCGTTTCGGCAACCGAATCCGTCACCATTTCCACCGGGGTGCAGGCTCCGGTCATCGACAAGCGCTCGGCGGATACCGTCGTGGTGACCCCGGACGGCCAGACGGTCATTATTGGCGGTCTGATCGCCAACCGAAAGACGGAATCCATCAGCAAGATTCCCATCCTGGGCGACATTCCGTGGCTGGGCTTTGCGTTCCGGTCCACGTCCAAGAAAGATGTCAAAACCGAGCTGCTCATTTTCCTGACGCCGCACATTGTGCAGGCGCCCTCCCAATTGCTCGCCTTGTCGAACAAGGAACAGAACAAGGCAGGGGTAACCAAGACCCTGACCGAAGAGGAACTGAACAAATACCTGGATCAACTGCCGGCGGCACCGCCCGCGGACAAAACCAAAAATCCATTCCGGGAGCTTTCGCCGTAGCCGCTCTTTATCTCCATGGAAACGCCGCGCCGCCGTTTTTTGATCTACGCCTTGCTCTGCGCCGCGTGGGTTCTGGTGCTGGCCTGGCAGGTGGCGGAGCACTTTCGCGTGGAACGCGCCGCACGGGCCGAGTTGATCAATCGCGCCAAGGACATCTCCACGACGGTGGGGATCGTGCTGCGCTCGCAACGGCGCTTTGGCGTCATCTCCAAGGAACGCCTCGAATCCGCCCTCACCGAACTCGTCCGCCCCGCGCAGTTGAGCGCGGTGGCATTGCTCAACGCCTCCGGCGAGGTGGTCGCCTCCGCCGGCACCCCTGTCGATCTGCACACCCGTGGCACCTTCCGTCCCGCCGAACACTGGGAGAACGCCACCGTGACGCTGATGAATCTGGTGGATTTGGGCACCAGTATTCCCAACGAACCGGAGCGCACCAATCCGCCGATCATTCTGTCGATGGAGAGTTTCACGAACCGACCGCCGCCGGGCCCGCCCATGGGGCCCAATGAGGAATCATCCGCTGAGAATCGGCCGCCCCCGCCACCCTTCCCGCAGGAGTTCCGTTCCGGCGACACGAACGGACCGCCATTTCCTGCCACCAACCGCTTCCGTTCGCGCGGGGGCGAGGGGCGTCCGCGGTTTGGCCGGCCGCCGTGGATGAGCGAGGCGGAATACAAGGCCATGCTGGAGAAAAAGGGCGTTCACAGTTTTCTCATCGTTTTGTCCACGGAGTCGGTGCGGGCGGCAACCCAGCGGGATGTCTGGCTGCGTGCGATGATCGCCGGACTGGCGGGCCTCTCGGTGCTGGGTCTCGGCTTCGCCTGGCGTAACCTGGCGCAGACGGCTGACCTTCAGATTCGCCTCGTGCGTGCCAGCGAACTCAACTCGCACCTCAAGCAAATGAACCTCGCCGCCGCCGGCCTTGCGCATGAGACGCGCAATCCGCTCAACCTCATCCGCGGCCTGGCCCAGATGATCTCCAAGCAGGCCGACGCGCCCGCCGAGATCCGGCAAAAATCACTCGAGATCGTGAACGAAGCTGACCGGGTGGCCGCGCAGTTGAATGAGTTCATCAACTACTCCCGGCCGCGCGAAGTCCGCCGCACCACTTTGTCACTTAATGCCGTGATCAATGAAGTTGTGCGCGCCCTGACCCATGATCTGGAGGAAAAACAAATCCGCCTGCAAGTGAACGGGGAATCACCCGCCATCGAGGCCGACGAGCAACTGCTCCGGCAGTTGCTGTTTAATCTATTGCTGAACGCCATTCAGGCCGTGCCGGCGAATGGGGAAATCGAGATTCACATCGGCAAGAGTGGCGCTTTGGACGCCTGGTTGGAAGTGCGGGACAACGGTCCGGGCGTTCCCCCGGAAAATCGCGCCGAGATTTTCAAACCCTATTTCACCACCACGCAAAAGGGCACGGGGCTGGGCCTGGCCGTTGTCCAGCAGATTGTCCTGGCCCACGGCTGGGAAATTGAATGCCTTGCCAACCAACCGCAAGGCGCCATCTTCCGCCTGTCGCAATTGAAGCTCGCAGCGGCGTAGCGAATTGACCGCCGCCCGCTTCCTCCGCTATCGAAGCGACGCGGACGGTGTTTCCGCACCCGGCAACTCCTGCCGTTCGTATTTAGTTTCTCGGCGCCCCGGCGGCATCGTCTTCTCCCCGTGAATCCATTCGCAATCCGGCAAGCTCCTTTCCATCGGCGGCGGTGATTCGCAGACTCATGCCGCAACCCCCGCCGTTCTGGGTGATCTTGGCGAGGACATCGTTCCAGCCCTGGTTGAGTTTCGCCTTGGCGCGATCCTCACCCGGGGTCACGCCGCGATCAATGTTGTTGGCGTGTGCTACCACGCCATTGACCCACAATTTGATGCCATCGTCGGAGCCGAGATCGAAGATCACGGCGCGAGCTGTCGGCACGAAAACACGCGTTTTCAGATAGAGGACGCAGTTGTCGCCCGCCACTTCGCCCGCCAAATCCACCACGCCGGCGCTCGAAAGATCGGTGGCGCCCGCGACCGGTCGCCAGGTGACCGAACTCTGTCCCGATTGCTCCGGCGCGAAGGCCACGTCGAACAGATCACGCCCCGACTTGCCGGGCTGGCGATACGGCCCGGCGCACAGCCAGCGCGAGGCGAATTGCTTCACCAGCACCTGCGCCTTGGTGCGCACATCGCCCGGGCCGGCCTGGGCGGCGAGCCGGGTGAGCGAAGCCTCCGCCAGACTGGGTTGGGTTGCGACCAGCGCCTTGGCGATTTGCAACCACGCGATTTCCGCCTCGGTCTTCACGGTCGTTTCGGCGGCCAGTTGTTCCACCACTGCCAGCGCGTCGGGATGTGGAGAGCCCGCCAGGCCCGCCAGAATCAATCGCTTGTCCTCCGCCCGCGTGGCGATCGGCAACGCCTGCTTGAGCAACACCACGCGCTGTTGAGCAGCTACCTTGGACCGGTCTTGGTCGCACGCCAGCCGCACGTATCCTTCCAATGCCAACGCCCGCAGATTCACCTCCCCGGTGTTGCGCGCCAGCGCCAGCAGGTCGGGCATCAACTCCGCGTCGCGCGTCGTGCACATCGTCCGGGCGGCGCCATTGCTCACCTGGGCATTCGGATCCTTGATCGCGGCGCGAAAAGCCGCCCGCAGGCCAGGGTCGGCGAACAAGGCGCTGACCTGCAGCAAGGCGATGCGGGTCGCCGCATCGGCGCCGGCGAGTCCCTGGACGATGGGTGTGACATCGAGGTTCGGCCCGTCCGCCGTCCGGTCCGCCAGGGCTTCAAACACGTTGCGGACTTCGGCGCGGGCCGCCTCATCCTGGGCGAGCGTCAGCAGTTGCACCAGCGCCGGGAGATCCGCATTGCCCGCGAATTGTTCCATGCCGCGCAACGCCGCCCGGCGTGCCGAACCATTATTCGAACGCGCCAGTTCCAACAACTTCGGGGCCGCGGCTTTGTCCTTGCGTGCCGCCAATGCGCGAATCAACTCCAATTGCAGGTTGGGGTCGGCCGAAACCAATTGCGCAACCATGGCGTCCCCGACCGGGCCACGGCGGAGTTGTATCAATGCCTGGCGGGCCACTTTTTGCTCCGCCTCATCCTTCGAGGTTGCGGCAGCGGCCAGCGGCGGAATGGCGGTCACATCCCCCAACTCCCCCAGGGCCGCAATGGCGGCGAGGCGCACCGCAGGTTCCGGACTGCCCATCGCGGCGAGCACCGCCGGGGCGGCGGCGGCGTCACCGCGCTGTTGCAATACACCCAGCAAAGCCATCTGGAGTGCCGGCGGGGCCTTCGTTAACAAATTGGTAAAGACAGCAGTGGCGGCCGGACCGGCAACCTCGCGGGCCAATTGCAATGCCGCAATTTGGCGGGCCGGGTCGCTGTTCTTGAGGCCAGCGGTCACCAGCGCGAGCTCCTGGTCGCCGGCGGCGCGGATTATCCCCGCATAAGCCGCCGTGCGGATGGATTCCGGCTCCCCCTCCCGATTGAACGACTCAAAAATACTGACGGCCCCGGCGCGGTCCCCGGTGGCGAGCAATTGCACCGCGCAATGCAAGAGCGCATCCACAACCGCCTCGCGGACGGCGTCGTTTGCCGAGGCCAGCGCCTGGCGTAGTGCAAGCACCGCCTCGCCGCCCCCAATTCGCCCGAGGGCATTGGCCGAATAGGTTGCCAGGAGCGGGTTGGCATCATTCAACAGCTTCACCAGCTCCGGCAATGCCGCGCGGTCCTGCCGCTCACCCAGGGCGTGGATCGCGCCCGCTTTGGGTTGGGGCGTGGTTGTTTTCAAGGCGGCGCGAAGCGCGGCACCCGCTTCGGCAAACGGCATCGCCGCCAGCGCATCGCACGCGGCTTGATACAAATGCTCGTCGGTCAGCAATGCTGCCAGCGCCGGCACGGATTGGGCGGTGCCGACCAGCTTCAATTGCCGGCACGCGTCTTCCTTCTCCGTTGGCGCGGCCGCCGATTGAACCACCGCGATCAGCCGCGCTTCCTCCTCGCCCGCTTGCCCATTCAATGGGAGCGGTGCGGCGACACAAACCACTAGAATGATCAAGGCGACGATTTTCATTTCAAGTCCGGTTTATTGCGGTTTCCCAAAATACATTCCAAATACACTTCGTCCCGTTTACAACGGGTCTCCGGCGTAGCGGCGGGCCTCCCGGCCTGCCGTAGAGGGCGGCATCTTGCCGCCCGGATTGCTCACGAAGCTTGCACAGCCGCTCAAGTATCACCGAGACTTCCTCAGTAGTACGGCTGGGTCCGCCGGGCTGGAAGCCC
>CAZIJO010000199.1:0-11803 GCA_964539515.1 uncultured Bifidobacterium sp. | reverse complement strand
AGCCTCACGCCGGGTTTCAGTGTCAGCCGGGCGGCGTGGCTGGAAATGGGAGGGGTCTATGCGCTCGCCAACCTGCGGGGCGGGGGCGAATACGGCGAGGAATGGCATCAAGCCGGCACCAAACGGCGCAAGCAAAACGTTTTCGATGACTTCATCGCGGCGGCGGAATGGCTCGTGGCGAACCACTACACCTCGCCCCGCAAACTGGCAATCCAAGGGGGCAGCAATGGCGGGCTGCTGGTGGGGGCCTGCATGACGCAACGACCCGATCTCTTCCGTGCGGCGCTTCCGGCCGTGGGCGTGATGGACATGTTGCGCTTCCACAAGTTTACGATCGGCTGGGCTTGGAGCAGTGATTACGGCAGCGCGGATAATGCGGACGAATTCGCAGCGCTTTATGCGTATTCACCCTACCACAATCTCAAACCCGGAGTTCGTTACCCCGCGACCATGATCACCACGGCGGATCACGACGACCGCGTGGTGCCGGCGCACAGCTTCAAGTTCGCGGCCCGGCTGCAGGAGTATCATCGTGGTCGCAATCCCGTGTTGATCCGTATTGATACCAAGGCCGGTCACGGTGCGGGGAAGCCAACCACGAAGCAGATCGAGGAGAAGACCGATGAGTTGGCCTTTCTGAGCCAGGAACTCGGATTGAAACTGCCACCCGCGATGCAGGAGTAAAGGCAAGCCCGTGAGAGATTGTGGCGTCGTCCGGGTCACGGGCCGGCTGGTGAGGTTCTGATTCGATAAACGCAAAGGCCGCAAAGGTTCTCGCCGGGCACGCAAAGAAAGCCCAACTCCGCGCGCCTCGGCGCCAACCTTCGCGTCCTCGGCGTTGAGGTTCTACTCCGGACCGCGCCGACGTTGAATGATGGAATCGGATAAAGGCTGACGGCGGGAAAAATTCTTTTCCACCCGCCCTGACTTGTTGCCTTCCGATTCTCTGCTACGCTGCATCAGGTCGCGAAATGTGTGGGGTTTGAGATATCTTGATGGACGCGTCTGAACCGTGGACCGAGTGGAACCGCTTTGACGCTTTCGGGGGGGCCAGCCTTGGGGCCCTGAATTTCAGTTGCCCGGTTGCAGTCAGAGCTGCCGGCCATCAACGGTTGTGAAACAGTCCTTGATTCAATTATTGAAGCAGACGGCGGGAGCGATGCTCCTGGGCGCCGCCGTGCTGACATCGGCCGAAGAACTCCCGCGCCAGCTTGGAGCGATCGAATCGGACTTGGGCAACCTGGTCATCAGGGACGTGCAAGGGGCCGATCACAAGCCCCTGGCCGCCATCGGACAAAAAGCCACCGTGTTTTTCTTCGTTCTGTCCGACTGTCCGATTGCCAATGCTTACGCGCCGGAGATCAACCGCATCGTTGCCGATTACACAGCCCGGGGGGTGCGCAGCTACCTGGTTTATGTTGAGGACGACTTGTCGGCCGCGGCCGCCCGGCGGCATGTCCGAGATCATGAATTCAAACTTCCGGCCTTGCTCGATCCTGAACATCGGCTCGTGAAGTTTGCGCAGGTAACCGTGTCGCCGGAAGTGGCGGTTCTCGCACCGGACAACCAGGTGCTATACCGGGGCCGCATTGACGACCGGGCGGCGGCTTTCGGAAAGCGCCGGGTCACGCCGTCCAAACGCGACTTGCGCGAGGCGCTAGATGCCGTTCTCGATGGCAAACCCGTGGTCACGCCGGTCACCAAGGCGGTTGGCTGCTATATTGCAACACATGAAAACTCCAAGCCGCCTGAAAAATGATCCGTGCCGGCATCCGCCATTGCTCTGGTTCGCGTTGGCTGCCAGCGTCCTAGCCGCTGGCACTTCGAACTTGTCCGGGGCGGCGCCAGTTGCCAAGCCCACTTTTACCGAGCACATCGCACCGATTATTTTCCAAAACTGCGTTTCCTGCCATCGGCCGGGCGAAGCGGCCCCGTTTTCCCTCCAGACTTATGACCAGGTGCGCAAACGCGGACGTCAGATCACCGAGGTAACCCAGTCAAAATACATGCCGCCGTGGCACGCCGAAGGCGGGCATGTTGAGTTTTTGAACCCGCGCGTGTTGCCGGACGGACAGATTGCCACGCTGCGGCGGTGGTATGAGGATGGGATGCCGGAAGGCGCTGCCGACCGCCTCCCCAAGCTACCGGCGTTTCCCGAGGGCTGGCAATTGGGGAAGCCGGACCTGATCGTGAAGATGGAACAACCCTTCAAGCTCTATGCGGAAGGCCCGGACATTTACCGCAACTTTGTGTTTCCATTGAACCTGCCGGACGACAAATGGGTCCGCGCGATCGAGTTCCGACCGGGCGCGCGTAGTATTGTGCATCATGCCCTGTTCTATCTCGACACCACCGGCCAGGCGCGGGAACTGGAAGCCGCCGATGCCGAGCCGGGCTTCGAGGAGAAGGGTCGGGTCGGTCGCGCGTTCACACCGGTAGGCGGTTGGGCCGTTGGGTCTAACGTGCGCGTCCTGCCGGATGACCTGGCCTATCGCTATCCCAAAGGCGCTGACCTGGTGGTGCAAACCCATTTTCATCCCAGCGGCAGGGTGGAGGAGGAAATTTCCACGATCGGCATTTTCTTCGCCGACAAACCACCGCTGCGTTCCTTCGTGGGCATCCAATTGCCGCCGGCATTTGGCGAGATCAGCGGCATCGACATTCCCGCCGGGGCGTCGAATTACGTGGTCAAGGATAGCTTCACCCTGCCGGTGGCGGCGGCGGCGTTTTCGATCAGTCCCCATGCGCATTACATCGCCAAAACCATGACGATGAAGGCGGTGCTGCCGGATGGACGCGAACAAATTATGCTGCGCATTCCGGACTGGGATTTTGCCTGGCAGGAGCAATACAGTCTCAAGGAACGCTTTCCCCTCCCCAAAGGCACACGGCTGGAAACCGAAATCAGCTATGACAACTCCGCGGCCAATCCGCGCAATCCGTCTTCACCGCCCGTGCGGGTCAAATGGGGGCCCGCCTCGACCGACGAGATGGGCAGCATCACCCTGCATGTGGTGCCCGTCCGGGAAGCGGACGTGGAAGGCTTGCGCGACGCGTTGCGGGAGCATGCCACGGACATGGTGATTGACCGGGCGCTGCAGCGGCGGAAACCCGGGGGCATGGTGAAGAAACTCATCGAGCGATTCGACAAGAACGGGAATGGCGGGATTGACGGCGACGAGCGGGCTGAACTGCGGAATTTCGTCCGCGCGAGCGGCTGGGTGCCGGGCAATTTGAATAACAGCTTTTAGGCTGGGAAACGCAGTTGAACCAACGTAAAGGCACCGCCCGGTTAACCGCAGAGGGCGCGAAGGTTCTCGCCAAGGTCTCAAAGAAATCCTGCCTCCGCATTCTTCCGCGCCAACCTTGGCGTCCTCTGCGTTAATAAATCTTCCCAGGACCCGATTGAGTTGGCAGATAACACTGCAATGCCTTTGCCCCCTTATTCGCTCATCTGCTGGGGTGGGCCATGGCCGCTGTCATTCCGCTTCCTGCCCTTTGCGCCTTTGCTTCCTGGCGTTTTTGCGTTAATTGCTCTTTCAAGGATGAGCGAATCAACACCGTAATCCTGACCGTTGATTCAGCGGATTGATCCCGCGGCTTTCGTTTCCCGGCAAAGCTCGGCCAGGGCCGCGTGCAATAGCCGGCTCGTGTCCGGGCCGCAGGAGTTGATCTCACCATAAACGCCCTTGGAGTCGTAGAGGCGCGGCGGCTTCACGTCCCATTCGCTCTTGGGAATGATGTAGCCCAGTTCATCGTTGGCCAGGCCGAAGACGAACTTGAGCTGCCCGGGCATGAGCTCGCGGAGCGCCGGCACTTCCACCGGGGCGATATCGAAATCGCCCCCCGGCGGGCGTTCAATGCCACCGTTGATGATCTCCGGGTAGATCTCGCCCGGCACGCAAGCAATGCTGGCGTCGCCCAACGTCAGGAGCGCGACCTCCGTGCGCATCTGCTTCCAACGCACGTGACCCCGGTCAATCAATCCGAGATACGCCGCCGCGAGGAATAGTTTGTTATCAATCGGCATCGCCAGCGTTCGTGCGCGAATGCCAATGGGGGACTGGTTGGTTGCGGCGGTGTTGGTCGCCGTGAGCCTGGGCAGAATGCGCGCGGCGAGCTGATGCCCTACCGCCCGGGATTTCTCGTGGGAAGGCTCCTTGAATTCCTGCTGCAAGTAAGGATCGCGCACTGTCACGCTGGGATGAGTGGTCATGAGGCCGCCCACGGCACCGTTAATGTACAGGTGGATACCGCCCACGCCGGCCGCCAGGACTTTGCCTTCGTTAGTGACGCCGTGTTCCAGCGCATCGCGCAGGACGCCGCAGAAATCAGCGGTGATTTCGGTGTTCTTGCCCCACGGCGTTTCCGGGTGGTTGGCCCAACCCACGACGCTGCCGAGGGTGACCCCATTCGTTGGATTCGTGAAATGCAGCACGCGGATGTCCGGATCAAACACGATCGGTTTGCGGGTGTCCGCCACGAGCCCGTCCGTGGGTGTGGTGATTTCATGGAATGCCACGCGGGCCGGTTGCAACGCCGCAACGGCTTCTCCCAGCGCGCGAGTCGCGGCGGCAATGACTTGCTGGCGGTAGCTTGGGTCCACCCCGGAGTGCAGGACATCCGAGCCCCACAAGCCCATCAGGTCGGGGGTGGAGTGGTTATGGGTCGAGCAGACCACAGTGTAAGCGAGTTTCCATTCCGGGTCGCAGCCGCGCCGTACTGCCAACGCGTCATCGTGAAAGAAACCGATGGCGTCCAGGCCTACCACCCCGAACCGTGTGTACCCATCGTCCACCACCCAGGCGATAGCCCAAAGGTCATCATGAATGGCCGTGGCAGCGCGATGATGGCTGAAACCCGCCACCCAGACCGGCCGTTTGGGATCCGAAAGATCCGGATTGATTTTTATCCGGGCGAAACCGACCTGCAGCGGGCGCGGCTCCGTTCGCGATTTCGTGGCGTCAATCTTCAAGTCCAGCACGTAGCCCGGCGTCCGGTCGCGAAATGCGTAAAGCCCGCGGGCGACCAGCCCGAAGGCGATCACAAACAGCAAGACCGCGCTCCAACGAGAGATTCGCCACAAAAACTTTTTCATGATGATCCGAACATGATCCGACAACGCCCCAAGATGCCCCGGGATACGAGGTTGACAGCTCGATTCTGGCCGTCATTTTGATTACTGTCAAAGCATCGAAATCGGCCGAGCGTTGCGGAGGGCACCCGGGTCGCCCGCGCGGCAGAGTTGAGAAGTAAATAAAGTAGAAACCCCCTTGACCATTAGCTGGGCATCGCGTATTGGTTGGGCGAAACCCGGTCACAAAACCATTAGGAGTCAGTCGAAAAAATCGGTAACCGCCAGCAGTCACAAAACTCTTATGAAGACACAAACCAATCCCATTCCCGTTCAACTTCCGCGAAGGCGGAGTTCGCGATATTCACTATTCTGCAGCTGCACCGCCCTGGCGGCGGGGTTAGCATTACTCGGCGGGCAACTTGAAGCCGCGGCGCAATCGGATAACTTCGATTCCGGGACTTTGAGCAGCGCTTGGACAAAGTTTCAATTCTTTCCCCAGAGTTATACCTTTCCAACCGTTGGCAGTGGCAAAGGGCTGAGAATTCAAGCAGCCCCGGTCCCCAATGCCGCTCCGGCTGCCGCCGCAATCGCTCAAACGAATGAATACACCGACTTTTATGTCTCCTTGGACGTGATCAATTGGGCCGTCAAAAACCAGGCGGTAGTTCTCTTGGCGCACTGGACGCCAGGTGGTGCTGCTGGTCTGGCCGAAGGCACCGGCTACATTCTCAATTACGACGTGGCTCAAGATGGGGACGCGGCTGGCGACCGCAAAGGCGGGCAGTTGCAAATTAATGCCATCGCCCCCGGTTTTGCTGCCGCTACCAAAGCTGCGGCGGAGGTCACATTTGAACCAGGTCATTCATACCGCCTCGTTTTTCAGGGCACCGGCATTGTCCTCAAAGGTCAGGCCTACGATCTGGCTGATCTCACCAAACCTTTGGTTACGTTTTACTTTGTGGATGATCTTGACACGTACCCCAGCGGTCTGAGCGGATTCCTATCCTTTAGCCGCGATGGCACCACGGGCACGACGGATGTCACGATTGACAACTACTACGCCGCCGCGAGCGATCCTAACACTGCGATTGCTCCGGCCATCGCTGATCCAATTCCAGGCACGCCGACCGTGGTGACGCGGGTGCCGGCGAATCGCTTCGCCAATTTCCATAATCCGGCTAACGGCATCAGCTTCACGGCCAATACCTTTACTGCGGGCCAGATCAATGCCAGCGCTACCAAACTATACCTGAACGGAGTCGATGCTTCCGCCTCACTCGCGCCGCTGCCCGCGAATGGCAGCACCGCCAGTTTCAGCACAGCGGCTGGCACTTTGCAGGCCAACACGATTTACAGCGCACGAATTGAAGTGGAGGACACGACCGGCACGCTTAAGTCCACCAACACGTTCTGGTTTGACACCTTCTCCGACGCGTACGTCTCCACGCTAAAGACGATTGAAGCCGAGGACTACAACTACACCAATGGCCTTTACCAACTGGATCCCGTTCCCGTTTCCGGGGCGGACACGAATGGCCTTCCGGTGAATGGCAGCGTGGACTTCGGTGGCAATGGCTTGGGATACTTTGGTTTTGCGGGGACGGCTGGAGTGGATTACTCCAAACCGGGCGGTAGCTACTATTCCGTGTTAGCCGAGTACCGCCCTTCGGACCGGGTGCAGATCACCCAAGGTTCGACCACGACTCTCTCCCGGGATGAAGCCGGTGATATCGTGGATTTCTCAACCAATCTTCCCCCGCAGCGCATTCAAAGCACCCAACGTTCAAAGTATGTGGCTACAAACGTGTGGGAATATCAGGTCCGCCTGACCTCGCCGGGCGACTGGATGAACTACACGCGTAGTTTCACCCCAACCAATTATAATGTTTATCTACGCTGCAGCACTTTTGGTTCGACCACCGTTTACCTGGATAAGGTGACCAGCGATCCCACTGTTGCTGGACAGTCCTCGGTGCGATTGGGCGCGTTCAACGTGGAGAACCACCTCATGCGGCTCAACTACAAGTACGTTCCGTTGATGGCTGGATCGTCACCTGCCGTTGTCAGCCTTTCTGGGCTCAAGACGTTGCGATTGACCCTCGGTGGTACTGTTACGAAGGATGACCGGATCATCAACTTGGACTATTTGATGTTCGTGCCGACGACCGCCAGTCCAACATTGATCTACCCGTCATTGCCTCCGACGGTTATCGACAACTTCAATGACGGAAACGATACCAGCCCGGCTTGGGCGCATTATGATCCACTCGCAAGTGCAGGAATCGGGGCCACGGCTGCCAGTTACATAACGACCGGCGGTGTATATCACATTATCGCTCCGGCGCCCCCAATCCCTGACGCCGGGCCAGCCCGCGCCGGCAGCTTCTTGGCAGGCGTGGAGTACACGGACTTCTATGTGTCGGCGGACTTGATTGATTTTGACGACACTGTCCGTCAGGCCTTCGGCATCGCCGCGCGGATCGTTACCCCGGGATTAGGCACCACTGGTGGCTACCTCTTCAGTTGGGAGCCCGGCGGCGGTACTTTGCCTGGGACGGATAATGGCGATTTGGATATTTCGCGGCTGGTTAATGAATCGCCGGTCGGCCAAATCGAAACTGAGCCGAGCGGTTTGCACCTCCAACGGGGCAAGAGCTACCGGTTCGTCTTTATGGGGAGTGGTACCAACTTCGAGGGACAGGTGTATGAATTCCCTGATCTGGTGAATCCCATAAAGCGGCTTCCGGGGAATGATCCGGACGACCTCTATCCCAAAGGTCAAGTCGGGTTGATCGTGGCCAGTCAGAGCAATCCCACAATTCCGGGGGACGCGATCTTTGATAACTTCCTCTCGACCACCGCAGAACCGCGCCTATCGGTGACACAATCAGGCGGCTCGGTGGTGCTGACCTGGCCGTTTATTCCGTATCGGCTGCAGAGCAGTCCAAGCCTAAGTTCACCAGTTTGGACGGAGGTCACGAGCGGAATCAGCTACACCGCAGGGCAGGAGCCCGGCGGGCAATACGTCTACACGGTGGCGCCAACGGATACGCGGTTCTTCCGGTTGATCTATCCGTAAGCGATATCATCGGTTACGAGTAAATGCCGCAGCCTGACCACTACCGGTCAGGCTGCGTGCTTTTTACGATTGCCCGGTTACGAAATTCAGATTACGCAAGAGGCTGTGTCATAATCCACGATTCATTCTGAAGATTCCGGCTCGAACTGGTTGCGCAAATCCGAGTCGAATGGCGCGTCACGAAGCGTCCGGACGGCGCTTACGGGCTGGTCGCTGACCCGCCACCGGATCAAGCCTACGTCCATTTTGCACAAGGACTGCGAGGCCTCGTTGCGAAAGCCGGTGCCGAAAGCGGTCAACAATGATCCGTCCGGCAGCCGAACTGTGGACGTGGTTTGGCTCAGCCCCCACCACGAGTTGCGGCCGGTCACTTTGCCGGTCCAGTAGGCGAGAATGTACTTGTGGTCCAAGTCCCAGGTCTGACCGTGGTCGTGGCTGATCACCGCTTCAATCCCGAACCGGGGGAAGCCATCCTTCGTGGCTGGGTAACCGATGCGCACGACGTATGGCATGAGGATGTCACCGTTTGGGAGAACCACCAGGCTCGGGTGGTGCCGGCCATACTCGTAAAGCCGGTTTAAGTCAGACCAGGTAGCGCCATTGTCCCGAGAAATGGAGATGCCCATCCCGGAGTACAAGTCGAGTTCGCCCTGGAACCGCACCGGATTATCCGTGCGACAGGCAGCTACAATGTCGCCATTTTGGGCTCGGACCAAGGCGACCTCGTTGACGCCATACCATGCGGGCACGCTGGTCTCCCGGCTCCACGACCTCCCGAGGTCAGTGCTGAACCAGAGATAGGCTTGCGAGTATTTGCTGTCGGGATCGTCGCGCGGCGCCCCGGTCTCGTTCCATCGGGCCTCCGCCAGGCGAACGATTTGCCCGGACTTGTCCCGGTCCACCAGCAACGGATCCCAATGATAAAGCTCACGGCCATTGATGCCTTTCGGCACCGGCGCCGTTTCCGTCCAGGTCCGGCCATAGTCGCGACTGAAGTAGCGGGTGCCGGACTCCGGGCTGGTGGTGAGAAACCCCTTCCCGAGGTAAGTCAACCCGGCGGTGACACCGACATCGGGCTTGCCTTGCGCATCGGTGTGCAGCCACCGGCGCTCACTCCATGTCGCACCCAAGTCATCGCTGTAAATCACAACGGTGCGCACGGTCGGCGGACCGTATTCGATCGTCATCAGCAGACGCTGTTTTTCCGGCATGTAGACCAGATTGGGCATTTGTGCGTTCTCGTGTCCCCAAGTCGCGGTGACGAGTTGAAAATGGGCCGGCAACCGCGTGCGACCGGCTGACCCGTTCACGCGCTCAATGGTGTAATCAATCCATCCGGGAGTCGGCGCTGCCGCCGCAATGAGTTCGGGCTTGCCGGGCGTGACAAGGTTGCTTTGGTCAGCGCTTACAGCGCGCGGAGCGTCCGGCTTGACTGCGGAACGCCACGCGCAACCGGTGTCCCAGAGGGCGAGTGCAACGAGCAGCTTCGCCATCGAAACATTTATGCTTGATGACTGAGGAATTGGATCTGGCATTGGGCCGGTGAAGGAATATCGATTTTCGACGGATTCGTTTTCGCCAAGGCTATGTCCGCCCGGACGGCAATCAAGCTTGGTCGCCTTTTCAGCCTCAGCCGGCTCGGCCGCCCTGGTGCCATGGTTTTGATTGGCCTTTCCACCCGCGCCCGCGCCAGACTTACGCCGATGGTCATCCAGCGACTGCTCCAGCGAATGGTTCATCGCCCCTGCGTGACTGCGATCGGGGCAGGCATTTTCGTCGCGAACGCGGTGTGCGCCGAAACCAACGTGGTGCGCGACCTGGCCCCACCAACGGAACCCCGCGAATTGATTCGTGACCCGCATTTTCAGCGCGGCTTCATCCTGCTGGAGCCGGCCCCGGGAAAAAAGGTGCCTTATGGCGAACTGCGCCCCGCCGACAGCCAGGTTACACCGGTCTGGCAATTATCGCAGTGGTCCAGCAAACACCGGCTGGAGGCCGGTGCAGGCGGGCGATTTACCAACGGCCGGCTGCGCTGGGCCAATGCCGCCAAAACGGTCACCTTGGGCGAGGACGGCAATGTCGGGGCGGATCTTGCGTTGGGTGTCAATGCCATTGCCGAGTATGGTGCGCGCGACCGCCGGCAGGGCGAGCCGTGGGTGCATTTGCTCGTCGAACAGCGGTTCGAGCAAGCTCCGTCCATGGCGGACCTGACGACGGTGCGGCTGCGAATCGAGGCGCGGTTGCTGCGCTCCGACCTGGTGAAGACGGCCGATTACACGCCGGGGTTGCATGCGGCACAGTTCCAGATTTTTTTCACGCTTCAGAATACCCGCTCCGATTCGCCCGGCTACCGCCGTTATTTGTGGTTCGGCGTCCCGCTCTACGATGACCGGCAACGCTTTCCGGCCGCGCACAAGTCAAAGGATACAGCGGGCACCGAAATGTTCATCTTCACACCCAGCGGCGACAGTTTCACCACCCAGAGCGCACATGACCGGCAATGGCTCGCCATCGAAAAGGATCTGCTCCCGCTGATGCGCGAGGCGCTGGAGACCGCCTGGCAACGCGGGTTTCTGACCGAATCCCGGACAATGGCCGACTATCGCATCACCGAGATGAACATGGGTTGGGAAGTGCCCGGCCGCTTTGACGTGGAAATGCAGGTGCGCAACCTGAGCCTGCTGGTCACGCCCAAAACGAAAACCAATGGACGGCCATAAGTTCCGGAGCGCCGAGCCGGCAACCAGGTGCTGACAGGACGGCATTTTGATTTGCTGCCTCCTGGCGCCCGGGCTATTCTGGCGGGCAACACAAGCACTTTCTGCGTTCGTGAAATGACTGAAATATTTTTGCCATTGCGGCGTTGTCCCATCCAGTTCATGGCAGTGCTGGGAGGGGCATGGCTTTTCATCGCCCCAAACGGGCTCGGCGCCGACCAGCCCCAGGTCGATTTTGCGCGGGACATCCAGCCGATTTTCATCAAGCGCTGCTACGAGTGCCACGGGCCGGACCAGCAAAAAAGCAATTTGCGTCTGGATCAGAAAGCGGCCGCCTTGCGCGGTGGAAAATCCGGGACCCCCGTGCTGATTGCCGGCAAGAGCGCCGAGAGCCAGCTCGTTCAGCGGGTCATTTCCCTCGACCCGGATGAAGTCATGCCCTCGAAAGGAGAACGGTTGACCGCGGAGCAGATTGGCTTGTTGAAAGCGTGGATTGATCAAGGCGCGGTTTGGCCGGATGAACAAAAGCACTGGGCGTTCAGCCCGCCGGTGCGTCCAGAATTGCCGGTCGTCAAAAACCAGCGCTGGCCGCGCAATGCCATCGATTCTTTCATCCTTGCCCGGCTGGAGCAGGAAAAACTGGCGCCGTCGCCTGAGGCGGATCGGGCCACGTTGATCCGCCGGCTGAGTCTCGATCTCACCGGCCTGCCGCCGACGCCTGCCGAGGTGGACGCTTTCCTGAAGGACCGCAGCAGTCAGGCCTACGAAAAGTTGGTTGATCGGCTGCTCGCTTCCAGCCACTACGGCGAAAACCTCGCCCGCGGCTGGCTGGACTTGGCGCGTTATGCTGATTCCAATGGCTACCAAGTGGACCTGGCGCGTTCGATCTGGCCGTACCGGGAATGGGTGATCAACGCGTTCAACCAGAAC
>CAZIJO010000198.1:0-11841 GCA_964539515.1 uncultured Bifidobacterium sp. | reverse complement strand
GTATTCGCCGCGTTTGCCGTAGCCGTTGCGTTCGAGGGCGCGGACCTGGTTGAAGGCGACGCGCAGATTCGCGCTGCCAAATGGTTTGTCCTGGTCGAACTTCAGCCCGTTCTGGTCATTAAGGTGCAGGGACCACAACTTGCCGAAGGCCATGGCGAAATCAATTTCGTCCGCCGGATCGATGCCGGCCAGAATGGCATGCGCACTCTCAATCAGGCAGCCCACCCGTTTGGGATCGCTCGTGAGTTGGGCGATGGCGAGCGCATGGCCGGTGGTCGGCACATAGGCGTGATCCATCGGTTCGTTGGGTTTGGGCTCGATGGAGATGCGAATCTTTTTGTTATGCGCCAGCATCCGGTCGATTGCCTCAACCAGGTAATCCACGCAGCGCCGGGCATTCTTGGATTCGCGAATGTAAGTGCCTTCGCGCGCCAGCCAGAGGACGATCAGGTCCGTCCCGAGATGATTCGCCACGTCGATGCACCGGAGCGAGCGATCAATGGCGTAACGCCGGCACTTCGGATCGTTGCTGGTGTAGCCGCCGTCAATCGTGTGCGGGTCAAACCACAGGCGGGGCGCCACCATCTCGGCGGCCACCCCGGCATCCGCAAGTTTCTTCTTCAATTCGCGGCTCTCCTTGCGGACCTGTGCGTCGGATTTGCTGTCGATATCGGGCACGGCGTCGTCGTCGTGGAACATCATCGCGTCGAAACCGGACTTCTTCAGTTGGGCCAGCTTCCAGTCGAAGGTTTGGGCGGGACGGGTGGTCGAACCGTAAGGATCCTGACCTTCGCTGATGTTCCAGGGACCGAAGCAGAATTTGTATTTGTGAGGTTTTGCCATAGTGCAGCGAGCCTAGCCGGGCGGGGTGGGAATTCAAGATGGAAAAAATTCTCCGGGCACGCCGCAGCCCAACTGCAGGACGGCTTCCTTGAAGCGCCGGATTGCGTCGCCGACGAGTCCGCGGTCGCAAGGCCAAACCTCGCCTTTGGCCGCCCGGTCAACCCGCGCAACGCCACTGGCGCCCCCGCCGCCAAGGGTTAGGGAGTCTCCACCGCGCGGAAAAATCTCACCGGTGGATTCGTCGCCTCCAAGGCATCGACCCGCAGGTAACCATTGATCAGCACGCGCGGATTGGGAAGCTGCGTCCAGCTGGCAAATGGCGACGCCGGATTGGCGGTGGCATAAACCTGGATGCGGGCCGCCCGTTCGGGGGTGATCGGACAATTGTCAGAACTGCCGAGGTAGAGCGGCAGCACACCGGCCACCGGTGCGCCCGGCGGCAGGAAACGCAGCCGCGAACCGAGGGATGCGCTCGCGCTGATCGCCACCCCATACGCATTTGAAACGACGACGCTGTAATTGCCCACGTTGGCCGGCTGGACCTCAACCGTAAGCGAGCTTGCCGTCTGACCCGGAAGGTTGATGCCATCGCGGCGCCACTGGTAGCTCAAGGGTTCCTCCCCCGCAGCTGCGACGATGAAAGTCACCAGCGAACCCACTTCGCCAACCTGATTTACGGGATTGGTGACAATGTTGGGCGGGGCTTTACCAGCCCACGAGAGCGCGTTGGCCATCAATCGGGCGCCGTCGGTCGTCGCCACCCAGAAGTCGGGGCGCGCATCGCTGGACGGGGGATAAAAATTCAGTCCGACAATCCGCCCGGCCGTAACATCTTTTGCGCCGACGAGCGGCTGACCGTTACTCCAGTGGCCAACAAGGGTGGCACCCGCCGCAAGACCGATCGGACTGTTATGGAAGCTCGATCCCCCGCCGTCGAACGTAGCGACGTTGGCGAGCAGGGGATGCAGCGGAAGCACTTTGACCAGCGTCAAATTGGCCCCGCCGCTCTGGCCGGCGGTGGTAAACGGCAAGTAGCCACCGGTCACGAGCCGTCCCTGGATGGACAAACCGCCGGAACCGTAAAATGAAAAGGTACCCAAAGCCACTCCACCGCCCTGATCAATATAATCGGCCAGCACATTGCCGAGGCCGGTGTTGTCGTTGAAGTCGGCGTCGGAATAGAGCAGGACCGAGCGATAGCGACGCAGGTCAGCGAGGGTCGGCACGGGATTACCGGAGCTGACCAGATACGAGTCCACTTGTGCGCCCGAACCAGCACCCTGAATCTTGCTCCGCACATCGGCGTTCCAAGCCGGGTCACTGGGTGCGCCAAACACCGCCAGCTTTTCGCCACTGCAAACGTCATAGCCCCGCCACTGCCCCCCGGCGGCATCCACGACGAAAACCTTCCCGTTGCCGTAACTGAAGCTGAAGGGTGAGTCGAAATAACTTGTGCCGGCTCCCGACAACTTCGCCTGCATCACCCGGTTGCCAGCAGGATCCCAAACCGAAAGCACCCCGTTGGTGTGGTAGGTAAGCCAGAAGCTGCCCACGACCGCGATCCCGCGATTCTGGGGATAGGCATTCTCGCCCGCCACGGAGCCGAAACCCAGCAGGTTGACGCTGCCAAGATAAGTCCCGTTGGTGCTCCAACGGGAAACGATGCCGGCATTCATCGCGAGGTACTCGGTCTCCGTGTCGTTCAGCACGATCGAGGATTGTGGGTCAAGGTTGCCGCCGCTGAGCGAAACGCCCGAGTTAATGAAAGTCCCGGCCCCAGTCTGGCGGTAGATGGTGGCGTCCGAGAATGCGCGGGCGAAAACGGTGCCACTCGCGTCCGTGAACACCGAACGCAAATCCAGCCCGGGCGAGTAGGTCGCCAGAAGTACGCCGGCCGAATCGTAGCGCGCCAGGCGCGCCCCGCCCGAGCCCCCCCCCGAGCTGGACCAATAGTTCGTCCCGTCGAACGCGAGGGTCATGGTCGTCTCGGTCAGTGCATCCGTGAAGAGCTGGCTGGCGAAATAATTGGACCGGAAGGAGCAACCCTCGGTGAGGATCACGGGCGTGTTCGGCATCACAATTGATACCTGGGTCGACGTGCTGGCCGCGCAACCGGAGGCGTTGAACACGGTCAAGCCCAGCGTCACATTCCCGGCCGCACCCGCAGTGTAAGTCACGGTCGGCTGATTTGCCGGACTGGTGAGGGTGCCGTTGGCAATGGTCCAGGCGTAACCGGCCATTCCCGGCGGGCCGCTGGCCTGGTTGCCGGCGGAGTTGGGGCAGACGTTCGCCGGAACGGCAGCAATCGTCGGCGTCGGCACGGTATCCAGGAACGTTACGGTGGGATCGCTGGCGGCGGCGGTATCCGGGTCGTCGGTGAGCACACTACTGAAATTGCTGCCTGAAACTGTGCCCTGGTTGGCCAGTTGGCACACACCACCCGGCAATGGGTTGTTGATGGTGACCGAGAAAGCGAGGGTAATGGATTTGCCCGGTGGGAGCGTGCCGATGGCGACCGGGGTGAATACAAATTGTGTCCGCTTGATGGTGCCGGGGATGACGCCCGCGGCCTGGCCGGGGGCCGGCAACCGCCGCTCACCGATGGTCAGAAATCCGTGCATCAAATTGTCGCGCGACCGGGGTTCGTAGGCGTCGGTCAAACCGGCGGCGTGGCCCATCTCATGCAGAACGGTCGTAAGCAAGTCAATGCGACCGGCGGGCCATGGGTGAGGCGCGACGCCGGTGCCGGTCTTGGCAACCGGCCCGGCAAACTCTTCGTCATCCATCGGTGTCGGATCGATGAACCATCCGTAGCCGGTGGCGCGGCGGTCGAGCTGCACGACGCGGTCGACCGTCGCCCCGAGACACCAGCCAGCAAGATCGGCGACCTCGAATTGGAGTGAATCAATGACGGCAAGTTGTTCGCTGGTAAGTCCGGTGTCGGCCCAGCGCTGGCGGGCGGCGGCCAGGATGGGTTGGAGGTTTGCCGTTGTGAGCCGGAAGTCGTCTGCGACCGGCAAGGGCGTCGGTTCTGGCGTCTTAATCTGACCCGCGAGCTTCATCTCGCTCTTGCTCTCAGCCGGAGCTGGCTGGCTTGAATCCAGGACCAGCGCCGGAGCAGGATCAAGAACCGGGGGCGCGGCCAGCAATGGCAAGACGCACGCGGCCCCACCCGTGTAAGTCGTGGCCACGGTCGAGCCGACGGTGGTGCCCGCGTTCTTGCCTTGCAGGAACGTGACGACCGCCGCGGTCGAATTGAAAGGGCCGGCAAAGCCGGGAAGGCGGAACGTCGAGGTGTCGCGCTGGCGAACGTTGAGGCCGAACAGGCCCACGCCGCCGGTCGTGGAAACATTGTTCGCCAGCTCGGCGCAGAGGGCCGAGGTGATGCGGGACTGGACCACGATGCCGTGACTGCCGAGGGCGCCAACGCTAACCGTGTTGCCGGTCACAGTCAGGTTGGCGCTCAGATTGCCCGAACCCGTTTCGCCCGCCTGGACAAAAATGCCGCTGAACTGCGCGTTGGCAGCGTTGATGGAGTTGTTCGCCACCTGCAGTGTATTGAACCCCGCGCCCGCGAGCAGCACGGTGATGAGGTGGTTGTCAATGCCCCCGCCATTGATGGTGTTATTGCGGATCCTGCCCGAATAAGTCGCCGATGGGGTGACCGTCGTCGCATTGACCGCCGCGATGGCGGCGCCCGCTGCGCCAGTGGCCAGGTTGTTGAAGAACCGGTTGCCATTGAGATCAAAGACGAGGTCGGCGTCGTTGGCGTTGGCCAGCACCACGCCTTCGTTGTTGTTGGTGAAGCCGCAGTTCCTGACGGTCATGCTGAGAACGGACTGACCCAGCGCGGTCGCTTGAAGGCCCTGGGTGAAGTTGTTAGAAAAATTGCAGCTGTTGACATTTACCGTCGCGGTGCCATTCCCGCGGACCTCGAACAGGAAACCATCCGCGCCAAACGGTCGGGTGCGGGTGTCCTGGGAGACGACGTCGGTGACTTCGAGTTGAGCGAGCGTGCCGCCGTTGTTGAAGATGGCGATGTTCATTTCGCCGGAGGCGCGGAGGAAGGTGTTGGCGATGCGGGTTGGATTCACCCCCGCAGGACCGCTGCCCGTGAGACCGTTCACGCCGGATACCGGATCGCCAATGCGGATGCCACATTCGGCCACTGCGTCGCCATTGCCATCCAGACGGCACCAATCCACCACCAGGCCATTGAGGTTCTGGCCGAAAAGGCCGCTGGCCTGGCAGTTGTTGATGTTCATCCGCGAGAGGGAAACGTTCACGGCGCCCTCGAGGTGAATGCCGTTGCCCGTCGTGTTCTGAATCGTGCCGCCGCTGCCGTTCTGGGCAAGCGCACCATCGCCGGCAACGGCAAAACTGCCGGCACAATTAACCAGGCGGATGCCGTTGAAGCCGCCGGAAGCCGCGACGCTGTTCAGGACCACCGTGAGGGTGCCATTGGCGAGATTCACGGCCCCGCCCGCGGTGTTGCTCACGGCGGCTTCGGTCACGGACAACGTTCCGACGTTCGCGCCGCTGAGCGCCGTGCTGCCGCTGGCATTGAGATTGAGTCCGCGCACCGTGTTGCTGGAGGCGAGATTCACACCGCCGGAGCTGCCCACAATGGCGGGACGCACGCCGCCGGTCGCCGGAAACGCGACACTGCCGGGCGGGGGCGTGAGTCCGGTGATGGCGGCGAGGGATGCGGTCGCACCGGCACCGATCAGCTTCTGGTTGTTCAAAAGCGTCAGCGGACCGGTGTAACTCCCCGCGTAGAGAAAGATGTTGTCATTGGTGGCGGGGTTGTTGCCGGCGCCGTTGTTGACGCCGGCCAATGCAGCGAGCGTGTTGTAAGGGCTGCCGATCCGTCCATCGCCACCTGCCGGCGCGGCGCTGTTCACAAACCAGATCATGCCGGTCACGCTCAAACTCACGGTGCCGGTGTCGGTAAAGCTTTCGCCGTCGTTGAGCGTATAAGTGAACGTGTCCGTGCCCTCAAAACCGCGGGGCGGAGTGTAGGTGAAGGATCCATTGGCGCTGAGGGTCACGTTTCCGCCGTTGGCGCTTGCGCCAGTGAACGGGGTCACCGTCAATGCCGGCCCAACGCCATCCGGGTCGGCGTCATTGGCCAGCACCCCGGGCGCGGCAATGGTGATCGGAACGTTGCCAATGACGGAATAGCTGTCGTTGAGCGCAAGCGGCGTCGTCATCACCGTGCCCGGAAGGAGCGTGGTGTTGGTGTCGAGCAGGTCGCTGAACAAGACTCCGAGGGCGTCGGTTGAGCCGAGGTTGGTAATGACGACCGTGTACTTGAGGGTGTCACCGGGATCCGGTTTCAAGTTGCTATTGTTATCCACCGCCAGATGGTCGGTCTTGGTGGCGGTGATCACGGGCGCGGTCTGGGCGCGATTCGGCGCCAGGAGGAAAGCAAGGCACATGATCGCAAGCCCGGTGCGCTTCAAACGGGTGATGGCGGCTCGGGATAGAGCCGGTGCCGACGCGCGACCGCCGTCAACTTTCCTTTGCCGGGTGGGGATGCAATCCGGGGCGATCGAAAATGCTGTCATTGTCTTTGGGATGAGCGGTTCACGGGTTGACTTGAGATTCGGCGGGCATCCATTGCAATAGATGGTAAACGCCGTTGGTTGCGACCCGCCGAAAGCCGAGTCGCTGGTAAAGTTGGAGGGCCGGATTGAAAATCTCGACGTGGATCGTCACCCGCCGATTCGACCGCGCACCTTCGTCGAGCGTCGCCTTGAGCAATCGGGTGCCAATGCCTTGCCGGCGGGAAGGCGGCAGCAGCGCCAGATCCATAATGCGAATCTCATGCTCCCGGCGGTGGACATAAAGCCGACCGACCGGGTGTCCGCCCGCCAGGATGACTTGGAATTCGGCGCCGGGGTACTCGGCCTCGTAGTACCGACGCTGGGCTTCGAACTGCATTTCCAGAAAGCTGTGCTTCTGCGATTCGCCCCACCCGACGTGGGCCAGTTCCTCCTGCCGCGTGCTGGCGTAGACCTGAAAAAGAAACGGCCCGTCACTCCCGTTGACCTGCCGAAGCGTAACGGAGGGTTCGTGGGTGGCCGCGGGGAGATTCATGCGCCTTCAACCGCGCGGTGGAAACACGCCCTGCAGCGCGATGCAAAAGTAGAAGGTGAGATATGGCATCAGGTTGTTGTGGGGGGCACCGCCCCCTGCCGGTGGCACGGCGGCGGACGCCAGGGCCACCGGGCTGGCCGGCACCGGACCATAAAGTGCGCCGCCAGTGGAGCGGGCCATCGCCTCGCCCACCGCCTTGCGGTCTTCGCCGATTTCGTTTGAAGCCAGAAGCGCGTGCGAATGTGCGGGCATTTCGGATTCGAGGAGCGTCACCGTCTCCGATCCGCCGGCTTCCCCCAAATCGTGCCGCGACAGCCCCGGGCCCTGGCCCGGATGCATCGGGGCGCGACCCTGCAAATTCGGGAGCGCGAAGTTTGATTTTCCGTCGCCACCGTAGGTCGTGCCCAGCAGCGAGAAAAGCGCGGTGTTCTGGGATATAGGCAGGAGCTGTCCGTCACACCAAGCCCAGCCTCTGGGCGCGAAGTTGAACGGGAAAATTCGGATTTCAGCGACAAATGGATCAGCCATGCGGAGTGCCTTTCGTCAGGTCGGCGATGGAAATATCCCGAAGAGCGAGATGATGAAGTCGATGCAAAGGTACGGTTGCAGGTTGGTGTGCGGCTGGTTGCCGCCGGTGTTCAGCACGGACTGCGGCGCCAGCAAAACGGCGGGAGGTCCCGCGAAATACGGCGTTGTCGAAACGGTCTCCGCCAGCACTTGGTTGCCGGGGTTCGGCGAATTGGCGAGGTCGCCCGATGCCTGGAATCCATGCGAATGGGCGGGGATTTGGGGGACGGTCAGCGTGATCTGTTCGGCGCCGCCGGTTTCCGCCAGGATAAAGCCGTTGCCAAAATGAATCGGCAGCCGGCCCCGCAGGTCGGGCAGCGCGAACGTGCTCTGGCCATCGCCACCGTACGTGGTGCCGATCAATTGGAAAAGTGTTTCGTTTTCCGCGATGGGCAGCAGCTGTCCTTCGCAAAACATCCACCCCGCCGGGGCGAAATTCCCGGCGAACATGCGTATTTCTCCGACATAAGGTTGCGCCATGGCAGTCTCCTAGTTTGGGGACGGGAAAATCCCTTGCAACGCGATGCTGAAGTTGAGGGTCAGGAACGGTTGCATGTTGAGGTGCGCCTGGCTGCCACCGGTGTTGCTGAGGGTGCCAGCGACCATCGTTCCCAGGCTGGACGGTGCGTGGTAAATCTCCGCCGCCCGTTGCGCGAGCATCAGATTGTTCGCCGGTATGTTTTGCGTGCCACTCGCCGCCGATGCCTGCGCGACGTGGGTATGCTGCGGCAACTCCGAAATCGAGAGCGTATGCGCCTGTTCCCCGCCGACCTGGCCCAGCGAGTGCCCGCCGCCGACATGGATCGGCGTGCGGCCTTGCAGATTAGGGAGGGCGAAGTTCACCCGCCCATCCCCGCCGAAGGTGGTGCCCAGCAGGGCGAACAACGCCTGGTTCTGGTTAATTGGCAACAGCTGGCCGTTGCACAAGGCCCAACCCTTGGGCGGGAAGTTGAAACTGAACAGCCGGATTTCGCTTAAGAATGGTTCTGCCATGGTGTTGGTTGCCCGCCGCGATTATCGGGTGGGGTAGTGAACCCTCGAGGCTTTTGGCCCCCGGGCCGGACGATTAAAGATGGCTTCGTAGTAGCAATGACTCGGATCCAAGCAGCCTACTGGCACAATGAACATCGCAAAGCTGCCGATCCGCGGATGTTCAAAGGCGTACGTGTCCTGACTCAGCGGCGAGCCCAAGGGTCCGCGGAACAGCAAAGCAAATTTCTCGTTGTCCGCATCCTCCGCGTGGGACGCCGCGTCCGGCGACCCCGGAAGCCCGATTTCGGTGAGGACGATTCCCACCGGGGCGGAACCCTCCGGACGGACGAGAAAAGCGGTATTCAATTGCCGCGCGAAATCCCCCGGGCCGATCTGTTCGAGGGACACCATCCGACCCCGGGTTGGCGCGCCAAAGGCCGTCGGGCTTATCGAAGCGCCAACTGCCAGAAGGGAACAGCTGACGAGGAACTGGCGGCGCGTTGGTTCTACGAACGGCAGGGATTGGGCGACGGACGCCGACGACGAAGACCCGTCAACGGAACGACAATCAGTTTCCTGGCTTGGGGTTGAATTCAAATTCTTCACAGCCGCGACAATCAAAAAATGCTTCTGAGCAACGGGGAACAGTTTTCGGCGGAACTTTCCGTCCAGTCAGTGATGGGGTCAAGCACTTTTCGCTTTCCTATTTCTCCGGGGGGAGCAGCAGGCGGTTGAAAACTGCCTGGTAGTGGATCCTTCCCCGTTCCGCCGCAATCGGGACGATGAACAAATCAAAGTCGCCGATCTTGTCGTGGCTGAACCGATAAGTCTTCTGCGTCAGCCGTTCTCCTGCGGCGCCGGCAAAGACCAGCGAGAAATTCTCGTACTTGGGCGTACGGGACTGGTCTGACACCACCTCGCCAGCGAGCTCCGCTTCGATCAATTCCAGTTCAACCGTTGCCGCCGGCGAGACGGCGACGCGGAAGCGCGAATTCACCAGGGCCTTGAACGTGGCGAAACTTAGTTCATCCAATGGCTTTTGCTTCATGAGGGCGTCGGTGAGGGCAGCTTAAGAATTAATCACACGTTGTCGAGCGGGCTCCAAAGTTTCGCGCCAGCCTGATGGAGGCCCAGCGGCACCCCGGGCGGCGTTCGGGGCACGAAACGACGCCGATTACTTCGACACCGGTTTCCATTCGAGCACCTGCCGATCCGCGAGCAATCGCGCGCGGAGCTTCTCATATTTGACCTTTTGCACCGGCACCTTCCCCTCGATTGCCAACGCCGCCGCGGTCGCCGCCGATTCGCCGAGAATCATGAACACCGGCTCCATGCGGATGGACCCGTACGCAATGTGCGTGGCGGACAGGCAAATCGGCACGAGCAGGTTCTCGCACTCGGTCGCCTTCGGGACGATGGCGCGATACGAGATGGGATAGGGCGGGAACCCGCCCACCTGGACATCGCCTTCATTTTCCGCATGGCCACCTTTCACGATGCGCTGACAATTGTGCGAGTCCATGGTGTAGGCGGCGAGGGACACCGGGTCGGCGGCGGTGACCGTGCCGCGGCAGTTGTGCTCGGTCATTACGTAATCCGAAACCATGCGGCGCGCTTCGCGGACGTAGAGCTGATGCGGCCAGCCGCCGGTGGCGACGAACTCGTCCTTGGCCGGCCCCCACTCCTGCATTTCGCGTTGCAGCGGCTCCGGCACGCGCGGACTCGTGGCCAGGAAATAGACGAAACCACGGATGTAGTCCGTGTGCTCCTGCCAGATCCGGGCGCGCGTCGCGTAATCCCCATTCGGGTAATCGTAATTGGCCCCGATAAAGTCGGTCGAGAAACCGCCGTTGTTGTTGATGTCGGTCTTGCCGTTCGGCATCCAGATCGGATTCCAGAATTCGCCCAACTGCGGTTTACGGCCGGCCGCCACCAACGCCTCGAGGTAACGCGCCAGCAATTCATACCGCGCCGGATCATAATTCTCCGGCTTCACGTGCGGGAGCCGGTTCGCCGGAATTTTCGTGTAGCACAGCCGGAAATTGTAGGCCTGCACCCGGTCGTCGCCATCGCCCGGCGGACCGCCGTCGCCGGGTTGCACGAACGGCAGCAAGCCGCTGGCGGGATCGCCGGGTTTGACGTACGGATCCACCGGCACGGTGAATTGGTGCTTCGGCGTCTCCGCGCGAATGCCGTTGATTGTTTCGCCATACTGCGCGTTTGCTTCCCGGCCGACCGTAAAGCTGACGCCCGCCTGCGCCATCAAATCGCCCTCGTAGGTGGCATCAATGAACATTTTCGCGCGATAAACCTGGCCATTCTCCATCACGATGTCCGTGATCCGTCGGCCGTCCCGTTTGACCGTCGCGAGGCGTTGGCCGAAGTGAACCGAAACTTTTGCCTCCTTGAGCATGTCGAACAGGATGGCTTCGGCGACATGCGGCTCGAAGGTCCATTGGGCAGCACCGGGGGCATTGATTTCCGCGAGGGTCGAGCGCCCGCCGCGTTTCTGGAAATAATCCGTACGCGGTTCGAACCGCCACGCGCTGTCCGCCGCATAATGCCGCGCCACGCGCTGATAAAACTCGCGGGCAATGCCACCGATGGCCGCCTTGTTGCCGATGTCGGTGGCGCCGAGGCCGCCCGAGGTCATCCCCCCCAGATTGCGGCCGAACTCGACCACCACGGCGCTTCGCCCCATGCGCGCCGCTTGCACGGCCGCAGCCACCCCTCCCGCCGTGCCGCCGTAGACGCAGACATCGGCGGAAATGATGGCGGCCGGCGAATCGTCTGGCCCGATCACCAGCGTCGCCAACGCGAATCCAAGCGAGATGATTCGCGAACGCGCCCGCCGCCATTGGATTGATAACATGGGTGCACGATGCAAAAGGCCGCCGGCGTTTTCAATGGGAAACCAGTTGGAGTCGATTCCCCGAAACGACCCGCAGCGCGAAATCCGAACTCGACGTGCGCGGGCTTACCTCGCATTCTCCGCGGCGTTCATTTTTGGAAACACGGCTCGCCAACAAGCGGCCACACGAAAAAATACGATGACCATGATGATAAGAAAGACGCTGGCCAAGAAATTCCGGATGCTCTGGCTGACCGGTCTGCTCACGCTGACGATCGTTGCTGGGCCCGGCCCCGGCCGCAACGCAACCGCGGCGGAAGCCACGGCAGCCGAGTCGCTTTACACCCTGCCCGGTTTCAAAGTCGAACTCATTGCCAGTGCCGGATCCGGGGAAGGCTCGTGGGTCGCGATGTGCAAGGACGACAAAGGCCGGCTCATCATCAGCCCGCAAGATGGGAAGGCCGGCACGAACAGCGGCCTGCTGCGGATCACGCTCGGGACGGACG
>CAZIJO010000197.1:4817-11887 GCA_964539515.1 uncultured Bifidobacterium sp. | reverse complement strand
GTTGACGCGCTTCAGCTATCGCCCCTTGAAAACCGAGCCGAACATGGTGCTCGCGATCAACCCCGTCTGGCGCACCTACGATGATTACCTTGCCGCACTCGATGCGAAGTATCGACGCAACGCCAGGGATCAGGTGAAGAAACTCACGACCGCCGGTTGCGTGGTCGAATCGCTCGCGGACCTCACGCCGCACGCGGCGCGCTTGCATGAACTGTATCTGGCCGTGCATCGCAACGCGTCGGTGCGACTGGTCACGCTCGCAGAAAGTTATCTGCCGCAACTCGCGCTCGCGCTGGGCGAGAATTTCCGCTGCACGGTCATCCGGCGCGGCGAACACCTTCTCGGCTTCGTCACCACCATCCGCGACGGCGACACCGCCATTGCCTACTACATCGGGTTTGATCGCGCGACCGCAGCGGAAGGTTTGCCGATATATTTGCGTCTGCTGCACGCCACCATCGCGGATGCGATCGCGTGGGGCTGCAAATCATTGTCGCTGGGCCGCACGGCGCTCGAACCCAAAGCCGCGCTCGGTGCGAAGCCCGAGCCGATGTCCGTCTGGCTGCGCCATCGCGTGCCGGCGGCGAACTGGATTTTGCGCGGTTTGCTCGGCGCGGTAACCCATGAGGAAGCTCCGGAACGGAATCCGTTCAAGGGCTCGCACTGAGGCTGCTATTTGATTCCGATCACCATCGCGTCCGGACCGACGAGGGGTTCGACCCGCGTCGTCCGGAAGCCCACGTCGCGCAGCCATTCCTGGCAATCCGCGCCGGTGTAATCGAATCCCCCCGGTGTCTCGATGAGCATGTTGAGGCTCATCAACAGTCCCAGGGCATTCTCGCGCCGGTCGTCGTCAATCAGGGCTTCATAAATAATGACCGCGCCACCTGCGGGCAAGGCGTCATAGGTTTTCTGGATCAGCCGCAACTTTTGCTCGAGATTCCAGTCATGGAGAATATGGCCCATGATGATCACGTCCGCGTTCGGCAGCGGATCTTTGAAGAAATCGCCGGCGTGGAAGCGCACCCGATCCGCCACGCCGTGGGCTTGGACGTATTGCTCGAAGATCGGTTGCACGATGGGCAAATCGTAACCAATCGCCTTCAGATGCGGATGGGCCCGTGCCAGGTGCACCGGGACGGCACCTTGCGCCGCCCCCACGTCGGCCACGGTGCGATATTCCGCCCACGGAAATTTCTCGGCGATGGCGCGCGCCGCACCCAGGCTCAGACCGGTCATGGCTTTGAGGAAACCGGCCAATTTTTCGGGCGAGCCGTAGAGCTTGCCGAAAAAGTCGTCGCCCGTCTTCCCTTCATTCTGTGGCTGGCCGGTACGCAAGGCTTCGGTGAGCGAACCCCAAAAGCCATACAGGCGGGCATTGCACATTTCCAGCATGCCGCCGACGTAGCCGGGCTTGTTGCGGTCGAGAAAAAGACCGGCCTCCAGGGTATTGGCGTATTGCCCTTCGCGCCGTTCCAGAAACCGCAGGGCGACCAGTGCGTCGAAGAAGTCGCGGGCGCTGCGTTCGTGCAGACCAAGCCGGGCCCGGAGGGTTTCGGCGTCGAGCGGTCCTCCGGCAAGTACGGTAAACAGGCCGAGTTCGGTCGCACTCAAAAGGGCCTTCGAAGCCCAAAAGCCCACGCCGGTTTGCAGGATGTGATCCGGGGTAGGTGGTTGTCGCCTTGGCGCGTGATGTGCCAGGGGGCCGTGGCTCGGGGCATCGGCCGGGAGTGCTGCAATCAAGGGTTCAATCGTCGTCGAGGGATTCATGGTTTTGGTCGGGGTCGGTTGGTGCGGTTATTCGCCAAAGATCGGTTGGCCGTTGGGTCCCAGCGGCTCCGGCACCCGGTTCGGAACGGGCGGGAGACTGCGCAGATAGGCGAAGACGGCCCTGAGGTCCTCGTCACTCAACGTCGCGGAAGCCTGCCAGGGCATCGGCGGCAGAATGGCTCGCCCGGCGCCCATGTGCTTCCCGGTGCGCATGGTGCGGATGAACATGTCCTCGGTCCAGATGCCCAACCCCGTGTTGACGTCCGGCGTCAGGTTGGCGGCGTAACTGATGCCCCACGGTCCCGTCCATGCCGTCATGCCGGCGGTGGCGGCGAACCACGGTCCGGGTTTCAACTCCGGCGGCGGCAACTTCGTGTCCGCCGGGTGGCCGGAGAGAAACCGCGCCATGTCCGGCTCCGGCCCGTTGGGCCCGAATTTGAGCGGCGTGTGACAGGCCGAACAGTCGCCAAATTTAACGAGGTATTCGCCGCGTTGGACCGGGGTCGGGGTTTTCGTCGTGGCTTTGGGGGTATTGCCGACGAGCAGCAGCCCGCCGCCAATGGCCAGCACCGTTGAGGGAATGAGGTATTTGATTTTCATGGTTATGGTTTATTGCCGGATTGGGGAGTTGCAGTTGGGTTCAAATTCACCAGGCGCCCGCAGCAACCAACGCGAACAGCAGCGCGAGGGTCACCGGGAACTTGTGGTTCGCGTTCCAGACCGCCATCTCGGCGGCGCGCAGCGCGCGAAGATAGGATTTGTCGCCGCGAAAAACCGGCCGCGCGGCAATGATCGGTGACGGAATCCGGACGGGCCGTTGCCCGCGACGCGTCAACCAGTGGAAGGGAGTATCTCCTCGGCGGGAGCAAGCAGGCACAGTGGCGACATGGCTTTTCATAAGTTGGGTTTCCGGTTGCGCACAGCGTTGCGCTGGCTTCGCGGTCAGTGATAAATTCAAATTCAGTTTCATGCCGCCATGTTTAACGAACCCAGAGCGGACGGTAAATGGACCGAAAGGCCCAGTGCCACGGAGCCGGACATGAAGGACAGTGAGTCCATGTTCCGTTTGTTGTTTGAGCGAAGCGCGGATGCCATCACGTTGCAGGACCCGCACACCGGCGTTTTCCTGGATGTCAATGCCGCCGCGGTCCGGCTCACCGGCGCGCCCAACAAGGCGGCACTGCTCGGGAGCAATCCCATTGTCATTTCCCCGGAACACCAGCCGGATGGTTCCCGCTCGGCGGAAAAGGTGAAGACCGTGATTCAGCTCGCGATGGATCATGGCAGTCATCGCTTTGAGTGGGTGATCAATCGCTTCGACGGCGGGCAACTGCCGGTCGAGATGGTCCTCACGCTCATCCGCGGTGGCAATCGCCCGCTCCTGCTTTCGGTTTCGCGTGACATTACCGAACGCAAGCGCACCGAGCATGCCTTGCGTGAGAATCAGCAATTGCTCGTGTCCGTGGCCGATAACCTCTCGGCCGGAATTTACCGCACCGGCCCGAATCATGAATTGACCTTTGCCAACCGCGCCTACCTCCGGATGTCGGGCTACCATTCCCTCGACGAGCTGCGGCAGGTGCCGCGCGAGCAGCTTTACGCCCATCCCGCGGACCGCGTCCGGCTGCTGGAGCGGCTGGAGCGCGATGGGTTCTTTCGGAACGAGGAAATCGAATACCTCCGCCGCGACGGCACGTCCTGGTGGGGGTTGACGAACAGCATCGCGGTGCGCGACGAAACCACCGGCGCGGTGCAATACCATGTCGGCTCGGTCACCGACATCACGGAGCACCGGCAGGCCACGGACAAGATCCGGGAACTCAATGCCTCCCTGGAACAGCACATCGCCGAACGCACGGCCGAACTGACGGCGAGCGAGGCGCGGTTGCGGACCATCGTGGATCATGCGCCCGAGGCCATCGTCGTATTCGACGGGGACACGGGCAAGTTTCTCAGCTCAAACGTCCATGCCCAGGAGCTCTACGGGCACGGCGCGGCGGAGCTAACCCAGCTCGGCCCGGCGGATGTGAGTCCGGAATTTCAGCCGGATGGCCGCCGCTCGGCTGGCGCGGCGCAGGACTGGATCAACCAGGCCATCGCCGGGAAGACGCCGGTTTTTGAGTGGCTTCATCAGCACCGTTCCGGCCGGATGGTCCCCACCGAGGTGCGCTTGGTCCGGCTGCCCGCCGCCGGCAGAAATCTGCTGCGCGCCAGCATCATTGACAACACGGAGCACAAACGGGTGGAAGCGGCGCTGCGGCGGCGGAGTGAGCAGGTGCAAAAGCACCGCGACGTGCTCTTGAAGCTGGCACGCTCCGACAAATCCGATTTCGACCGGGCCTTGCGCGCCATTACCGCCCTGGCGGCGAAGACCATGGAAGTCGCGCGCGTCAGCTATTGGTCCTTGCAGGAGGGTGATTCCGCCCTCGTCTGCGAATTGTTGCACCTGCTGGCGAGTGATACGGTGGAGGATGGCTTCCGAGGCACGCGTCTGAGCGTGACGGCCGCCCCGGCCTATTTCACCGCCCTGGCGCTCAAGCGTCCCATCGCCGCGGGTGACGTCTTCACACATCCCGCGACCGCCGGTCTCATCGAGAGTTATTTGCAGCCCCTGGGCATCACGTCGTTGCTGGACGTCCCCGTCTGGGTGCGCGGCGAAGTGGTGGGGGTGATCTGCCACGAACACATCGGGCCGGCCCGCGAATGGTCGCCGGAGGAAATCGATTTTGCCTCTTCGCTGGCCGCGATGATCTCGCTGGCATTGGAGGAATCAACCCGGGCGCGTTCGGAGCAGTTGCTGCGGGAATCCGAGGAGAAGTTCAAGGCGCTGTTCGCCTTGTCGCCGCTCGGCATGGCGCGCGTGAGTTGGGACGGGCGTTTCCTCCAGGTGAATGACTCCTTCGCCCGGATCATCGGCCGGCAGCCCGCCGAGGTGTTGGCGCTGAGCTATTGGGACGTCACCCCGCGCGAATACGAAGGCCAGGAGCTGGCCATCCTGACCACGTTGCAGCAAACGGGTCGCTTCGGGCCGTTCGAGAAGGAATACCTCCATCGCGATGGACACCGCGTCCCCATCGTCATCAACGGCATGCTGATCCGGACGCCGGGGGGCGCAGACGAAATCTGGGGCATCGTCGAGGACATCACCCAACGCAAACAGGCGGAGGAGGCGTTGCGCGAGTCCGAGGAAAAGTTCCGCGCGCTTTTCGAAGCGTCCAGCCAGGGCGTGATGTTGCATGACGAACACCAGTATCTCGAGGTGAATCCGGCGATTGTGAAGCTCCTGGGATACGATTCCGCGAACGAGTTGATCGGATTGCATCCCAGCAAAACGTCGCCGCCCGTTCAGCCAAACGGGGAAGACACCGCCGCCTTGGCGCAAAAGTACATCCAGGAATGCCTGCGCAAAGGCCATGTCCGCTTTGAATGGGTGGCCCGGCGCAAGGACGGCGAGGAGATTCCGGTGGAAGTCTTCCTTACCCGGATCCAATGGGGCGGCAAGCAGATCATTCAGGCGGCCGTCAACAACATCGCCCAACGCAAACAAGCCGAAGCGGAATTGCTCAAGTCCCTCGCGCGCGAAAAGGAACTGGGCCAGCTCAAAAGCAATTTCGTTTCGATGGTGTCGCACGAATTTCGCACGCCCCTGGGCGTCATCATGTCCTCGGCGGAGATTCTGGAAAACTATCTCGACCAGCTCGAACCCGCGGACCGGCGTGAACAATTGCAGTCCATCCAGAAAAACACGCGGCGCATGGCGGACTTGATGGAGGAAGTCCTGGTGCTCGGCATGGTGGAGGCCGGCAAACTGGAATTCCAACCCGCGGCGCTGGACTTCGCCGCCTTCTGCCGCCGGCTGGTGGAGGAGATCCAATCGGTGACCAACCACAAATGCCCGGTGCAGGTCTCGCCGCCGGCGGATCTCCCCGGTGCCAGTGCCGACCAGCGGCTGCTGCAACACATCTTCCTCAATCTGCTGACGAATGCCGTGAAGTATTCACCGCCGGGAAGCCCGGTGCACCTTGTCATCGAGCGGGATGGCGACAGCGCCGTGTGCCGCATCCGCGACCAGGGCATGGGCATTCCCGAGGCGGATCTCCCGCGCCTGTTCAGCGCCTTCCACCGCGGGGGCAACGCCGGGCAGGTGCCGGGCACGGGCCTGGGCCTGACGATTGTGAAACGCTGCGTCGAATTGCACCGCGGCCGCATCACGGTCGAGAGCACGGTCGGCCGTGGCACCACGGTCACCGTGCGGCTGCCGTTGTTCACGGAAAACCACCATCCTGCAAAATGAAAAAAATATTAGTGATCGAAGATGAGCCGGAAATGCGGCGCAATTTGCTGACCATCCTCAAACTGGAAAAATTCCAGCCCATGGGCGCGGAAAATGGCCGCGCCGGGCTGGCGGCCGTCCAACGCGACAAACCGGATTTGATCTTATGCGATGTGATGATGCCGGAACTCGATGGCCACGGGGTGCTGGACGCGTTGCGCCAGGACGAGGCCACCGCCGCCATCCCGTTTATCTTTCTGACCGCCAAGGGGGAGAAGGAGGATCTGCGCAACGGCATGAACCTCGGCGCGGATGATTATCTCACCAAGCCGGTGGCGCGGCTGGATTTGCTGGCGGCCATCCAGGCGCGGCTGCTCCGCGCGGAACAACAAGCGCAGCGTGAATTCGTTCCCGATTTTTCCTCCTTTGAGCCCCTCCTCAAGCTCGGGCTGACACCCCGCGTCGCCGAGGTGCTGCTCTGGGTCGCGCAAGGCAAGACCAACGGCGATATCGCGTCCATTCTTGGCATCAGTGAGTCCACCGTGAAAAAGCACATGTTGGAGATCTTTCAACAGCTGGGCGTGGAAACGCGCAGCGCCGCCACTTTGCGCGCACTGGAAGTGCTCGGGGCGCCGGGGCGGGCCGCCTGACAGCGGGGAGTTCGCGCCCCGGCAGCAAAGCTCAGGGCTCCGGAGCCGGCGGCGGGGGCAGGTAAGTAATGATCCGGGCGCTGCGTTTGTAGGAAAAATAGGAGTACGTCCACTGGAACAGAACCGCCAGGCGGTTGCGGAAGCCGACAAGAAAAATCAGGTGGACAAACAGCCACGCCAGCCAGGCTGGGTAACCGGAGAATTGGAATCGTCCCATCCACGCCACCGCCGCCGAGCGTCCGATGGTGGCCATCGTGCCCTTGTCCCAATACTTGAACGCAGGGCGGGATTTTTGGATTCCGCCAACAGTTTGCTGATTGCCCCGGAGCCCGTCCCTCTCCCCATCGGATGGGGAGAGGGTGGCCTGAGGTCGGGTG
>CAZIJO010000197.1:0-4807 GCA_964539515.1 uncultured Bifidobacterium sp. | reverse complement strand
TGAGGGGGTTGCTTGTTTCCATCTCCGTCTGGATGATCTTCGCAACATGCTTGCCCATCTGCATCGCGGCGGGGGAAACGCCGGGAACGGGCTTGGCGTTGTCCTGCATCACCAGCGCCATGTCGCCGAGAGCGAAAACTTCCGGACAACCAGGCAGGCTGAGGTCGGGATTCACCTTGACGCGTCCGGCTTTGTCGAGGGCCACGCCCAGCTTCCTTGTCAGCGGCGTAGCGGAAACGCCCGCGGCCCAAATGACCGTGCCCGCGCGGATGACTTCGCCATTGGCCAGTTCGACTTCACCGGGCCGGATGTCTTTGACGTGAAGGTTATTCCGGATTTGCACGCCGAGGGCCTGTAATTGACGTTGCGCACTGGCCGAGAGGTTCGGCGGCAGATGCGAGAGCACGAGCGGCGAGCCCTCAATGAGGATGATGCGCGCCTTGGTTGGATCGATACGCCGAAAATCCCGGTTCAACACCGTGCGCGTCAATTCGGCAAAGGCGCCGGCGAGTTCCACGCCCGTCGGTCCGCCCCCCACGACAACCATGGTCATCAAGCGCTCGCGTTCGGCAGGGTCGGTTTCATTCTCGGCTTTCTCGAAGGCGAGGAGGATCTGGCTGCGGATGCGGAGCGCGTCATCGAGGGTTTTCAGTCCGGGGGCGAAAGGCTCCCATTCCGGGTGGCCGAAGTAACCGGTCTGGCCGCCCATTGCGAGCACGAGATAGTCGTAGTCCAGTTCGCCTTTCTCCAGAATGACCTTCCGCTTCGCAAGGTCGAAATCCACCGCCCGGTTGAACCGCACCGTGATATCGGGGCGCTTGGAAAGAATCCCGCGAATCGGCTGGGCGATTTCCGGGGCGGAGAGTCCGCATGCGGCCACCTGGTAGAGCAAGGGTTGGAACAGATGATGATTCGTGCGGTCCACGACCGTGATCCGCGCGTTGGGGTGGCGAAAATGCTTGCAGAATGACAGGCCGCCGAAACCGGCGCCCAGCACTACGACATGAAAAAGTTCATTCGGTTCCACCCGCCCAATTTGAATGAGTCCGCTGGGATTGCAATGGGTCGAAGGGTGAACCGCGCGGAAGGGCGGAAGGAGGTTGCGTCGGATGGCCAATCTACCGGAACGAAAATGATCCGGCGTGTTGGTCCGGCGCTATTTCCGCCGGAGGAGCACCCCCACCACGAGCCCCAAGCCAAACGCAACGCCGAGCGATTGGTACGGATGAGTTCGAATCACGCGATCCGCCGCCCGGACCCCGCTCAGCGCCTGCTGCTTGATCCGCCCGCCCCGGGCTTTCATCCGCGCCAGCGCGCTCTCCAGTTGCGCTTTCGTCTCCTCAGACAGGTTGGCACCGCTCGCCTCGACCAGGGCCTCCGCATCTTGCAAGAGTACGGACACGTCATCGGCCAGTTGCTCGAGGGACGCATTCTCGCCCGTCAGATTTTCAAAATAAACTTCCATGATTCGCTCTCCCGCCGGAATCCCGCTGGGCGCTCGCGCGACGGCGAGTGCTCGCCAGCTTCGTCCTCCCACACAATCCCGCAATCGCCGGGGAAAGGCAACCTTGTTGCGCAAGTACGATAGGAACGGGTGGTCCGGTCAGCGGACCTCCGGTCGAGTGGTCCGCTGCCGGGTGGCGGATAGTTGATCTGACTGTCGGGAAAGTCCTGGTCGCAGTAGCAAGGCTCAGTCGCTGCCGGGGCTCCCTCGGCAAATCGAACGCTTCCCAATTTGGACTGCGGCTCGGCAGCGGCTACGCGTCAGACTCACAATGCTTCGCCCCCAGAATGGTTGCGCTGAACGCCCCCTTGGATGACCATGCATCCCGACACGGCAAACCATGCGCTCCGGCTTGAAATACTTTTACCGTTTGTGGCTCCCATTGCTGATCTTCGCCGCCAACATGGGGATGGCGGAGACGCGGACGGCAGCCGCCTATTTCCGCGCGGATGCCGGTCTCGCCCGAACCAACTCCGGTCCATTGCCTGACCAGTTCGACACGCCGACGAAACTCCGTTGGCGCACGCAAATGGATTCCGGACAGTCCTCACCCATCCTCGCGAGCGGGCGGATTTTTCTGACCACATACCGGTCGGCGGACCGCGAACTTGCCACCGTGGCCGTGGATCAAGCGGACGGCCGGGTGCTTTGGCGGCGGAAAGCCCCCGCGACACGCCTGGAACAACTTCATCCCACGATGGGCAGTCCGGCGGCGGCAACGCCGGCTAGTGACGGCGAGCGGGTGTTTGCCTTTTTCGGGAGTTACGGGCTGATCTGCTACGACCTCGAAGGGCGGATGCTCTGGGAGCGTGCGCTCGGCCCCTTTCGCGACGAGTATGGCGCGAGCAGTTCCCCCATGGTCCTGGGGGACAAGGTCATTCTCGGTGAGGATCACGACACTGACAGCTTTCTGATTGCGCTTGATGCGCACACCGGAAAGACGGTCTGGAAAACTCCCCGGCCCGATGCGGTGCGCAGTTACGCGACACCCATGGTTTGGACAACAGATGGCCGCCCGCAACTGCTCGTGGCCGGAGCGCTGCAACTCGCCAGCTACGACCCGGCCAATGGCGAGAAGCTATGGTGGGTCAACGGACTGGCGCGCATCGTCATCCCGGCGCCGGTGCCGGCGGGCGACACCATCTTCATGGCGTCATGGGCGCCGGGGGGTGACGCCGGTGCCAAGTTGACCCTCGATCCGTGGAAAATCGCCGTGGATAAGTGGGACGAGAACCACGATGCCAGGCTGGCCAAGGACGAAATCGCCGACCGCGGTGTTCATGAGCGTTACAACCGGATGGATCTGGACCAGGACGGCCTGCTCGCGCAGACGGAATGGGAGCGCTACGCCGAGGTGTTCCGGCGGGCGGACAACGCGGTGCTCGCCATTAAGCCGGCGGGCCGCGGCGATCTCACCGAGAAAGCGGTCGTTTGGAAATACCGGCGCGGCACACCTTATGTGCCGACGCCGATCGTGCTGAACGGGGTGCTGTGGATGGTCAAGGACGGCGGCATTGTCACGCGGTTGGAGGCGGCGAGCGGTCGCTTGTTGTCGGAAGAACGGCTGCCCGGCCCCGGCAATTACTACGCCTCGCCGGTCGCGGGTGATGGCAAAGTCTATTTCGCCAGCGAAGCGGGCATGGTCAGCGTGGTGGCCGATGAACCAGTCTGGCGGGTCATTTCCTCGCACAAATTCAAGGCGAAGATCTACGGCACCCCCGTCCTCGAGCGGAACCGCATCTTCATCCGCACCGAAGAATCCCTCCTCTGCTACGAATTCGAACCCACCCGAAAATAACCAACGGGGCGGCCAATGGGTTTTGGGTGAGCCAATTCATCCCACTGACCAGACCACGCGTCTTGGTGCAACAATCATCCGTCGCGACGGCGGGGCGTTCAGTTGCCATCCTTCAACAACCGCACCTCACATTGCGGGAACGGGATCGAGATGTTCCGCTTCCGGAACTCCTCGACGATGCTTTTGGCAACCTCACCCTCGACTTGACCGTAATCCGGCACCGGCACCCATGGCTTCACGGCGATGTTGATCGCGGAGTCGGCCAGCATCGAGACCCGGACCACGGGCGCGGGCTCCTGGAGCACACGCGGGTTCTGGTTCAGGACGTCATTTACGGCGGCCAGCGCGGCATTCAAGTCGGTGGTGTAGGCCACCCCTACGCACACGTCGAGCTGACGGATTTGACCGTAGTTGTGCAGGATCTCACCCACAATCTTGCGGTTCGGAACGACCACCTTGGAAAGGTCCGCATGACTCAGTTTGGTGGCGAAGAGCTCGATGGATTCCACACGGCCTTCCACGCCAATCATGGACACATATTCCCCCACCCGGAACGGTTTGGTAAAAATGATTGTCAATCCGGCGAACAAATTGCCAAGCACCCCCTGCATGGCGAACGCAATGCCCGCACCCGCGACGCCGAGGCCGGCGATCAAGGGCATGAGTTCGAAACCGAGCTGCTGCACCGCCATGATCGCGAACATCGTCATCACCACGAAGCGCAGCACGCGCACCAGGAGCAGCCGGACAGGCGGCTCCAGTTCCAGTTTGCCAATCCACCTTTGAAAGATGCTGGCAGCCCAGCGGGCGACGAAGAATCCGACCACCATGATGAGCAGGGCGGCCAGCACCTTCGGGCCGAACTGAATGCTCAGGTCGATGATTCTTTCCTTTGCGTGTTCCAAGGTTTGCAGTTGGTTGGTCATAATTTTGCGCGGCGCAGCCGATCGACTCGGGGCATGTTGGACCGTGAGAAGCTAAAAGGAACACCCGTCCACAACAAGCCTCTTTCAAAGACCGATTCAACCGCGTTGGGTAGAGGAAACAATGCGATCTTGATTGATGCTTGGAGAGCGGTTTGTCGCCATGCGCTTTCAATCCAACCGGCCGTATGCCGCCAGCCCCTGCAATCCGCCACCGCGACCGACCGGCTCCGCCGAACCGGTGCGCAGGCGAGCGCTGCTTTCCTTGTCGCCGCAAATCGGACGCCGGGTCGAAGTTGTTGTAAGTATTCAGCCGAACGACGCCTGTCCCTCGCCTGCGGGAGCCAGAGAGTGCGGTCGAAGACCGGGTGAGGGTTGTTGGGAGGAATACAAATCACTGCGGCGCGCCGCTTGTTGACCATCAGGACGACCGCCGGACGCCGGATTTTCGCGTGGATTCCTCCGGGGACTGAATTATCCTGTCCGCGTGTTCAAACCCCTGTTGATCGTGGCGCTGCTGCTCCCCTTGTCCCTGCCGGCGGCCGAGTGCAAACACCGCGGCGTCTGGTTCTGGCAGGATGC
>CAZIJO010000196.1:0-11998 GCA_964539515.1 uncultured Bifidobacterium sp. | reverse complement strand
CAACCAGATCGTCTGGGAGGCGTTCAAAGACCGCTCCACGGACATCCATTTCGAGCCTGCCGAGGACGAACTCCGGATCCGCTATCGCATCGACGGCATCCTGCACCAAACCCCGATGCCTCCGCAGCTCAAGCGCTACCAGGCGGCCATTATCTCCCGCATCAAGGTGATGGCCGGGATGAATATCGCGGAGAAGCGGCTGCCCCAGGACGGCCGCATCAATGTTCGGATCAAAGGCGAGGAAATCGACATCCGGGTTTCCACCGTGCCGACGGTTTACGGCGAAAGCGTGTCGCTGCGATTGCTCTCGCGCGGCAAAATCTTTCTGAGCCTCGACAAGCTGGGTTTCTCACCGGTGGACGAAGCCGCCATCCGCGAACTGATCGTCAAGCCGCACGGCATCATGCTCGTCACCGGCCCGACCGGTTCGGGCAAGTCCACGTCGCTCTATGCGATGATGAGCACGATCAACTCCGTCCACAAACGCATCATCACGGTGGAAGAGCCGGTCGAGTACGAACTGAAGGGCATCAACCAGATTGCGGTGCGCCCGGAGATCGGACTGACGTTTGCCGTGGGACTGCGCCACATCCTGCGCCAAGATCCGAATGTGATCATGGTCGGCGAAATTCGCGATCTGGAGACCGCCGAGATTGCGATTCGCGCGGCGCTCACCGGGCATCTGGTGTTCAGCACCCTGCATACGAACGACGCCCCAAGCGCGTTCACCCGGCTGATCGACATGGGCATCGAACCCTTCCTCGTCGCCTCCTCCATCGAAGCGATCATGGCGCAACGCCTGGTCCGGACGATTTGCCCGGTCTGCAAAACGGAACAGAAGATTGAGCCTGGTTACCTGCGCAAGATCGGATTTCCGCTGGACCAGATTGAATCCACCCGGTTCATGAAGGGCATGGGTTGCGAGGAATGCCGGCAACTGGGCTATCAGGGCCGCCTGGCCATCTACGAACTGCTCGTGCTGAACGAGGATTTGCGTCCGCTAATCCTGGCGCGCGCGGCGTCCTCGACGATTGCGCAGCGGGCGGTGGAGCTGGGGATGCGCACATTGCGCGATGACGGTTGGAACAAAGTCAAGGCCGGCACCACCACCATCGAGGAGGTCTTGCGGGTCACGCAGATCGAGGAACATCTCGATTCTCTGGGGAACAACGAGAAGACCGGCATCTGGACCAAGAGCCAGTTGACATGAACGCATCCATCCGCAATCGCCGGAAGCAACCTGCCCCCGAGGGCCGGGCCCGGTTGGATCCCGGCCTCCGGCCTTCCGAATCCTCCCTTTCCTGACCATGGCGCGCCTCAATACCTGCACGGTGTTGCACACCACCCCGGAACGTCGCCAGCTCTGGCAGTTCAACGCCCAGGGCAATTTTCCGCTGACTCGCGAGCAGTCCGCCTCCGCGGGCGAGCCCTTGCCGGTGGGGCTGGCCCAAAAAAGTTGGTCGGAGATCTGGCAGCCCAAGCTGAACGTCGCCTGGTTGCCGGCGGACAAGGTCTTTTTGCGGGTCATCCAACTGCCGGTGAGTTCGCCGGCCGAGACCCGCGCCATGGTGGAGTTGCAGTTGGAGAAACTTTCGCCCTTCCCGGTCGCGCAAGTGGTGTGGAGTTTGTGTCCGCTGCCGGCCCCCGCGACCGCTGCCCCCACGCAATTGCAGACGGTGGTTGTCATCTTCGTCGAACGCAAGCTGGTGGAGGAATTCCTCGGCCAGTTGGAAGGGCAGGGGTATCTGGCCGACCGGTTGGAGCTGGGAATCCTGGATCAGCTCACCGCCGCGGACACCAGTGAGAATGGCGCGTGGGTTTATCCCGGGGCCTGGGGGCAGCGCGGGACGGCGCTCGTGGCCTGGTGGTTTAACGGTACCCTGCAAAATCTGTGCGCCATTTCCCTGCCGCACGCGGGCGACGCGGCTACCGCGTTGTACGAGCAGTTGACGCAAATGACCTGGGGCGCCGAGCTTGAAGGCTGGCTGACGAAAACCCCCACTTGGACCCTGGTGGCGGATGAAGCGGCGGCGGCCGACTGGGAGCCGCCCTTGCGCAAGGCGCTCGATGCTCCGATTCGTCGGGTGCCACCGTTGCCGCCCGTCGAACTGGCCGCGCTCACGGCCCGGCGGATCGCGCGGTCCGATGGCACGACGAGTCTGGTGCCGGGGGAAATTTCCGTCCGCTACCGCAATCAATTCTGGGATAGTTTGTGGCTCCGGGGCGGGCTGGCGGTGGGGGGATTGTATTTGTTCTGCATCACGATCTATTTCGCCGCGCTGTTTGTGCAGGATTTCCGGGTCAGCCGGATTGAGGCGCAGGTGGCCGGGATGGGGGCGAGTTACACCAACGCCATCCAGTTGCGCGAGCGTTACCAGGTGCTCAAGACGCGGCAGGAGTTGAAATTCGCTGCGCTGGATTGCTGGAAGGTCACGGCGGAGCTGATGCCCGAGAGTGTTCAGCTCGACGGCTTCAGTTTCTCGGATGGTCGTAAACTCGCGCTGAACGGGACTGCCGCCGCCGACAAGGTCAATGACGTCCTGGAATTCTACGGGGCGATGCGCAAGGCCACGATCAAGGGCCAGCCCATGTTTGATGCCACCGGGGCGAAGAAAGGACAGGAACTCAGCACCCGCCTTGGCCCCGGCGGGACCGTGGTCAATTGGAATTTCGGGCTGGAACTCAAACGAACGGAGGGCGAATGAAAGAGCTGCTCGCCCGCTTTTCCGCCTATTTCGCCCGGCTGAGCTCGATCGAACGCCGCTTCATCGTCATCGCCATCATCGTGGGGTTCGTCGTGGTCAACCTCTGGTTTGTGCTGCCGCGCTTCAACGACTGGGGGCAGGTTCGCAACCGCCATGAAACCGCGCTTGCCACGCGCGCCAAATACGAGAAGGAGATCGCACAAACCGCGACCTACACCAGCCAGATCAGCAAGCTGGAAAGCGAAGGCGTGTCCGTGCCGCTGGAGGATCAGTCGCTCAACATTCTCACCACCATCAATAGTCAGGCCGTGCAAAGTGGCGTGAGCATCCTCAACAACTCCGCGCAACCGGAGCGCACCAACCAGTTTTTCCTCGAACGCGCCCAGGGCCTCACCATTCAGTCCGGCGAGTCGCAGCTGGTGGATTTTCTTTACAAACTGGGGGACGGCAATTCGCTGATCCGCGTCCGTGCGCTCTCGCTCCGGCCCGACGCGCCGCGCCACAATCTCTCGGGCAATCTCACCCTGATTGCCAGTTACCAGAAAAAACCGTCGGCCCGGCCTGCGACCACCCCGGCGTCGGCCCCAGCCCCAGCCCCGGCCGCCGCGGTGAAGACTAACAAACCGCCCGCGCCGGCGGCTTCAAAAGTTGTCATGCCAACCAGGAAGAAATGACCGTGAAAAACATTCTATTCACCTTGCTCCTGACTCTGCTGAGTTCCGGGGCCTTGGCCCAGGACCCACCCGCAGCGGACGGCAATACCGCGACCAACCGGGATGCCCTCCTGCGCCGCGCGCTGGAGGCGAAGTACGCCGCCCAATCCAATGCGCCCAACGCAACGGTCCCAGCGGCTCCGGCGACCGCCACCGGCGCCCCGCCGGTCCGCCCCGTGCAATCCCCCTTCAATCGCCTGCCGATCAAACGCCCCGGGGCGGCCAGCGCGTCCCCCACCGCGACCCCGCCGGGCACGGCCCCCGCGGAAGCCACCGATGCCGCCGTTCCGTCGCCAGTGGCACCGGCGCTGGGAGCTTTGGAGCCGGGGGCGGTGGTTGTCACTGCCTCGCCCGCGAGCGCGATTTCCGATCCGGACAAGATCATGCCGCCGCTGAGCATTAACTTTTCCGCCGCGCCACTGGACCAGGTGCTGGAGATCTATTGCGAATATGTCGGCCGCAACCTGCTGCGCCCGGCCACGCTGCCGAAGGTGGAGATCGTCCTGCGCCAGACGACGCCGTTAACGAAGCTCGAACTGGTTCACGCGCTTGAAGCCGCCCTGGCGCTCAACCAGGTTTCCGTCGTCAACGTGGGGGAAAAATTTGTCACTGTCGTGCCCACCACGGACGCCGGCAAGATTGCGGGGCATCTCAATACCAACGACGTTACCCAACTTCCCGACTTGGGTTCCGTGGTCACGCGCGTCGTGCAATTGAAATACACCAAGCCTGCGGATTTGGTGCAGATTCTCACCCCCTTCGCGAGCGGCGCCGCGCCGAATCCTGTGCTGCCGATTGATGCCAGCGGCATCATCGTCCTGCGCGATAACGTGGCCAATGTGAAACGCATGTTGGAGATGATCGAGAAGGTGGATATTACCATGCCCTCCGAAATTATCTCCGAAGTGATCCCGATCAAATATGCCAAGGCCGAAGAAATTGCGAGCGCACTCAGCAGCGTGGGTGGGGGGACCGGCGGGACCGTGGGCAGCCGCCCCTCCTCGACGGGTACCGGTGCCGCGGGTGGGGCGAGTCGTTTTGGTCAACCCGGCTACAATCCGAACCAGCCCGGCGGTCTGGGCGGCATGGGCGGCCTGGGCCAGACCGGGGGGGGCATCCCGACGCCATCTTCCGGCACCAGTTTTAATGACCGGTTGCAGAATATCATCCGCAAGGCTTCCTCATCCGGCGACATCCAGCTTTTGGGGCAGACCAAGATCATCGCCGACATCCGGTCCAACTCCCTCCTGGTTTTCGCCACGCGGCAGGACATGGCCACGATCAAGGAAATCATTGACAAACTCGATGTGGTGCTCGCGCAGGTGCTGGTCGAGACGCTGATTATGGATGTGACGCTCGGTGACGACTGGAACTTCGGCGTGTCCGCTGCGCAAAAGACCAAGAAATTCAATCAGAACTTCACCGGGGCGGGCGGGATGAATGCGAACACGTTCTTCGATTTTTCCGGGGGTAGCAACACCAACGCTTTCGGCGACTTGCTCGGCAGCGGCATCAAATACTTCGGCAAGGTCAACGAGGACATCTACATTTCGGTGGCTGCGGCGGCTTCGGCGGGCAAGGTTAAAGTGATCCAACGGCCGCGCATCCAGACGTCGCATGCCACGCCAGCGACCTTGTTCATTGGCAGCACCGTGCCGTATGTGACCAGCACCTATTACGGTGGCGGTTTCGGCGGCGGCCCCAGTTCTTCCTACCAGCAACTGCGGGTCGGTATCGGCCTTAATGTCACCCCGTTTATCAACCAGGAAGGGCTGGTGGTGATGAAGATTGAGGAGACCATCGATGAACTGGATGGGACCACGACCATCGAAGGCGTGGGGGCAGTGCCCAATACCAAGAGCAGCACGCTTTCGGCGGAAATTGCCGTCCGGGACGGCGAATCCGTCATTCTGGGTGGCATCGTCCGCAACTCGGACTCCAAGAGCAATGGTGGGGTACCGTATCTCAAGGACATTCCATTGCTCGGCTATCTGTTTCGTTCCACCACAAGCAACAAGAAGCGGCAGGAGTCCATTGTCCTTATGCGGCCGACCGTTTTGCGCACCCCGGAACTGGCCTCACAGCAGGTGGATATCGAACGGCGGCACATGCCCGGGATCAGTGAGGCCGAATCTTCCATTCGCTTGGAAAATGAAAAAGCCGAGGCCGCCGAGGCCAAACGACTGCAAAAGGAACGGCAGTCCGAGGCCCGCCTGGCCAATCAAGTAAAGAAGGAAGATCAAGATGCGCTGAAGACTTTCGCCCCGCCCGCCAGCCCGGCTGAGACGGCCCCGCCGGTTGAACCTCCGGCCAAAAAGAAGAAATCAACCAAGCCCGCCACGCCGCCGGCCAGCGAGGAAAAAAAGTTCGACGAGGTAACGCCCTTCACTCCGGAAGAGGAGAAACTCTTCTTGCCGAAATAAAAGATCAAAGCGGGACCGCGAGCGAACTCTGACCCTTGAGCTTGTGGGCCTTCCTGGCGCGGCGCCGGCCACCGCGGTCCGCCGGGCCGCGGCCGAACACCGCAAATCCGGCGCGGCGCTTTACATCGGCCGCGAATCCTGCCGGGGCGGGTAGTGACCCCGGAATTGGGCTTTGACACTGCGCAGTGACGTTGGCAAGGTTCGGCCCGCATTCAGGAGGGGATTTCCCGTGATCCGCGGCCGCCCTTCCCTGAACATTTATTTATGAGTGAACTCACAGGTAATCTCCTTGTGGCGCAATCCGGCGGGCCCACCGCCGTCATCAATGCCAGTCTCGCCGGCGTGATTCAGGAAGCCGGCCGGCACGATTGCATCGAGGAAATTTACGGCGGACGGAATGGCATCCTCGGCATCCTCAACGAGGAACTGATCGACATCAACGACGAGAAATCGCGCACCATCGAAGGTTTGAAATCCACTCCGGGCGCGGCGCTGGGAACGTGCCGTTACAAGATCGATTTCAAGAACAAACCGGAAGCGGCGGCTCGCGACATGGACCGGCTCTTTGAGATCTTTGCGGCCCACAACATCCGCTACTTCCTCTATATCGGAGGCAACGATTCGCAGGACACGGCCCACAAGATTCACGAGCAAGCCCGGACGCGCGGGTACGAACTGCGCGTGAATGGCGTGCCGAAGACGATTGATAACGATCTGCCACATACCGACCACTGCCCCGGCTACGGCTCGGCCGCGAAATACGTGGGCGCCACGGTCATGGAGATTGCGGCGGACGTGGGCGCGATGGCCACGGATGACGGCGCGTGCGTTTTGATCGAGGTCATGGGCCGGAGCGCGGGTTGGATCGCCGCCGGCGCGGTGCTGGCCCGGCGGCAGCCAACCGACGCGCCTCACTTAATTCTCGCTCCCGAAGTTCTGCTGGACGAGCCGGCGTTCCTGGAACAGGTACGGGCGACGGTGGCCGCGAACCGGTACTGCATCGTCGTGGTGGGGGAAGGCCTCCGGAATTCGGCGGGGGCGGAGATCGCCGCGGATACTTCCCGGCTCGACGCGTTCGGCCATCCGGTCCTGGCCGGTGCCGCGGAGCAGTTGGCCGATCTGATCACCGAAAAACTCAAAATCAAGTCGCGCACGGTCAAGCTGGGTTATGCCCAGCGCGCGGCGGCTCATTTTGCCAGCCTGACGGATGCGACCGAAGCGGCCGCGTGTGGGGCGGCGGCCGTGCGGGCGGCCATTGAGGGCAATTCCGGTTTCATGGTCAAACTCGTGCGCGAGTCGTCATCCCCGTACCGGTGGACGACCGGCCTGCAGCCGCTCGGGGATATCGCGAATGTGGAACATCGGATGCCGCGCGACTGGTTCACGGCGGATGGCTTCCTGCCCAACGAAAAGTTCATCGAGTACGCCCGTCCGCTGATCGAGGGGGAAGTGAAGGTGACCATTGAGGGCGGTCTGCCGCGCTACGTCGAACTCGTCAAATCGCCGGTGGAAAAAAAGCTGCCCCCGCGGGCGTGATAAAAAAGGACGAGGATTTGGCTACTGCACCGCGGTCGAAATGTATTCGAGCAGGTCGGCCATGGCCTGTGGCGTCAGGCCGGCTTCCAAGCCTTCCGGCATCACCGACTGGCCCTGGCTCTGCATTTTCGTGATCTCCGCGCGTTGAATCACGTCCTGTTTGCCGAAGGCCTGGCGCAGCGTAACACTGGACGCAGTTTCATTCAGGACCAGGCCCAGCAAACTCTGGTCATCCTTGGTTTCCACCACATAGCCGACGAATTCCGGTCGCACTTCGGCGTTCGGGTCGATGATGTTCGTCAATAGTTTCTCCTTGCCGGTGGTTTTCACGGACACGAAATCGGGGCCGAGCGCGAAACCCTCTCCGTTTGACCGGTGGCAGGAAAGGCATCGTTCGGCGTAGATTTTTTTGCCCGCCGCGGCGTCGCCGGCGAGGCTCAACGCGGGTGCGAAGCTGGCGACCACTGATTGCCGCGGGCTGGCGGGCTGGGCGGCCAGCACCTTCACCGCCAGTTGGCGCACTGCGGGGTCGCGGTAGGTGGTCAGGAGTTTGAGTTGCGTGGAGTCCAGGACGCTCGCGCGGATCGTGCCGGCTTCGATCGCCTGCAATAATGCCGTGGCGCGTTCGGGGCGGGCGAGCAACGTCGTCAGCACCGCCGCCCGCAGGCGTGGGGTCAGCGCGTCCCAACGACGGGTCAACTCCGCGCCGATGGGTGGGGCGGCGAACCGGTCGAGGGTGGCGAGGGCCGCCAATTGCACGGGCTGCGGCTGGGAGCGTTCGAGCAATCCGAGCAGGCGCGCACCGGATGTTTCGTAGCTGGTGTGAACCAGCAATTGAATCGCGGCAACGCGTAAGGCCTCGGGCGCCGCGGCATTGCCGGCTTCCATTTCGGCCCGGCGCAGAATCGCCGTCGTACTATCGCCGGCGGAGGCCAGGGATCTCTTCGCGCGTTGCAGACCGTCGCCGAGGGCCTGCGTCATGCCAAACATCAAAGTGGGATCGTCCACTTGGCCGATGAATTTGAGGGCGGCGGCGACTTCCCCGGCCTGATTTTTTGCCCCGACAAACACGATCAGTTGCCGCAGAAAATCCTGTCCGCCGGGTGATTGACGCACGCGGGGGTCGTTGGCCATCGATGTAAACAACTCGCCCGCGCCTTCGGCCAACGAAGAAAAAATGGCCGCCTGCGTCCACGGACTGTCCAGATCGCGCCGGGCAATGGCCCCCAGGGATTCGATTTTGCCGGGACGATTGAATTCGCCCAGCGTAAAGGCCAGCTGATAACGAACGTGGATGTCGGGGTCGTCGCTTAACTGGCACACCTTCGACCAAAGCGCGGTATCGCCGGCAGCGATGAGCGGCTCGGATCGTTTGATGGCGTGCGCCCGCACCGTGGGGTCCGCATCATTCAACCCCGCCAGCAGGTGGACCGCCGTCAGCCCGCCCAGGCCATCGAGCGCGTGCAAGGCCTGCAACCGGCCGAGCGGGGAGGAGGATTGGCGCAGCATCTTCTCCAACTGCGGGATCGCGGCCTTGTCCTGACGTTCAAAGAGCAAGCGGGCGGCCGTATCCCGGTGCCAGCCGTTCTTATGTTCGAGGGTGGCGACCAGCTGCCTCGTTGTGGCCTTGCCGAGCTGGGGTAGCTTGCGCGCTTTGAAGCCTTCCGGGGTGAGGCGGTAAATGCGGCCGCGATCATTCCCCGCGTTTAGGTCAAGGAGCTTCTTGATGTTCTCCGGGAGCGACCACGGATGTTCAATGACCTCGCGATACATATCGCAAATATACAGGCAACCATCGGGGGCATTCGCCAGTTGCACCGGGCGAAACCAGAGATCGGTGGACGTCAGGAATTCAACCTTCTGCTCATCGGCCGGGCGTTCCGCGATCAGGGCCACCCCCTGCGGGCGGACTTTTTTGCGATGAATCAGGTTGCTGCCCACGTCGGCAATAAAAGCGTCACCGACGAACTCCTCCGGAAACGCGTCACCGCGGTACAGGGTGATACCCGTGGCCGAAGTGAAATAGCCGGACGAGCGCCCGCCGCCTTCGATGAGACCCTGGACGACGCCGGTCACCCGCCATTTGGTGCGGATGACCCGCCAGCCTTCCTCGGGACTGGTGCGATAAACCTCTGCGGCCGGGCCGTCCACGGGAATATCCACCAGGGAAGGCGGCAGGTTGTAGTACGGGTTCCGGTCCCCGTACTCTGCATCGTACATGAAAGTTTGAATGTGGTGCGAGTTACTACAGACGAACTTGCGTCCGTGGTTGTCGAAACACATGCCGTACTGGCCGCCGCCGTTCTCGGGGCGCAGATCGAGGTGGCGCGGGTCGAAATTAAAATCCCGGCCCCGCAAATCCAGGGCGGTATCGTCCGGCGCCTCGGGGCGCTTGAGCACCCCGCCGTTACTGGCCGTCTGACCGTGAATGCGGTTGTCCATGCCCCACCTCAATCCGTTCACCAACGCCTGAACATTGAGCTTGTCGCCTTTGCCCGCACCGAACCCCGTGAAAACCACCTTGCGGACGTCCGCTTTGCCGTCGCCGTTCGTATCCTTGAAATAAATAATGTCCGGCGAGGCGGCGACGAAAATGCCGCCGTCATAACAGCACACGCCGGTCGGCCAGGGCAAATCCTCGGCGTAAACCTCGGCCCGATCAAAGGCCCCGTCGCCGTTCGTGTCGGACAACAGCCGGATGCGTCCCAAGTGCGGTTGCACCTCGCGCATTTCCGAGTAGTCGCGCATTTCCACCACAAACATCCGTCCGTTCTCGTCGAAGCAGATTTCGATGGGGTCCATTACCAGAGGCTCGGCGGCGGCCAGGTGCAGGGTGAAGCCGGGCTTGAGCTGGAAGGTCTGGAAGGCGTTCGAAGTTTCCACCGGCGGTACTCGGGGCAGATCGGCCAGCGTCAACTCGGGCGGCGCGGCTGGAGCGGCCAGTGGGAAAAGTGCCGCCAGTGCCGTAGCCAGAACGAGATCAAATTTCATAAGTTGTGCGGGACGTATTCAGACATCCCACTCTGCAAGTGCAAGCGTTTTCTCCTTTCAACCCGGGTTCCATCTCCCGCAAACTCGGCCCATGAGCCGATCCATTCCGGAGCCCATGATGTCGGATAAACTCCTGCCGCGTCGCGCGTTTCTCACCGCCACCGGTCTCGGCCTCGCCGGGGTCGCGTTGACCGGCTGTGCCACCACGTCCGCGCAATCCGCACCCATCATTGATATCCACCAGCACGTCAATTATGCGAACCGCCCGGATGACGTGCTGCTCCAACACCAGCGCGCCATGGGGGTGACGACCACCATTCTGCTGCCCGCCGGCCGGCCCCTGAATACCGCGGCCACGCACGCCGGGGTGGCGAATGGTTTGGAAGCCAAGGCATTCGGCAACGAGGCATGCCTCCAGTTCGCCCGGGCGCATCCGCGGGAATTTCTTTCCGCGGCCAACGAAGTTTCCGACTGGGAGGACGCCCCCGCCGAGATCGAGAAGTATCTGAAGTTGGGGGCGGTGATGATCGCCGAACAGAAATTCGGTGTGGAATGTGATTCGCCGGCAATGCAAAAAATCTATGCCTTGGCGCAGGCCTACAACGTGCCGGTGCTGATGCACTGGCAGTTTCAGCGGTTCAACTATGGCTTCGAGCGGTTTTACCTCATGTTGGAAAAGTATCCCCGAGTAAACTTCATCGGCCATGCGCAAACCTGGTGGGCCAATGTGGACCGAAATCACCACGACCAGTCCGTGCTCTACCCAAAGGGGCCGATCACCCCGGGCGGGTTGACCGAGCGTTACCTGGCGGATTACCCGAACATGTTCGGGGACCTCTCCGCCGGCTCCGGCTTGAATGCCCTCATGCGCGACGAAACCTTCACGCCCGGGTTTTTCGAGCGCCATCAGGACAAATTGCTGTATGGCAGTGATTGTAACGACCACTTAGGGACCGGTCCGAAATGTCAGGGCGCCCAAACCCTTGCCGCCGTGCGCCGCTTTGCGCCGAACCCGAAGATCGAGCGTAAACTCCTTTATGGAAACGCGAAGAGGCTGTTCCGCCTGTGACGGGCGGCCATCCGGCGGATCATGGATTTAAGTAGCGGAATTGCCGATTGACGGGCGGAGGGGGGATACCTATGCTGCTCGCCCTATTTCGAGCACCCGGCCAACCGCCGGCTGTCTCCCCCGGAAAGGAAGTGAGTTGGATTGACCGAGATTAAACTTAAAAAAGGCGAGCCAGTGGACAAAGCCCTGCGCCGCTTGAAGAAGAAAATTGATCGCGAAGGCACTTTGCGCAATGTGCGCCTGCGCCGGAGTTACGAGAAACCGAGCGAAAAGCGCCGGCGTAAGGAAAAAGTCGCGCGTTTCTCAGCCATGCTGACGGCGCGTTACGCTGATCTGTAAGTTTGACCGCCGGGCGTTGGATTTTCCGTCGTCCGGTTGCTTGAATTTTGTGAACCGTTGGGTGGGCCGGGCGTTCCTCGAACGCCTCGCCGCCTCAACGGTTTAATTTTGGACGAAATGTATTCCCTCTCGACCTGCTGGAATTCGCATCGGCACACGGACGGCCGCGCGTTGCTGCGCTAGGTTCGGGAGCTGGGCTTTGAATACGCCTAATTGAGCCAC
>CAZIJO010000195.1:0-12005 GCA_964539515.1 uncultured Bifidobacterium sp. | reverse complement strand
GCCAAAAAACTTCACCCGCCAGTGCAACCCCCAAAGCGAAGGCTAAGGTCTTGGGATTTCCCGACCCGGGCGCTTGGTTTCAAATCCGTGGTGCGATTTGCCAAGTTCGCGAAGTGACCGCCCGTCCTCCCCGCGAACCGGATCGTCACCCCAAGGCCCTGGCGGGCGGAATCCGGCCGGCGACAAAATGAAGAGTCCCCGCCCGGCCTTGCGGCCCGGCGGGGACAGATCGGGGGGTGGGAGTTCGCCAGGCTCTCTTTCCCGTGCCGACATTTGGCGCTCACCTCGCGGCGGCTGCCGGCTTCCCGACGCCATTCTCCGCGGCAAACGGAGTCTCCGGCCTCGTGGCAGGGCCGTCCAACCTCTTGCAAGATTGGATTTCGAGTGAGGCTTTTCAGCTCGCTTCAGCTGGTGGCTGGGCCACCGGCCTGCGAACCAGGTCAAGACACGTCTGCGATTTCTCTTTCGCGTCTTGACCACTGGACACTGGTCGGCCACCGCTTTTGACGGTGCGTTAGCCAGCGCCACGGGTCTCGCCTCTTAACTCTCAGGTTGCCTTTCGTTCACAGGCCAGCGGTGTCGTTTGTAACATCGCCGGCGTTCGGAAGATTTCACGCGATCTGCCGGGTCTGCGTGCTCTTCCCGGTGCCTGGGCTCCGTTTGTCCATCTTTCGATGGTTTTCTTTGGGCGGTTTCAAACGGTTTGATTGAATCCGCCAGAGTCTCAAGCCCCGTGCTGATGCACAGTAGCAACCATTTACCCTCTGGGTAACTGCGATTCACCCCGGCTCGAAACCGGCCAGGGTTACTTGAATCGACTCGGAACGGTTTCTTATCGTTCCTGATCGCCAAGTTCCTTTTTCGCGTACTGACACGCGCGAACGTGCCAGAGGAACTGGTGAATCCTGCCTCCGCCCCCGGAACTTGCGCTCCAGCTTGAGAGGGGCCGCGCCAACCAGCCTGGCCCGGCCTTTCCCCAGTCACCTGGGATTATCCTCGAACCGGCCGACAACTTTCTTGCGATCACCGCCGTCCGATCCGGTTCTTTCAATGAACTGAAGTCACCATACGCCGAATTTGGATTCCGACAACGAAACCTTGTGAACAGGGTTATTCACCAAATGCCACAATGCTAAACCGGAAAGAAAATCAGCGCGGCCAATAGAATCAGGGCTTTATCCCACACCTCGAAAAGCTTATTCACCGGCGCGACGCGAAAGGAATTCGTGCGGTGAAGAAGATTTAGTCGCGCGCAATCAAATATCTGACGCCTTCCACCCCAACGCAATCTTGTCCCGCCAAGGCACAAGATCGCGTCCTGTCCCCTGAAGTTGGTGTCGCCCGGTTACATCCTCGACCCTGCTGCTCCACGGACAAACAAGGTCGGGCCCGGCTAAACTCCACCAACCAGATCAAAAATGGCAGTTCTGCTGGCGGACAGCCGGGCAACCCCGGGCCCCCAATCAGGCCTAGTTCTTCTCAAATCGGGCCGGCGGATTTCAAGCGATCCAAGGCGGGCTTCTCGTCCGGTTGGGTTTTCAGGATCGGTGACGACCTGGAAAGATTTTCAAAATTAGATCGCTTATGATCCATGCATGAATCAACCATTTCACGGATTTTATGGGTGGTCATCGTCCAGGGTGCCGGGGACATTTTCTGGCACTTTGGCCGGAAAACGAAGACGAAACAACCAAACGGGTGCCGGGTGGTGATACCCGACACCGGAGTTCAATTTGAGCCATGCACACGCTCCTTCAAGACCTCGCGGTGGTGATGATTGTCGCCGGATTGGTGACCGTCTTGTGCCATCGCTTCAAGCAGCCAGTGGTGCTGGGCTACATCATCGCCGGGGTCATCATCGGCCCGCATACCCCGCCCCGGGTGTTGATCCATGACGAAGCCACGATCAACACGCTGGCCGAATTGGGCGTGATCCTGCTCATGTTCTCGCTCGGGCTGGAATTCAGCCTGCGCAAACTTACCAAGGTGGGCGCGCCGGCCTTGATTGCCGCCCTGCTGGAAATCCTGTTGCTGTTCTGGGTCGGCTACGAGATCGGGCACTTTTTCAAATGGTCGTCGCTGGACAGCATTTTTCTTGGCGCGATGCTGTCCATGTCCTCCACCACCGTCATCATCAAAGTGCTGGGCGAACTGGGCAAAATGAAGGAGCACTTCGCGCAACTGATCTTCGGCATCCTGATCATCGAAGACATCCTCGGCATCGCCATGATTGCGTTGTTGTCCGGCATCGCCATGACCGGACAGTTGGGGGTGGCCGACGTGGGGGTGACCCTGGGCAAACTGGGAATTTTTCTCGCGGTCACGCTCGTGGTGGGATTGCTCGTCGTGCCCCGACTCATCAGCTACGTGGCGCGCTTCAAGAGCAATGAGATGTTGATCGTCACCGTGCTCGGGCTGTGCTTTGGGGTGGCGCTGCTGGCGGCCAAACTGGGTTATAGTGTGGCGCTCGGCGCGTTCGTCATCGGCGCGGTCATCGCGGAGGCGCGGGAAATCCACCGCGTGGAGGCGTTGCTCGAGCCGGTGCGCGACATGTTCAGCGCGATTTTCTTTGTGGCTATCGGCCTGCTGATTGATCCGAAGATGCTGCTCACCCACTGGGCGCCGATTCTGGTGATCACGCTGGCGGTCATCGTGGGCAAGGTCGTGACCTGCTCGTTGGGCGCGTTTCTGGGCGGCAACGACACGCGCACTTCGCTGCGCGTGGGCATGGGGCTGTCGCAAATTGGCGAGTTTTCATTCATCATCGCATCGCTGGGGGTTTCGCTCAAAGTCACCAGCGGATTTCTCTATCCCATCGCGGTGGCGGTTTCGGTCATTACCACTTTGCTGACGCCGTACCTGATCCGCAGTGCGGACGGGGCGGTGGCGTGGTTCGACCGATCCGCGCCGAAGCCGCTGGTAAACACTTTGAGCATTTACACCCGCTGGGTCGGCCAGCTGGGCAGTCAACGACAGGGAAACATGGCCACCAAACTCGCCCGCCTGTGGTGCGGACAAATGGCATTGAATCTCATGCTCGTGGCGGGGGTGTTCATCGCCGCCGCGTTCCTGGAACGCCGCCCGCCCGCGTGGTTGAAAGACCTGGCCTTGAGCGCGGATATGCTGAAAGCCGCGCTCTGGCTGGCGGCGGCGGTGCTGTCGTTGCCGATGCTGATTGCCACGTTTCGGAAACTCCAGGCGCTCGGATTGTTGATCGCGGAAACCAAAGTCACCGAGGCGGCGGCCGGCGAGCGAACGGCGGCGTACCGCGCCATCGTGGCTCAGGTCATCCCGCTTGCGGGCACGGTGGCCATCAGCCTGATCGGGCTGGTGCTTAGTTCCACGTTGCTGCCGACGTTCAGAGTCATGATGGGACTACTGGTTGTGGTGGCCCTGGTCGCGTGGTGGCGGTGGCGATCCTTCGTCAAGATTTACTCGAAGGCCCAGGTTGCCTTGCAGGAGACGTTCACACCCCGCCCTGCCCCGCCTGCGCCGGCAGCTTCCGCCCGTCTCCATCCCCTGTTACGCGAGGCCGACCTGCAAACCGTAACGCTCGCGGGAGATTCACCGGCGGCAGGCAGGCTCATCCGCGAACTGGAACTGCGCACCCGCACCGGCGCGAGCATTGTTGGCATCGAGCGCAAGGGGACCAGCGTCATCAATCCCGGGCCGGACGAGGAACTCCAGATCGGCGATCAAGTTCTGGTGCTGGGCACCACGGCACAACTGGCGGCGGCCAAAACAGCGCTCACAATGCCCGAAGCGAAAGCAAGCGCTTGAACCACGAAACCGGCAGGTGAACCGGCCGGCAGCGAATTCCAGCGCCTTCGTCCGAGTACCCATTCAGGTTTGTCCTGCTCGCACCCCCCTGGCTTTCCGATCATGGGTGGCGACTTTTGAAAACGCGCTTCCACGCCGGAATCTGCGGCTCACGCCCCGGTGGCGCCAGGCGGCGGATCGGTTACGGTGCCGCGCTTCTGTGGCACTTGTTCGGGCGAAAAATTTGGGAACGGCAGCCGGCCCTCGTTCCGCCATTGATGCACCTGCGCTTCGGCCGCTTTGGTCCGGTCTGAATCCAAGCCGCCATCGCGGCTGAAATAAAGGGTCTGCGACGGAAAGGCGAATTCGGTCCCGCTCTGCTTGACGATATCCATGACTCGCAGCCAGAGGTCTTCTCGGATGCCAAGGAATTCCGCGCGATCCCGGGTCTTCACGTAAGCGAACACTTCCAGGTCCAGCGAGAACGCCCCGAATCCGACAAAACGCACGCGCGCTTTTTCGGGGTCAATGAACGGATGGCTGAGCAGCAACTCCCGGATCTTCACGAGCAAGTAGCGCAGTTGTTCCGGGCTGGTCTCGTAGCGAACACCGATGGTGGACTGGATCAGCATCTCGTCGCGCCGACCGAAGTTGACGACCGCCATCTTTGAGAGGGCCGCGTTGGGAATCGTGGTCAAGGTCCGGTCCGTGCCCCGAATCCAGGTTGAGCGGATGCCGATGGTTTCGACGGTCCCCTCATCCGTTCCGCACCGGCAGAAGTCGCCGACCTGAATGGACTTGTCCGCAAACAGACTCAGCCCTCCGATCAGATTTTCGACGGTCGGCTGCGCCGCCAGGGCGATGGCCAGACCGCCGACGCCCAACCCGGCGACGATCCCATACACGGGGATTCCCAACCGGTCCGCGCCCACTGCCAGCAAGACAGCCCCGGCCGCAATACCGACCAAACGAGTGCAAATGCGAATGAGATGGGCGTCCACGCTCTCCGTGGGGATGTTAGGCGAAGCGATGGCCGCTTCGGCGACCACCGGAGCGAAGCGCCACGAGATCCAAGCACCGGCCAGGTACATGACCGCCGTCGCCACCAGTTCGAGGGTGCTGGCCGGGCCGCCCCGCAGGTTGATCTGAACGAGCGCCAGGTACGATACCACGGGCGTTGCGATGATGAAAAATCCAGGCAAGGCCATTTGCGCCAGCGCGCGCCGGAACGGGCGTTCGAGGCTGCCACGGTGCGACAGACGGTAAGCCATTCGCAGCAACAAAGCGCAGCCGCCGAGCACCAGCCCCAAGGCGATCCACTTCCATCCGGCCTGGCCGGCGAGCGGGCGCCGCAACCAGGCTGGCAGTGATTGAATCCAGGCGGACGGCACCCACCATCCCCCGCCGACCATCACCAGCTCGCGCATGTGCTCAAGCGGAACCGGGCGGGCATAAGCCAGCCCGCGAACTCGCTCGTAGTAATCTTCCGCCTGGGCGACCGTTTCCGCGCTGAACAAATACTCACCACTGCGCGGCCCGGTCGCCACGCGCACCAGCACGATTTGCGTATTCGGAATCGTCCAGCGGGCGGAATTGGTGCCCACGATGGGATTGAACAAATCAGCGGCAGGAATCTCGCCGGGGGGCGGGAGTTGAATCCGGCTCAAGGTCTCGTACAGGCTTAAAGCGGCCGCCCGCCCGGCCTTGACGCGAGTTGCCGGCGGCACCTCGCTCAAATCCAGCGATTGCACCACCGCATCGCCCAGGGAAACGACGCGGCGAAATTCCGCGCGCGATGGGGAGGGCAGATAATCCCGGGCCAGAAACGAGCTGAGCGCGTCCCCGGCGTCGAGGAAGGTCTGCAAGGCGGCGCGCGGACTCGACCGGTCCGGCGGCTTGAGCGGATGTGCCGGCTCCTGACCAGCCGCGATCAAGGCCGCGAAAAAGAGGGTGCCGGCGGCCAGCCGGAATCGGGCCGCGACGTTCCCCGGCCGCAATGGGAGCGCCGAACATCGCCCCGGCCGACTGGCATCCGAGTTGTGAATCTGGCCGAGGCGGTGCTCGGCGGCCCGGTTGGTGGGCGGCAGCGTTCGGTGAAGGTTCATCGGCAGTTGTTCAACTGGTGGGAATGGTCAACACCGGCGAGGCTTTGCTGCCGCCATCGAGGAAGTTGAACAACAAGGTGATGGCGGCGAGGGTGGTTTTCGAGGGCAGGTCCCGCCGGTCAATCCAGAACCACATGCCCTCATAAGGCACCGCCACAAAAGCCTCCGCCGGCTTCTCCTTGCCGCTATGCACGGTGAAACCCCGCGGCCCGACGGCCGGATCCACCGGAACGGCGCCGACCCGGGCCGGTTGTTCGCGCGGGATCTGGACGCCGGCTCCCAAGGTACTCATGATCTGCATCAAGGAACGGGTTCGAATCGCCACTACCGCGGGGTCCGGATTCAACGTGCCAAAATTGACTTTGACCCGGTCCAGTTCGGAGGGAATGCCCAGGAGTGATCTGACCTCAGCCACTTGTTCCACCGGACCGGCGGTAGCGGCCGCGATCGGATGGAAATGAAGCCACACATCAAGATGATCCCCCACCTTCGTGATCTCGGCCTCAATGGCGTTGGCATACTGGAGACCACGCAAGAGCTGGAGCAGCCGGCTGAACTGGGGCTCCTCCGCTTGAAACTGCCCGGCGAACATCCGCAGGTTGTGATGCCCTTCAATCGATTGGGCCATCAACCCCAGGACAAAGTCGGCGGGTGCTCCACCTTGCACCACGAACATCATCGCTTCCAAGGGCACGGGGGCGATCAAGCTGCGGGCGTAACGCTCGCCGGTCATGGGCGAATAGCTGATGGTCGGTCGATCCGTGAACTTGGCTGCGGCCCCCGCGGCCGCAAAGGTATCCCCCCGCATGCTCTCCGGCGAAAACTGGCCGTTAAGACTGACACCTTGCTCGAGGCTGTAACCGCTGACTACGGACACCACTTCCAGAAATGCGGGCGCGTCCCCAAAACGCGTCTTAACAATGTTCAGCAACAGCTGCTCCTTCCAGGAATCCGCCACCGCGGTGGAATAATGCATCCGGTCCCGCTTGACGGTACCCGGCCCAATGGAACTGCAACCAGCACCAAACAATAATCCCAGAGCAAGGGTGGCGGGAATTAAGGCGTTTCGGACGGTGGGGTAATTCATCACCGGCTTGATCGGGTCTTTCATCAGTTTTGTGACACTCGTTAGGTTCTGACTGCGGGTGTTCCCACCCAGCAGCTTCAAAGTTATTGAGAGTTATTTACGGTGGCGACAGGCAAATATTCGCCCGCAGCCTCCTTCGTCCAGGCGATGCGGAACATGGTCCTCTTGCTTTTTTCGTTAGCGGGCCGTAGCCGGCGGTAAAGGCAAGACCCGCATTCGCGCGGCGGTCGACGTGCGGAGGGCAATGGCCTATTTGTCTTCGGGATTAATGAACTTGAAAGCCAGTCCCGCCACGAGGCCGCCGGCCAGATCGGCGACCAGGTGCAGCCAGATTTGCGAGAAACTCACCAGCTTCATGATCGCGGCGCCGATCGCCACGGCAGGATTGAACGCGCCGCCCGAAATCCCGCCGACGGCGAACGCACCCGTCATCACCGTCATGCCGATGGCCAGCCCGTAGAAGGAATTGCCCGCGGTGCCCTTGGCTGTGGCGGCATTCACCACGACATAGGCCAGCGCGAAGGTAAACAGAAATTCCGCCACGAACGCGGCCGGGACATTCTTGATCTCCATCGGCGTGCCACTCTTGCCAACCAGCCAGACGGCCACAAGCGCCGCCACGACGCCGGCGACCGCCTGCGCCAACCAGTAAGGGCCGACATCCTTGGCGTCGCATCGGCCGCGAATGAACACCGCCAGCGTCACCGCCGGATTGTAGTGCCCGCCGGAGACATGACCCCCGGCAAAGATCATGACCATCAGCGCCGCGCCGATGGCCAGTGGGGGAATGACGCCCGCCGCACCCGGAATGACCGTGCAGCCAATGGTGAGCACGAGAAAAAACGTGCCGATGAATTCAGTCAGGTATTTGTTCATGGTGATTGAAATAGTTCTTGTTGGCGGGAAAGGATGCCCGGCTCGTCTCCGCAAAGCAATCCTGCTCGAGTCGGCGTCCCGGTAACATTTAATTTGAGCCAACCCGGTTGTGCCCGCGCGGTGACTGGTCGAAACTCTTACATGAGCGTGGGGAACACCAATGACCGGTGAGCCGATTTCTGCGTGCTGGTTGGTGATTCGCGTTCCGTTCTGAAGGAAGCAGTTGCAGCGCGGGCAGCTGATGGCGATTTTGTTCTGGATTTCTTCGGCGAGGCTGTCCGCGTCGACGTTGGTTTCCCATAAGCCATGAACGAGGCGGTGGGGGTCGAACAGGCGGCCGGCCTGCGCAATCTGGTTCCACCGCTGCCATTCAAGAGCTGAGATTCCAAAGGGACGGGCGTCCGCCCGGCGTGCGGAGTTCCAGCCAGGCGAAGCGCACCGGGCTCTCGGACAACCCGCCGAGTTGTTCCAATGTGGCGAGGAGGTTGCCGTTCGCCGTGACAACTCAACGTGTGAGCTGGGGTGCCAATAGCCAGGCCTGGCCCGAGCGATGCGCCTTAACCAATCCTGATGATGCTCGGGAACCAAAAACGGGCCGCTCCTGGCGAAGCGGCCTGGGTGGTTGGCCGTTTCATTTCTCGAAGGGGAAAATCTTCTTCCAATCGGCCTTCATGCTGATGACGGTCCAACCGCTCTTTTCGGCCTCGTCCTTGAGTGAATCGCTGAACGTGCCGATGTGGGAATTCGCGCCGTAGGCGAATTCGCGCACGGAATCGTCGTGATGCACCAGCATCATCAGGCGGCCGCCGCTGCCAGCGGCGGTCCACTCCAGCATCTGGCGGTCACCATCGGAATTGCCGAACGCCGCAATGGGACGGCGGCCGATATGCAGATTGATGCCGACGGGTTTGCCCGCCTTGTCATCAATGAGATCAATTTCCGGCCGGCGCACAAGCGCCGGCTTGCCGGCGCGCTGCTCGAACTTCGTCTTGATGCTGCTGCCGACGACCTGTTCGGGCGGGATGCCGTAAACCTTCTCGGTCCAGGGCCGCATGAACTCGATGCCGCCGCCGGAAACGATAAAGGTCTTGAAGCCGTTCGCGCGCAGGTAGGCCAGCAGTTCGAGCATGGGCTGATACACCATTTCGGTCAACAGCTTGCCGGTCTTCGGGTGTTTGGCGGTCGCGATCCAGTCGGTGACAATTTTTTCAAATTCCTCCGTGGTCATGTCGGCGTGTGTGACCATGACGATTTCAAGGACAGCTTGCTCGCCGCCCGCCAGGGCACCCTTCACGTCGCCCTTGAGCAACGAGGCAAATGGTTCCTTATCCTTCCATTCTGGATGCCTCGGCGCGAGGGCTTTGACGCGGTCCAGCGCGAACAGCAGTTGGAAATACATCGGCTGTTCGCACCAGAGCGTGCCATCGTTGTCAAAGGTGGCGATGCGTTCCGGCACGGGTACGAAGTCAGGGGCACCTTCTTTGGTCACTTTCGCCACAAAGGTGACGATCGCTTGCTTGGCAGCCGTGTCGTTCCACGAAGGTAGCGGATCGGCGGCGTGACCGAGAGGGACGATGTAAGCCAACGCGCCGACGAGCGTGCCGGCAAGGAGATTGTGTCGGCGGGTGAATTTCATAACGGTGGGCTGCCAGGTTGGAGTGAGTTATTTCCGCGGGAACAGCAAAGTGATCGCAAAGCGCAGCCCCCAGTCCGGGCCGCCGTCGGGTTTCGCCGCGTAGTAGCGGTAGCCCACCTGGAAAGCGACAGGCTGTTTGCCGATTTTCACCAACTGCTGGACCATGAAGTTCAGCGGCACGGTCCATTGACTGTCCTCCCAATCATACGTGGATTCGGTGTTGACCGTGAAGGTGGTGTAGTGCTTCGTCGTGAATGAAACAAACGGTTGCAGGAAAGTGGCGCTGATCTCGTTGTCGCCCCAGCCGGCGAAGGACCAGATATGATTCGCCAGCACGCCGTAAGTGAAGCCGTGTTCCTGGCGGAGCGCCACGATGGTCGGGCCAGCACCCCATTGGCCGGCGCCCAACTCGCTGTCGGTCGCAGTGGGATAATAACCCACCGGGCCGGCGCCCAGAATCCAGCCGCCTACCGGTTGCTTGGGGGACAGGAAAAAGCTCTGCGTGGCATCACCGAGGCCAGAGTGGTCGCTTAAGCCCTGGGCGGTCGCCTCGGCGTAGATCACCGGCAGGATGGTACGGATGATGACATTCCAATCCTCGCCGATGGAAACCGGGACGACCGGTTGGATGTTACACGTGTATTTCATCGCCTCCGCCGGCCCGATACCGAAGTCCCAATTGTTCTGGAATGGCGCGCTGATGAGATTGGCAACCGGGTTCTGAAGTTTCTTGGCGAGTTCGGCCACTTGATCCTCCGCCTCACCGCCGCCGGGGGACGTCGCTTCGGCGGGCGCAAAGGTGAGATGTGCATCAAAGGCCGAATTGTTTTGGGCCGGGGCGGCCGAGACCAGGGCGCAGGTCAACGCGAGCGCTCCGACGGCGATGAAGATGTGTGTGGGTATGGTTTTCACGATGATACTTCTTGGAGCCCGGGTTGCCGCTAGACGGACCAACGTGGGGCCCCGGGTGACGCGCCCGGTCCCGATCTGCTTGGGTTAACCGACGTTGTAATTCTGGTTCTTCACGCGGGTGATGTGATGTCACGGGCCGTCCGGAGCGGACGGCCCGTGTGCTTCAAGCAATGCGCCGGCGCCTCTAGTTACCCGTAGGCAGCGGCAATTCGACGCCATCCTTTCCCAGTTGCTCCCGCATCCACTGGAACTTTTGATAGCCAGAGATGGTAATCGGGCCGGTGTAGGTCATGCTTTGCAACTTGCGAGGCGGATACTGGATGTAAGTCTTCATCAGGTTCTTGATGGCTTCGCTGAAAGTGACCATTGTCCATGTGCGCTCCGTATAGTTGTTCATGAAGATGTCGTAACGCTCCTGCGGATCCTGCCAGAGGTCAAAGATCTGCGGCGCCGTGGCGACATACTTCGACGGACCTTTCCAGCCGAGGTTGGAATCCACCGCCAAGCCACCGGTCGCTTGACCATCGTCTCCGCGAAGATTGAACACGGCTTTGTAGTTGCCCACACGAGCCGCTCCGGGTGACAACTCGTCCTCGGTGAAATAGAACCACGAATCGCGCGGGCAGGCGCCGGTTCCGGTCAATACTGGGGTCATGTCGTAGCTGTCGAAGATGATGGGCTGACCTTCGCGATCCTTCTCCGGGAGTTTGATGCCAGCCACGGAAGCAAATGTGGCCATCAGGTCAAGACCGCCGATGATGTCGTGATTTTTCACACCGGCTTTGATTTTGCCGGGCCAGATGGCGATGGCGGGAACGCGGTTACCACCTTCGCGCACCGTGCCTTTCGTGCCGCGGAACGGTGTGTAACCCGCATCCGGATAAACATCCTGCCACGCACCATTGTCAGTGGTGTAAAAAACAAGGGTGTTCTTGTCCAAGCCGAGTTCCTTGAGCTTGTCCAAGATGCGACCAATATGGGCGTCCAGTTCGACCACCGAGTCCGCATACTTGGACTTGGACAAGGATTTGTGTTCGAACTCAGGCGCGGGCATGTTCGGCTGGTGCACCTTCATGAAATTGACGTTGATGAAGAATGGCTTGTCCGGATTCTTCGCTGCATCTTCGAGGAATTCGATGCCGGCTTTCTCAACGTAGCCATCGAAAAACGGAATCCCGACGACGCCATCGGGATAGGTAACACCGTGGAGCGTGACGCTCTTCCCGGGCTCGTTGACGTACTGACCGTTAATCTTGAAGTCTTCCTTAGCCGCCTCCCCAGCATTGCCGGACAGTGAACCTTTGGTCACTTTCATGAACATCTCCCGCAGTTTCGGATCCATGTCGGGAAACCAGGTCGGGTCGGCGTAGGTGTAGGCGTTGAGGTGATAGAGGCCGCAATACTTCATCACGTCGTAGCCCTGGGCATTCGGGAGGGCGTAGTCCGCCTCACCCAGGTGCCACTTGCCGGTGAAATACGTTTTGTATCCGCCGGTCTTGAGCACGGAGGCGAGGGTCCACTCTGCCTTGGGCAATCCGCCGCCCTGCCCCTGGAACGCCACGGTCGTCATACCGCTGCGGTTGGGAATGCGGCCGGTCTGCATTGCCGCGCGGCCCGGGGTGCAACTCGG